>NZ_MSGP01000036.1 GCF_002078235.1 Streptomyces viridosporus
GTCGACGGACGAAGCGGCGCCGAAGGAATGAGGAAGAAGGGAAGCGGTGGGGCGCCGCTTCGTCCGTCGACGACCGTCGCCTGTCTGGAGACCGTCTTGCCTGCTATCCGCATGCCGTCCGAGCGGTCCGCACTCGCCGCTCACTTCGCCCCCGAGCAGGTCGCCGCGGACCTCGCCGCTCACAGCGCCGTCAATGTGTGGCAGCAGCGCGTGCAGGCCGACGAACGAAACAAGCCGACACAGCCCGACTCACACATCGGCCACCCGTCTCTCTCGCGGCATCCCAAGCACTCGCGCCCACTCAGCCTGACCCACGGCCGATGGATCAGGCTCACGGCTCCTCGGACATAGACCGGTGGGGAGAAACACCAATGCTCCTCCGCATGATAATGCCCATGGCAACGAGCTGGTTCCAGGTCTCCATGATCTGGTCGTGAGCCTGCTCCATGGACTCACCTTCCCGGCGCGGCGGCATCCCACCGTCCAGACGCTTGAGAACCCCATACACCCGGTTGAGCCCGCGGTTTACCGCGTTGGCGGCCACGATTACGTCGTCTGGGACGCGCATCTGCGCTTCGGAGTGTCGCGCGCGTTGCTCCCGTCGCGCGTCATCCAGGCGTGACCGCAGTTCTTCAGTGACGCGATCGACCCGTAACGCATACCAAAAGTTGTTGAGTTCAGAGTGATAGTCCATAGAAGCGGTGATCAGCGCGGCGCAGCAAGCCCTGATGGCCTCGACCATCGCCCGCTCCTCCTCATACCGCCGCTCGTCGACCCGTTGCCGCTCGGCATGAGCTAACTCCCTGGCCTTGACCTTCTCCGCGAGCCGCTGCGTCAAAAGCCCCGATACAAGCGTTCCAACAATCCCCAGGAAGGCGATGATCAGCGAAACCACCGAGGCGTTCACCCGAGCCCCCTCTCCCCCACCAGTATGACGTTCTCCAAACGGAGGCCCCCTGGCGTGTCACCTATCCGTCAGGCAACTACCGACGAACATGATTGGCTCGCTTGCTCTGGTCCGGAGAAGCAGTCTGCGCGCCAAGGGCAAGGTCAGTGACCGGTGGCTCGTGCAGGAGATGGGCGGGCGCCCGTTCCGGCAGATCATGGGCTTCAACGCCGACGAGCCCGGGCGCCGCTTCGGCGACACGGCCGCCTCGAAGATCCCCGGGCGCACCGGGGTGTATCCGCTCATCGACTGGGGCTGGCACCGCCGGCAGTGCGAGGACTACCTCCTGGAGCGCTTCGGCGTGCACTGGCCCAAGAGCTACTGCACCTTCTGCTGCTTTCCCGTCTCCATGGACGTGCTGCCCGCCCACCTGGAGCGCATGCGTTCGCACCCGGACATCGCCGGTGAGGTGCTGCGCCTGGAGCACACGGCGATGAGCCTGAACCCCCACACCAAGCTGTACGGCAGGCGCAGCCTGCTGGAGTTCCTCGACCGCTCCCGGCCCGGGGGCCGTGCCTGTCTGGAGGCGTTCGAGCGCGAGCTCGGCATGCCCTGGGCGCTCTACCACGTGCGCCGCCTGTTCCTGCTGTCCCAGACCGGCAAGCGCCGCCCGGTGATGCGCTCCACCGAGCGCGTCGGCATCGGCCGCCCGCGGCAGCTGGCCCGGCGGCTGATCACCGTGTCCGAGCGGCACGGCATCAACGTCGAGCACGACCCGCTCTACGGACGCGCCCGCGCCTGGCTCCGTCCCCGCCGCGAGACCTGGCCGATGGCGGAAGAGCTGTTCGTCACCGCCCCCGCCCGCGTGATCGACAAACAGGACAAGCACTTCGAGCAGGAATGGCACGCCCTGCTCTCCGGCTCCGCCACCCGGCTCCCCCTCACCTGATCCCTCTCATCACCCCGGCCGGGAGAGACCGCGCTGGTCTCTGTCCGTGCCCGGTTCCACCGCTGTCTGGAAACGACGCATGACGACCTTGCCGCGCCTGATCGGCGCATCGATGACCGCATCCGCAACCGCCGGTCAGCTCTGCCCCTGCACCGACAGGGCGCTGCCGAAAGAGCCCGTAGGTGGGAGAGGCCGGTGATGGTCCCGGTTCAGCAGACGCTGCCGTTCGAAGACCTCCCGGAGGTGCCGATCTCGTCGCCCTGGTGCCAGCGGTGGCGTCAGCGCCAGCACTCCTGGCGACATGTCGGTGAGGGAGGCTTCGATGCGCGCCGCTACGAAAAACGGTTAACGCTTGATTCGGTTCCGCACTGCAAGAATTGCTAGCCCTAAAAGAGCTGGATTAACGATCCGGGCCGTCATCTCGGTATACCTCCCTATCGTGGTGAGGTTCTGCCCACTCGTTCGAAATATGGCAGAATTTAGGACCACCTCGACTGATTTATCAAGGCGAGTTGCCGTTAGTCGATCGCGTAATGGTCCAGATGGAGGTTCCAGGTCCTCGCGATCGGTTATCACTACTGCTTCGGCGCTGGGGTGTTTTACTTCACTTACTAGCGAAGGGTCTTTCAGTGGCAATCCCCAGAATGCAAGCAAAAGAGTGACGGCTGCCATGCTTAGCATGAGCCATGCGAGGCAGCGGGTGGCACGGAGTCCGTATCCCGACAGCATCCAATATGCAACCAACAAGCCACGTTCGCTCCGCGCTCTCGTCTTATCGTTCCTACGCATCTCCATTTCGCCATAGTAAAAGTCAGCGGCATCAGCTTCATTCTTCCCGTCCTCGAAGGACTTACGTAGTTGCCTGTAAAGGGATGTGAGGACTGCAGGAGTGGGTGTGTCTGGGGCGCCAACAGACCCCCAGCTCCCATCACCGTAATTTCTTACCCGCCAGCTCGCTTCCTCATGGAGGATGGTCCTATCGGTGAAGCGAAGAGGTAACCCATGCACCTTGATCCACCCGCGGGGTGTACGGCGCAGTGTGACGTCGCCCTCCAATCGTATTTGATCGAGGTTCACCGACCCGGTGAAGGAGCATGCGCTCAAATCGATCCCAGATAGGACTAGGTTGGCTGCGTCAATCCCTGAGATGCTGACAACCTTGGCAGTGACAGGCCCCGAAAAATGCCCTTCCGCGAGCGGCCCCAAGTATGTATTCCATGGCGACTCTCGAGTAGTTACAGTGACCTTGTTTTCGAATATAGCGTCAGTAAGATCTAGTTCGGCGTATCGCACGGCCAGGCTTGCCCGGGACGCCCAGCGCGTCCTCTCGCACTCAACAGACCGTGCAGCTGCCTCTATTTTCACCGGCTGCGCAAAATTCGCACCCGAGAGTCCGAATCGTTTCGAGCACAGCATGGGGCCAAGTTGGGTCGTCGCCTCGAAGGTTGCCCCGTCAAATCGAGCATCGTCTTCAAATACTGCACCACTGAACCTGGCGGGGCCTTCGAATATGGCACCGCCAAATTTGGCTGGACCGGTGAATCGCGACCATCCAAACATTGCAGTCCCTAGCCGGGGGCGCCCGTCCTGACGGAACCGCTCGATCAACTCGTTGAGCAACTGCTCGGTAAAGGTGGTACCTCTGTGATCAACGGAGTCTCCGGGATGAATGCTGCTTAGATACGCGTGCCGTTCGTCAGGTGTCAGGTGTTCAAGGCAGGCGTCATACGGGGCAACTTTGCGGCCGGAACAACCAACAGGATTCGCAGGGGTGGCATGGACGCCACAATGCGCCCAGGGCGGAGGAACCGTTGGCGGAGGGGGGACAGCCATGTGGGAACCGACGCATGGATGCAGTCGAGCGGTTCCCGTAGAGATGCTGCCCTCCGAGGTGACGCTCGGTGACGACTATGCTTGAGACGACACTGAATAGCGCAGGGTCAAAACACTGCCTCTATACCAGTCGTGGAGCGGATCAGCGAGAAGGACGCCGAAGCATTCGTCCGCAAGCATCACTACTCCGCTTCTTCCTGATCAGCCGTCCACAGGTTCGGCCTGTACGACGTCTCGGCCGACAAGCCGCAGCTCAGCGGCGTGGCGGTGTTCGGCGTACCGGTCAGCCCGGCCGTGCTCACCAAGGCACTGCCGGAGCTGGTCCCGTTGAATCGCAGCGACACGATGCGCCGTTCGATGCTTCCTGGCGTCCGCGTCGGCGGCGAGTGTGGCCGGGAGCTGCGATCCACCAGCGGAAGGCCGTGATGGTAGCGGCGCGCCGCACGGACCATCCATCGATGACGGCAAGCGTGCCAGCCGTTCGCGGCCGGCCAGGGGCAGGGGCGCGTTGCGCTGAGTCGTGTGTGGCTTCTGATTAGGTGAACAGCGGTACCGCCATCCAGACCGCAACTCCGATCAAGGTGGCGGCAAACAAGCAGTCGATCCATCGCTTCGACCGCTCACTGCGGAACAGGGCGGTAAGCGCCCGGCCGCCGAGTGCCCAGACGATGAAGGCGACGAGGTTGTTCAGCGTGAACACAACCGTGATCACCAGCACCGTGGTGACGTCGTCGTTGGCGGGCGGCCTGAGAAACTGCGTGAACAACACCGCGATGATGTAGTACGCCTTGGGGTTCAGTAGCAGGACGATCGCGCCGGCCCAGAACCCGACCCGCTGCTCCCCGGCCGATGCGGCATCCGCCGTGGATCCTCCCTTCGCCCGAGCGGCACGAACGAACGTCACCGCCAACCACAACACGTAGAGGCTCCCGACCGCGCTGAGCACCATTGCGAACAAGGGATGCTCCAGGATGGTGACCCCCATCCCGATCCCGATCGCCGCGGTCACACCGAAGGTCGCGATGTGGTACCCGGCAAGGGCCGGCACAGCGGCGCGCAGCCCCTTCGACGCACCGATCGCCGCGAAGAACGCGTTTCCCGGGCCCGGACTGTACGCGAGCGGGAACAAGAAGACCAGGAGCGCGATGAGCATGTCCGCGCTTATCGCCGGCGTCGGGGGGGTCGTGAAGATCATATGCCGAGTCTTCAAAGCAGCCACCGATCGTGCTGGCGGAAACCGGACATCACGATGCAGCCGAACGTCCACCACCTACCGTGCACCACGTGTCGGGGAAGAAGGCCCAGCACGGTGCAACCCGAACGGCGTCGGTACCTATAGACGTCGACAGGTGCGGGTTCCCGCGCGAGCGCTTCTCAGAATCTGCGAACCCGTGCGCTTCCGACCGAGCCGCGCAGAAGGTCCGCCGCCAGGAACAGGGCCACCAGTACGTCGAGGCCCGGCTGATCGCGCTGGGCGCCCCCGTGCCGCGGGCCGGCTGCGATCCCGCGGTGTGGCTACGGAAGGCCCTGACAGCGATCAGTGCCCGTACCGTCCGCCATACGCGGCGCCACCGCTTCATCTTCCCCCTGGGCCAAAACCGGCGACAACGTGCCCGCATCAAGATCGGGATCGATGCGCGACCGCCCTATCCGCGCCGTCCCGATCCCGAACCGGCCGCCCTGTGACGGCCGTCCGCCCATTCCCCTGCCTTCCTTGGAGCAGTCATGCCCGCACGCCCCACCGTCTGCCCGTCCGACGCCCCGGACCTGGCTGCCTACGACCTGCTCGCCCCCGCAGCTGTCCGGCGGCAAGGACAGCAGCGTCATGCTGTGGTCGTTCATGCGGGACGCCGCGGCGGCCGGGGTCACCGACCGGGTGATCAGCTACCACGCCACGCTCGGGCCGCTGGAGTGGCCGGCCGTGCACGTCGACGGCACGCGCTATGCGTCGATGTCCGAGCTCGCCGCCGCCCAGAGCGCGGCCTGCGGCATCCCGCCCGACCGCCATGTGGAAGTCGTACGGCCCGCGTTCTTGCTCACCGAGATCGCCGCCTACGGTCGCTTCCCCCGCATGGGCAGTCCCTACTGCCGCAAGTACGCCAAGGAGTCGATCATCTCCACCGCCTGGACTCCCCTGGTGCGCCGGCTGCGCCGCGAGCTCGGCCGGCCCGTGCGGATCCTGAAGGTCATGGGGCTGCGGGCCGACGAGAGCCGCGACCGCGCCCACCACCCCGCCTACCGCAACGTCCTGACCAACGGCGCACGGATCGTGGACGAGTGGCTGCCGGTCAAGGACTGGCCCACCGCCGCGGTCCTCAAATGGCACCGGGACGCCCCCGTGCCCTACCACTGGACCTACGACTCCTTCCCCGGTGCCGGGGACTTCAAGGGCACCAGCCGCTGCTCCTGTTCGCTGTGCGTGTTCGCCTCCAAGCGGGACCTGCTGCTGGCCATCGCCCGCCGGCCCCGGCTCGCCGAGCTGTACGCCGAGGTCGAATCCGCCCGCGGCGACAGCTTCCGTCCCGACTGGCGCATCACCGACCTGATCGAACAAAGCCGCCTGCCCACCGCCCCCGACCCCGGCATCGTCCTGCCGGACGACGGCCCCGACATGGACCTGCTGGAGCGGCAGATCCGCACCGCCCTGCAACAGCCACCACGCAAAGCCGTCCACCTCGCCGCCCGGCCGGCCTCCGGCCCGGCCTGCGGCGGCTGCGATACAGACCCCACCGCCCCCGACCTTCCTTCCCAGCCCTTTTAGAGAGGCATACTGACCATGATGACGACGAGCACCCAGCGCCTTTTGGAACTGTCCGCGGCCGCACCAGCCGCCGACGGCGAGGACCTCCTGGACCTGCTGCGCGAAGGCAATGTCCTCTACCACCAGGGCCTGCAGGAGACGCACCAGGCGACCGCGACCCGCCTGCAGGGGATGTCCACCACCGACCTCGCGGCCGCAGCCGATGCGGCCAAAGTCCCCTACGACGCCACACGGGACCATGCGGAAATGGTGCTGCTCCTCGCCCTGGCCGAGTGGGACATGACCCCCGCAGCACTCGCCTACTCCGCCATGGTGGAAGACGCCGCCCGCCGGGGATTCAGCCTCCTCCCCGAGGAGTAGGCGTCGGCTTTCCCCGCGGCCTGAAAATGGGCGTCAAGCTGGACACCCGACCTCAACAGGGGCCATTATGTGTGTTGCGGGTCGGGGAGGCCGGCTCCGCATCACACGATGGGACTCCCACACCATGGCCCGCTCCACACGGCGCGTCGTCGAGGCCGCGGACATTGCCGCGAAGTACGGGCTGACCCCTGCACGTATCAGCTCGCTGTACCTCGAGCGGGAGACCACCGGGTTCCCGGATGTCGTCGGCCACCGCGGCCGCGCCCGGCAGTGGGACGGGAAGGATGTGGACACCTGGTTCGCCCAGCGCAAACTGTCCCGCCTGCAGGAGCACAAGCCTCCGGCCCTTGACCCGGACCAGCTGCTCACCAGCACCGAGGCCTCGAAGTTCCTCGGTTACAAAAGCCCTCAGCAGGTCAACCACTACCTGCGAGATCACCCCGGCTACTTCCCGAAACCCGACGTCGTCGAAGAGCTCGGCACTCCCGAAAGGCCCTACCGGCGGCGCAGGTGGCGGGTGCAGACCCTGCTGGACTGGCAGGCCACCCGTCCGGGCATGGGCAGACGCAAGGTGACCGGACGGCCGACGCGGCCTTTGCCGGATGTCCCCGTCGACGGAGATCCGGACGAGTTGCTGGGCGCAACACAAGCCGCTGCCCTGCTCGGATTCAAGAGCGTCACCTCCTTCAGCAGCAGCCTCGCCCAGGGCAACCTGCCCCTGCTGAAGACGGTGGATGCGGTCACGGAGAGCGGCGGGAGACGCCGGTGGACACGCCGGCGCATCCTCGAACAGAAAGCCGCGCGAAACAGGTAGCACCCCGGCGGTGGCCACAAGCCCACCACCCCACAGACGCGGTATCCGGTTATGGGTTGTTGATCCCCTGCGGGCCGGATACCGCAACGATGGCCGGCATGGCGTAGCTCGCCACTACGCCCCGCAGCAGCAGATGCTGCTGCGGACCGGCCATCGTCCGTTTTCCAGGGACTTCGAACTCACCCTGTCTGACCGGGCAATAACCCGTGCCGTCGGCCGGCCACTGATCGGGTCCTTCAGTCTGCGCAGCCCGAGGAGTCCGTGGTCGGGGGGCACAGGGCCGACCACCGGGATGTTTCCCCTTCGTGACCGTGGTCGGGCCTTCGTGGTCGGTGGTCTGGTCGGGGCTGTTGGGTTTCCTCGTCGGCAACTGATGCCGTCGGTCGAACGGCCCGCGCTCGGCTCAAGCCGCACGCGCGCCGAAAGGACGTTCCCATGCCCCGCTCCGCTTCGCGGACACGCGTTTCCCCTCTGTCTCCCAGCCCGGTCGAGGCTTTGAGTGATCAGATCATGACCGCGCTCGCCCAGCACCGCATCGCCACCACCGGCCAGCTGCGCCGGATGCTGCGCCCGAACGGCACCCGGCAGCTGATCTCCCGCGCCCTGAACAAGCTGCGCTGCGACGGCTTCGTCGACTACACGGTGCTGCCCGGCCCGGACCGCTCTCCCACCCACGCCTGGTACCTC
>NZ_MSGP01000360.1 GCF_002078235.1 Streptomyces viridosporus
CATGCCCGTAACAACCCGCCAGCAACCTAAAATCCTCGGAGCCAAGAGCAGGCGCCTCCCCAAACCCAAAGCCTGCAGGCAAAGCCTCCCCACGAGACCACCACCCCACCCCTCCCAAAACCTCAAAACCGCAGGTCACAGGCATGCCCGTAACAACCCGCCATAAGACAACAGAGAAACCTAAATATCGGGGGCGCCGGGCAGAATCACGCTGAACCGGTCCGCACCAGCAGTTGAGCGCCGGGGGCCATCTCCTGCTCACCGTCACAGGAGTCCTAACTGGCTGTTCTCTATCCGTTCGTCTGCTCGGCCTGGTTCGAACGTGGTCCTGGATCGGGTGAGTTGGTCGACGTGCAGGCGTGACGCGGTGTGTCAGGCAGTGGTGAAGGCAGCCGATCATTCGGTTGAAGAGGTTTCTCTGGGCGGCTGTGTGGCGATCTCCGGCTTCACGTCGGCGGTCGTAGTGGGCTCATGCTCCGTCCGAGTGAGCCATCGCGGAGAAGGCCCACATATAGCCCACGCTGGCCAACCGCTGGTTTTTGACCCTGCGGGCCACCACGGACACGCTCTTGCCGGACGCCCTGGTGACGGGAGCGGCGCCCGCGTACGCCTTCAGACCTCTGGCGTCGGCGAACCGGCTCCGGTCGTCCCCGATCTCGGCCAGGACGCGGGCTCCGCTGAGCGGCCCCAGTCCCGGAAAACTAGTGATGATCTCCGCATCGGCATGCATCTCGAACGCCTGCACCGATGCTTCGGCGAGATCGTCGGCACTCACACACGCGGCCTCCAACTGCCGCAGCAGCGCGAGCGTTTGCCGTCCCATCGCCTCCTCGACGAGGGGCAGATGCCGCATCTGCGGCATGCGAAGGGCAGCGTGGAGGCGCTCGACCTCCTTGTCGATGGTGTTCTTCCGCCCGGCCTTCTTCAACAAGGCCCGAAGCTGTGCCCGGGTGAGCTTCGCCGCCCGCTGAGGGGTGGGGGCCGCGGCCAGGAGCGTCCGGGCTATGGAGTGGTAGATCCCCTCGCGCCGGTGGCCGGCAGCGGCCAGGAAGCCGGGGAAGTACTCGCGCAGGTGGGAGGTCAGCTTGTTGCCGGCCTGGGTGCGGTCCCAGACCGCGTCCTGCTGAGCACGGGCGAGCACGGCGACGGCCTGGGCCAGCTCGGAGTCGGCAGGAAGCTGACGGTGAGCTGCAGCATCGGTGCGGAGAATGTTCGCCAGCACCATGGCGTCCAGGTGGTCGGACTTCTTGCGGGAGACCGTGTGTCGATCCCGGTACCGGGCTGCGGCTATCGGGTTGATGGCATAGACAGGGCGGCGCGTCGTGCGCAAGCAGGCGACCAGAAGACCACGGGAGGTCTCGATGGCCACGGGAATGGGTTCCTGCGGGGTCTCGCCCTGTTCGGCGAGGATCCGCAGCAACTGGTCAAGACCCTCCGCAGTGTCATCAATGCGAGCCCGGGCCAGCAGCGAACCCGTTTCGTCAACGACGGCTATGTCGTGGTGGTCGCTGGCCCAGTCGATTCCGCAGAACGCCTTCACTCGCCTCACGCTTTCCTATCGGACCCGTGTTCTGGCTGATCACAGCCGTGCAGGGCATGCGTCTCCCTAATGGAAGGGCTCGGTGGCCCGACATCCGATTACTGAGGTTGAACTCGTGGTGTCGTAAGGGCTGACGGGCGGCAGTCGCCTGCGGTATCACCGGTGCATGCGGTATCCACAAGGGGGCGGGCTGACCGCCGAACGACAGCAGTTCCGCGAGGGGTTACGGCTTCAGGCGGCCGAGCGGTTCGCCCGCGGCGAGGCGAGTTCGGCGATCGCCAAGGACCTGCGCGTCAGTGTCCGATCGGTGCAGCGATGGCGGCAGGCGTGGGACGAGGGCGGGCCGCGTGCTCTGCGGTCGCAGGGCCCGGCGTCGTTGCCGAGGCTGAGCGGCGAGCAGTTCGCCCAGCTGGAGGCGGAGCTGGCCAAGGGGCCGGCCGCGCACGGCTGGGAGGACCAGCGCTGGACCCTGGGCCGGATCAAGACCGTGATCGGTCGGCGCTTCCACCTGGCCTACACCATCCAGGGCGTGCGCAAGCTGCTGGTGCGCAACGGCTGGTCCTGCCAGGTCCCCGCCCGCCGGGCCCTGGAACGCGACGACGATGCCGTGGCCGGCTGGGTGAAGGAGACCTGGCCCTGCGCGGAAGACTCGCGGCGGCCCGTGGAGCCTGGCTCGTCTTCGAGGACGAAGCCGGCTTCTCCATGACGCCGCCGCACGCGAAGACCTGGTCGCCCCGTGGCCGCACCCCGGTGGTGCGGGTCCGCGGCCGCTCCCGCAGACGCATCTCCATCGCAGCGTTGACCTGCTACAAACCCGGCCACCGCTCGAGGCTGATCTACCGGCCCCGCCGCGACGACGGCAACCGCGACGGACGCAAGAGCTTCTCCTGGCGCGACTACCGCGACCTGCTGACCACAGCACACCAGCAGCTCGACGGCCCGATCGTCCTCATCTGGGACAATCTCAACGTCCACAAGGCCGCCGACCTGCGCAAATGGGCGGCAGCCCGGGACTGGCCGACCATCTACTACCTGCCGCCCTACGCACCCGACCTCAACCCCGTCGAAGGCATCTGGTCCCTGCTACGGCGCGGCTGGCTCTCCAACGTCGCCTTCAGCACCCCCGAACACCTCGCCCAGCGCATCCGGCGCGGTCTCCGCCACATCCAGTACCGCAGCCACCTCATAGACGGCTGCCTCGCCGAGACGGGACTGACCATCACCCCCTGATCACCGAAGACGACATCACGAGTTCAACCTCAGTAACTGGGCGCCGACTGGGTTCAGGTGCCGGTTGGCCAATGCGACGAAGCGGCGCTGCGCCGGCTCGTCGGGCAGGACAGCAGAGGATGCCAGGCCCTCGAGGAAGTGGCCGAAGCGGGGGTGCGGTGCTTCGAAGGCACCGAGCTGCTCGAAGAGGTGCTCGGTCGTCCAGTCATCCGGGAACCGAATCACATGGCGCTCGATCTGGTTGCGCAGGCTGTTGGTCGTGGTGGTCCATCCGCCGAGCGGATCGTTGTCCAGGTGCCACAGTCGGCCCAGCAGGCCCATGAAGCGGTCCGGGTAGCCAAGGTGGTCCGACAGATCGAAGTCTCTGGCCAGCTCGCGCCTGGTTCGGCTCGGGACCTGCACGTGGTGGCGGCCGAGCCACAGAGCATCCTGCAGCGCCATCCGTTCAGCCTGGCCGAGCTCCTCCTGCTCAAGAACCGCCTCAGCGACATCCGGCAGGCGGTCGCCGGGGCAGGCGTTCAGGCTGGCCACCAAGCGCTCGTGCTTGGTGCTGCCCCCGCTGGGCACGGGAAGCCCGAGGCGCTCGCACAGCGCCGGCAGTTCCTTCGCCGTGTAGCGCGTGTACAGCGTGAGGAGCACACCGTCGATCAGCCTTCGCAGCAGCGCCATGTCCATCTGTTCCCCCATCCCATGATGATGAGCGACGCCGGGACACGATTCCACCCTGCCCGTTCACCTTGCTCCGGCAGCCAAATTCGCGGTGCACTCTTACGCCGCGCCCCTACCTTGGTTCGCATGTCGCACGAAGCAATCCACGAGCAGCTGCTGATATCGGCCCGGAAGTGGGCGCGTACGGCTGTCGACGCGTACCTGGAAGAGCCCGTCGACCAGGACTTCGCCGTGCACCACATGGCGGTCGCAGTAGAACACGCGTCCAAGGCGTACCTGGCGTCTATCGCTCCCGTGCTCCTCGCGTCGGAGAGGCAGCCGAGCGTGGACGACCTCCTGGTCCTGAGCGGGAACGAAGACAGGACGAAGAAGGGCCGCGCCGGGCTCAAGACCATCGGCGGCGAGGGGGCCATCCTCAGGGCAGCCCAGCTCCTCGGCCCCGAGCACAAGGTGCCTGCCAAGCTCAAGGAACTACGCGAGTCCCGCAACGGCATCACCCACATGGGGTGGGGCCAGCCCGTCACCGAGTGTCGCGCACTCCTGGCCGCGGGCATCGAGCACATCAATGCCCTGCTGAAGGCCCTGTCGGCAGAGCCCGACAACTTCTGGGGCACGCACCTCGAAGCCTGCACCGCGCTGGTGGCCCAGGCCATGACCGAGATGGAGATCCGGTACCAGGCGAAACTCCGGCAGGCCCGCGAGCGTTTCGCCGAGACCACCCGGCGCCTGTCTGAAGCCGAAATCGAGGAACTCGTCAGCAGTCTCTCCGCACTGCCGACTGCCGCTCCATGGCCGATCGCCGTACCCGCAGAATGCCCCGCGTGCGGACACACCGGCTTCGCAAGCGGCCGGGACAAGTCGGGCGAGTATGGTGCAATCTGGTTTCTGCCCCGGCACTTCGGGTGCCGCCTGTGCGGTCTCACACTCACGACGTGGGAACTGGTCCTCGCCGGAATCAAGGGCCAGATACTCAACGATTCAGAAGAGCCCGACCCTGACTGGGAACCCGACTTCGAGACGTACTGACGGCTCAGACGGACTCCCTACGCTGCCCCTGTCCCATCCACCGAGGAACTCAGACAGAGCGCGGTGCTGCTGTCCCTCCCGGCCGTCTGCTGCGCGAGGACGTCGCGGTCGACGTACGAGTCAACGGCGGCGACGACCAGGCACGGAGTTCGGCCGGCTAAGCGCCTCCACCTCCCCATGCACCGGGCGGGCCGGGTCAAAGCCGTAGGTGTGGGCAAAGGCCGGCCATCGCGGGGCGCCGTACTTGGCCTCGATTAGGAGCACCTCGTAGGCACGGACCGGGTCGTAGGTCAGCAGCACCCGCTCCGTCTCACGCAGAACGACGTCGGCGAGTCGCTGTCCCTCGGCAGGCAGCTGGCCAACGCGACAGGGAATAGGGCATAGCTCTCGTTGATCAGAGCTATGCCTCTATGCGCTACGCCCCGACTCCGGGGGTATCGATCGGACTCGTGGGAGACTGCGGCTCGATCTTCTCCGCTGCCGCCCACAGCCTTTCAGAGCCCTCTCGGTACACCTTCGCGATACCCGACTCCGGAGTGACCAGTGAGGTCGCATGCCGTCCTATGCCGTTGATGGACGTACCGATGAGCTGAACTGACCCGTCAGCAGCAACGATGCGACGGTCGTGCAGTTCTTTGTCGGGGGATGCCCGTACTTCGATGTCCCGGCCGTTGGGCAGGGTGGCCAAGGCAACGGCGATGATCGGTCGCTCCTTGTTACTAGCCTTCTTAGAGATCAGGATGCGCCGGATGGAGGTGGCTTCCAAGATCCAGCGCAGGTTCTCGGCCTTGAAGTACGGGTCGACAAGCAAGCCAGCGCCAGCTGCGGCCAGGCGACGGGTAAGCACGGTGTAGACGAGTGGGTCGTCCGGGCTGAGGGCCAAGTCGTTCACCAGCGGATGCTGAGCCTCCTCCAACTGCTCCTTGGCTCCGCTTGCCCGCAGCATCGCGCGTCCGAGGTCGGTCAGCCGCATCCCATCGAGGTTCACGGCCCATCCGACGGTGACCAGGTAGTCGGCCACTGGTTCGGCGCGAGTGACCACCTGCTTGGGAAACATTCCGGCGAATGGATTCAACAACGACTCGTAGACGGCGTCCCGCGGGGGTGGCTCGGTCGCAACTCGGTCGACGTCCTTGGGGGTGATTGCCACACCTTGAGATGACGCGACGTTGATGTACCAGAGGGCCCGCAGAACATGGTGCGAAAGGTGATCCACGCTCTGCACAATGACATCTAACGGCATCACAAGTCATCTGAGATTCCTTCTTGTCCCTCGCACGGACCGCGCCTGGCCTCAGAGTGCGACCTCCAAGACTCGCCATGTCTCCGTGCACGGCTGCCGTCACTCTGCTCATTCCGCCTGCCTTCGGCGGATGCCGGGCGGAGGTGATCAGCACAGTGTTCCTGGAGGCTTCCTGGCCACGGTCTTTGTTGATGCATCCCACACCCAGATCTCATGGGACTGCCACAGATGGGGGAGAGCTTCAACAGGCCTGGTGTGAGGATTGCCGTCCGGGCCGGACAGCAGTTCGCCCGTCTCCCCATTACGCCAGTCGCCGGTCGGTACGAGGGAGGGGCGCCAGCCTGGGTCACCGATGAGGATCGCGCGGATGTTGACCAGGTTCACTCCCGCGCCGTGGATGGGCAGGCGCCACTCCCGTTCGTGTAGCCAGACCGAGTCCGAGCCAGTGCGTACAGCCCAGTGTTCTAGGCCCCGGGCTTTGAAGTAGGAGTAGACGGCGTCCGGTACATACGCAACGCTCCCACCACCCAGACGGAGAACGGCAGAACGAGAGACCACCACGCCCCAGGGTGAGAAACCACGTGTTAGGACCAAGTGGGCAAGATGAGCCGGCGTGCATTCGGAGAAGCAGATGCACGACTGCGCCGTCCCGAAGGGCGGGAACCCCCGCAGAGTGCGTGTTCCGAGGATCGCGTCCAAGCGCTCTTGGGGCGTCATGTTGCGTATTTCCTCGGGGACATGGACCGGGCGGTTGCCGTTCCGTCCAGTGAAATGGAACAGGTCATCGCTCTGGGCAGGCCCGACCAGCCCAAGATCGATCAGCGTCACGACATCCCCCACGAATTCATGTAACGGCGCCTCCCCCCTGGGCACCGCGCGTTCTATCTGCCAGTGCATCATGCCCCTGATCAAGACAGCGACGTCTCTGTGCTCACCCGGTCGGAAGCGACAGCTTCCAGCAGCGCGATCAACGCTTCGCGGCCTCGCCCACGGTCCGAGGCCTTGTCTCAGCGCGATCCCGGGTGACGGGTCGGGGTGTGGCTTCTTGCGCCTCGGCACGGGGGGGGTTGGCGTAGCTAGCAGCTCCTGGACGCGTTGGGCGAAGTCGTCGCCGGGGAGGGGCAGCTCGGTATCGGGTTCGCGGAGGTAGCCGGTGGTGACCGCTCGGGGGATGTAAGCCATGAGCTTGAGGACCGCGGCCGACTTAGAGCGGGTGGAGGTTGCAGAGAGGTGGCGCAGGATTCGGAGGATAGTGGTGGTGGAGGTGCTGGTGATGGGGTGGCTTGCGGGGTGCCAGCGGCTGGCGCAGTACGGCTCGGCGTCGTCGGCCTGATTGGGGTCGGGTGATGCGGGTGAGGGTTGGACGTCGTCGGTCTGGTGGTGCCACCAGTCGGCTGTGTCGTTCTCTCCTTGGGCGAGGTGGTGGAGGTAGAGGCAGTAGGCGGCGGCGGCTTGTCCGGCGCCGGCGGCGTACTGCCACCAGAACCGTGCCCCCTCGTCGGTGTCGGACAGCTGCAGGATGCAGGCGAGGGCGAGGGCGCTGCGGGGTTCGGGGACCTGGTCGGTGAGGAAGTCGGCGACGGCGGTGGGTGGGGTGTGGGTGAGGAGGGTTTCGCACAGGGCTATCGACCTTCTGGAAGCAGCCGGCCACCGTGCCCGCGAAGTGCGGGACCAGCAGGACCAGCCACCAGGCCGAGCGGTCAAGGATCAGTACGGCACCGACGGCCGCCTCGGAGAGGACTATCTAGGCTTGTCAAGTGACGTCCCATCTCAAAGCAGTTGTGCTGAATGAGGCATGTGAGGGACGAGGCTGAGGAATAGGCTTGCTCTCGCAGGCGTCTGCGCCGAGGGCAGCGCAGGCGCCTAAGCAATGTCGACTGCGAGGTGGGTGGTGACTCTTGGCCCTGAAGCGGATGCGCGACACCACGCGTTGGGCAGGAAGGCCGATTGCAATCGAGATCCGGTGCGCTAGTCAGGGCGGACGGTGCGGGCGTATCCGAGCCTTCGCTGTGGAGGCACCACCGAGCAGCGACGCTCTACTGATCGTGACTACCGAAGGCACACCGAGGCAGAAGCTGCTGCTGGAGAGCATCGTGCGGGGCGATTTTGCCGGAGTGCTTGACGGGTTCCACTGTGACCAGCAAGGGCACGATCTGTTCCTTGCAGGTACGCCCACCGGGTCGACGACGTGGTCATCGACGGTTTTCGGCCCGAAGACTCGGTCGGTCCGCAAGCGCCTCTATGAAGGCGAGAAGCTCGTCGAAGGTGGAATGGGTATGGCGGCCGCCCACCTCCGCGACGCGTACGAGCAGTACAGAAGGAGCGGCAGGTCTCACACCCAGACCGTAAGATGGACGATCGGTGGTCCAGGTACTGCCGAGGTGCCTCCCATCGGCACCAGAAGTCCATAGGTAGCCCGCAGCAGATCAGTTGCAGACCCCGGTGATGGCACACCGAGACTCCTGGAGGGGTCTCGATCGTGCTGTCCTCCGAAGGTCTCCTGAAGGCTCTGACGGCCCGCACGCCGCGGCTGGCGTTGCTCGCATTGACCGTCGTCGTGATACTGCCGGCGGTTTGGTCCCGTAAGGCTGAGCGTCGCGAGAGCGCCCTCGATGTTCTCCGGCTGCTGCTCTTCGGGCCGCCGCAGCTGACGCCGGATCAGCCCACCGGACAGGGCCGACGGCCCGCCCCCTCGACCTACACTCGCTCCATGACGACTGATCGGTACGTCGGCGGTCGAGCGGAATACCGAGGACTCATGACGGCCGAGGACGTGGCTGACGTGCTGTTGATCTGGCTCAGCAACCGTACCAATCGGTGGGCAGGCGAGTACGTCAGTGTCAAGGAGTTCGCTGGCGACGATGAGACCCTCCTCCAGTGGGCGGAGGAAGCGGCCTGGCTACTCCAGGAACGAGGCCATGTCGCGGTGCTGAAGATGCCCGGCTGCTTGGATGCTGCGATCGCTGATAGCGGCCTGGTCGAGGCGGATCGGATCTTGGCTGAACGTGACAACCACGTCGCTCGATTCGGTTATGTTCTCGATCGCCTGGTTGCCCAGGCATTCGCGTCACCGGATGGCGCTGTCCAGCTGCAGATGTTCGTCGCGACCACGCTCTACCTGGGTGAGCACCTGAAGGCTGCGGTGGTCTTGCGTGCCGCCCGAGGCCTTCGCGACTACGGCCTGGCGGTGCTAACACCCGCTGAGGGCCATCCCACGACGCTGACGCTGACGCCGCGCGGAGAGCTCTGCGCGATGTCCGGACAGAAGGTGAACCAGTACGTGAGCGAGCAGACTCCCGCATCCGCGGGCCCGGTATTTACGCAGAACGTCTACGGCGGTACGGCCGCTCAGGGCATGAACGTGACCCAGAACGTAGGGGTGCAGACCGATCAGCTGGCTGACCTTGTGCGGCAGCTCCGCGGCTTCGCCACGACCCTGCCGACGGCCGAGCGGGAGGATTTCCTGGTCGACGTAGAAGTGCTCGAGGACACCGAGCAGGGTCCTCAGGCTCGGCTCAGTGCTGGGCAGCGGATCATGTTGGCGCTGAACGCAGCGCCCGGCGCTCAGGCGATGGTCGAGATCGTGGGCCAGGTGATCGGGGCGCTCGGCGGGTAGATCCACTTACTGATCGTTTCAGAATGAGTTCAGCTGTGGGTCTTGTGCTCGGTGATCTTGGTCGGCAGGGTATCCGGGGTGCGTGCTGATCTTGTTCCGGATGACCTGTGGGAGCGGGTGGCCCCGCTTCTGCCGCCCACGCCCGCACGGCGCCATCGTTACCCGGGTCGCCTGCGTGTTCCTGACCGGGCCGCCCTCGCAGGCGTCATGTACGTGCTGCGGACCGGTGTCGCCTGGCGCGATGTCCCTGCCGAGACCGTGGGCTGCTCCGGGGTGACGGCCTGGCGCCGACTGCGGGACTGGACCAAGGCCGGTGTCTGGCCGCGCCTGCACGCCGCCCTACTGACCGAACTGCGCCGCGCTGACCTTCTCGGCCTGGACGACTGCGCCGTAGACGGGTCGCATGTCCGGGCCCTCAAAGACATCTCAGGGGGATAAGAAGTCAAGAGGGACCGCGCGTCTTGATCGCTGCTGTGGCTTTGTTCACGAGTTGCGTCGTCAGTTGTTCACGGGTTTGGAAGGCGCCCAGATCCACGGTCGGGTGATGTTCACGAGTTTTGACGGCACTGGGGTCCTTGCCACGGAAGCATCGGGGTGCTCCTGGTGAAAGGCCCTGGTCATGCCGCAGATGTCGAAGGTCGAGCTGTACGCCGCGATCCGGCGCGACCACCGCGGTGGCATGACGATGCGGGAGATCGAGCGCAAGTACAACGTGTCGTGGCGGACGGTTCGCCGGGCCGTGGACTCGGTCTGGCCGGAGCCGCGGAAGAAGCTGCCGCCGCGCCCGACCGCGCTGGATCCGTACAAGCCGATGATCGACGGGATGCTGCGGGCGGACCTGGATGCGCCGCGCAAGCAGCGGCACACCGTCACGCGGATCTTCCACCGCCTGGTCGAAGAGCACGGCGCCGACGTGTCCTACCAGATGGTCCGGCGCTACGTCGCGGACCGGAAGCCGCGGATCCTGGTGGAGTCGGACCGGGCCCCGCTGGAAGCGTTCGTGCCGCAGACCCACCAGCCGGGCATGGAGGCCGAGGTCGACTTCGGCGACGTGAGCGTGCGCCTCGCCGGCGAGCTGGTTACCTGCTACCTGTTCTCCTTGCGCCTATCGTACTCGGGCAAGGCCGTCCACCGCGTCTTCGCCTCCTGCGGCCAAGAAGCCTTCTTCGAAGGGCACGTGCACGCCCTGCGGACGCTGGGCGGTGTCCCACGGAGCAAGGTCCGCTACGACAACCTGAAGGCCGCCGTCGCCCGCGTGCTGGGGCTGAGCCGGGCACGGGTGGAGACCGACCGGTGGATCGCCTTCAAGTCGCACTTCGCCATCGAGAGCTTCTACTGCCGACCCGGCATCGAAGGCGCCCACGAGAAGGGCGGCGTCGAGGGGCAGATCGGCTACTTCCGCCGCAATCACTTCACCCCGGTGCCCGAGGTCGCCTCGCTGGCGGAGCTGAACGAGCTGGTCGAGCAGTGGGACCAGCACGACGGCCTGCGTCGGATCGGGTCCCGTCCGCGGACGATCGACGAGTACTTCGACGTCGAGCGGCCGCTGCTGCTGCCGCTGCCAGAGGAGCCGTTCGAGACCGGGCGGGTGTTCACGCCACGGGTTGACCGCTACAGCCAGATCGCGGTCCGCACCAACCGCTACTCGGTGCCGGTGAGGCTGATCGGCAGGCGGGTGCGGGTGCTGCTGCACGCCTCTCACCTGGTGGTCTACGACAAGAACGTGGAGGTGGCCCGGCACGAGCGGCTGATCGCGAAGGGCGGCTGCCGCCTGGAGCTGGACCACTACCTGGAGGCCCTGATCCGCAAGCCGGGCGCCTTTCCCGGCGCGACCGCGCTGGAGCAGGCCCGTTCCGCCGGCAAGTTCACCCCCGTCCACGATGCGTGGTGGGCCGCGGCGGTCAAGGCACACGGCGACACCGAGGGCACCCGGGCCCTGATCGAGGTGCTCCTGCTGGCCCGGCACATCCCGCACGAGCACCTGGTCGCCGGACTGGCTTCCGCACTACGTGCCGGGGCCCTGACCGCGGACGCGGTCGCGCTCGAGGCCCGCAAGGCCGCCCAGGCCGAGGATGAACCCCCGGCGTCCGTGCTGCCGTCCGCTCCGGCCGGGCAGCCGCCGGCGACGGTGACGTTCCTGCACGAGTGGAAGCTGGCTCACCTGCCGCCGGACACCAGGCCGCTGCCCTCGGTGACGCCCTACGACCAGTTGCTCCGACGCCGTCGCGCCAGCGGCGGTGACCACCGAGAGGGAGAAGCACAGTGACCCTGCCCCGCCAGCGAGGCTTGACCGAGCAGGCCGCCACCACGGCCATCGACACCGCCTGCCGCCTGCTGCGGCTTCCGTCGATCCGGCAGGAGTTCTCCGAGATCGCCGACCGGGCGGCCAAGGACCAGATGACCTACCGCGGCTTCCTCGCCGAGCTGCTGATGGCGGAGTGCGACGACCGGGCCCGCCGCCGCTCGGAGCGGCGGATCAAGGCGGCCGGGTTCCCGCGGGAGAAGTCGCTGCGGACCTTCGACTTCGACGCCAATCCCAACATCGACCCGGCCACCGTCAACACGCTCGCCAGCTGCGAGTGGATCAAGAAGGGGCAGCCGCTCTGCCTGATCGGCGACTCCGGCACCGGCAAGTCCCACATGCTCATCGCCCTGGGCACCGAGGCCGCCATGAAGGGCTACCGGGTCCGCTACACCCTCGCCACCAAGCTGGTGAACGAGCTGGTCGAGGCAGCCGACGAGAAGCAGCTGAACAAGACCATCGCCCGCTACGGCCGCGTCGATCTTCTCTGCATCGACGAACTCGGCTACATGGAACTGGACCGGCACGGGGCCGAATTGCTGTTCCAGGTGCTAACCGAGCGTGAGGAGAAGAACAGCGTCGCCATCGCCTCCAACGAGTCGTTCGGCGGCTGGACGAAGACCTTCACCGATCCCCGCCTCTGCGCGGCCATCGTCGACCGCCTCACCTTCAACGGCACCATCATCGAGACCGGCACCGACTCCTACCGCCTGGCCAGCACCCGAGCCCGCGCCGAGCACGCAGAAGCGGGCTGATCAACCGCTACAACGCCTGGCCGGCAACTGATGAAGACCGGCCAGGCCGACGTCATCCGAGCGGGGCGCACCCAGGGACCAAGGGCCCGGCGTCCAGGTGAGCTGCGATGCGGGTGATGGTCCGGGCGTTGTCCTCGAACAGATGCGCCTGCATCCCCGCCGCCCGGGCGGCCTCAACGTTGACTGCGACATCGTCGATGAACAGGCAGTTCTCCGGCCGCACGTTCAAGCTGGCGCATGCGGCCTCAAAGGAGCGCAGGTCAGGTTTCTCGATGCCGATCTCGTGCGAGTAGACGATCTGCTCCACCAGTTCGTCGAAGTGATACAGCTTCGTCTCCCGCTCCCTGGCGCCAACGAAGCTGTTGCTCAGGATGCCCAGCCTGCAGCTTCCGCGCAGCCCTCGGACATAGGCGATGAGCTCCTCGTTCGGCGTCCCCACGTACTCCTCCCAGAGATCGGCCATGAAGGCTTCCACCTGGGGGGCATCGAGACCTAAACGGGCCGCCACCTGGTCGTGCACCTCTCGCTCGCTGATGCTCCCGACACTTCCAGCCCGCCACACGTCGCGCATCCGCTCGTGGACAGTGCCCAGTGGCAGCTCCAGCCGCTCTTCCCATCGTTGCACCCATCCCGTTTCCGGCGTGATCTCCAGCACGCCGCCGATGTCGAGAATGACGCAGGTCGCGGTCATACGAACTCCCCCTCTTTGTCCTGGTCTGACCAGCGAGCACAGACCGCCCGCTCATGTGATCGACAGAGACACTGTCGTCTCTCCTCCTGGGGCAAGGTCAAGCGGCCCTCGAAGCTTGTGACAGCCCTGCCGCAACCCGCTGACCCGACTCGCCTCAATCAGCAGGTGCCTTCAAAACTCGTGACGATCCGCGAAGTCCTCGACCGGACGCTGACGTCAAAACCCGTTAACAAACGCTGCCGCAAGAAGTGATCGAAGCCACTGCTGAGGCCGCTGATTGGCTGGCCGACATGGATGATCTCGGACCCGTTGCGTGGCCACCTGCACCGATCAAGACCGAGAGGCTCGTGCTGCGTGAGCCCAAGGCCTGGGACCGTGCGGCGTTCATCGAGCTGCATGCCTCGTCGGAGGTACACACCTACCTCGGCGGCCCCCGCCCGCGTGACGAGCTTGAGCGCGAGATGCCTGAGGTGCCCGGGCGGCGGCCCGGGAGTTTCGTCGTCGAGCTGGACGGGGCGATGATCGGCCAGATCCTGCTCAGGAGAGCAACGGAGCGCCTTTGCCCCGCTGCCGTGGGGAAGGTCGATCTCGGCTATCTGTTCCTGCCGCGGGCGTGGGGATTCGGGTATGCCGCCGAGGCGTGCGCGGCGGCGCTGGACTGGCTCGAAGGCGTCCTTCCGGGTGAGCCGGTGGTGCTCGCCACCCAGACCGCCAACGTCCGTTCGATGCGCCTTGCGGCAAAGCTGGGGTTCACCGAAGCGGAGCGGTTCCGGGCCTGGGACGCCGATCAGTGGCTCGGCCTGCGGGCCCCGGTCACGCCCTCTGATTGAGTTCGCGCTCGACAGCGTGGCTCTGTCGAAGTGTCGTTGTTCTCGTCGATGAAGTCGGTCGGGTTGGCGGGGCATGTAGGCGCTGGAAGGAGCGGTGCAAAGGCCTGCTGTTCGTCGAAATGCTGCTGGGTTTTGAGACAGTGGTGGAGCTGGCCGAGGAAGCGGTTCAGCAAGTGCCTTTGTGCGGCGGCATGCCAGTCTCCGTGCTCGCGTCGGCGTCGGTAGTGCGCGTTCGCTCCCGGTGAGGCGGTGAGGGCGGCGAAGGCCCAGAGGAAGCCGGCGTTGATGAGGCGGTTGTTCTTGACGAACCGGCGGCCGACGAAACGCTTCTTGCCAGAGGCCCGGGTGATGGGGGCGGATCCGGCGTACGACTTCAGCGCCCGGGCGTCGGCGAACCGTGCCCGGTCGTCGCCCAGCTCTGCGAGCACGCGGGCGCCGAGCATGGGCCCCAGGCCTGGGAAGCTGAGCAGGATCTCGCTGTCGGCGTGCTGGTGAAAGGCGGCTGGACCGCCTCCGCGAGATCGTCCGCGGCCTCGCAGGTGGCGTCTAGCTGCTTGAGCAGGGCCAGGAGCTGGTGGCCGAAGGCATCCTCGACGCCGGGCAGCTGGTGGGCGTACTCGGCACGGAAGACGTCCCTCAGCCGCTCGGCTTCCGTGTCGCAGCCGCGGAGGCGGCCACTGCGTTTGAGGGCGCCCCGCAACTGGGCGAGGGTGAGCTTCGCGGCCTTGGCCGGGGTCGGCGCCAGAGCGAGGATGACGCGGGCGTCAGCCCTGGTCAGACCGCCTTGTTTGCCCTGGAAGGCCAGCAGAGCAGCGGGGTAATACTCGCATAGGAGCGAGCGGACCTGGTTGGCGACCTGCTGCCGAGTCCAGACGGCGTCCTGCTGGGCTCGGGCCAGGACCGTGATGGCTTGGGCGAGTTCGGAGTCAGCCGGCAGGGGTCGGTGGGCGTGCATGTCGGTGCGCAGGATGTTCGCGAGGACCAGGGCGTCGCCGGGGTCGGACTTCTTGCGGCTGACGCCGTGGCGGTCGCGGTAGCGGGCGGCGGCGAGCGGGTTGATCGCGAAGACCCGACGGCTGCGGGTGCGCAGGATCGCAACCAGGAGGCCGTGGCTGGTCTCGATGGCCACCGGTATCGGATCGTCTGGGCTGTCACCGTGCGCGGCCAAGAGGGCCAAGAGCTTGTGGTAGCCAGCCGCGTCGTCGGTGATACGGGTTTTGGCGAGCAGAGTGCCGGCTTCGTCGACGAGGGCGACGTCGTGGTGACGCTCCGCCCAGTCGATACCGCAGAAAACGGTCAAGCTTTCCTCCCAGATCCGTCCGTTTGTGCAGGTCACGAGCACATGCGGGTCACGCGGCGCCCTAATCCAAGGACTCGTTGGTCCGCCATCTCAGTAGCCGTTCGCGACACCAGCGAACTCCAGGGGCTCGATCTTTCGGCAGAGCTCGCGGGCTCGCGGATGAACAAGAGGTCGACCCTGGAGTGGGCTCGCGCCGTGACGATCAACGTCCGAGCAGTCCACGCGAGTTTCACGGTGACCACGGAGGCGCCGGGCTGCGCCGCTCTTGACAGAGGCCTCAAGGGCCCGGGGAAACGGAGGCATCAGCCCGGCGCCCGCGTCATCACCGCGAATCCCGCAACGGACAGCGATGCCGCTCTTTGAGGAGGCCTTGACGGCCAGGGGGGATCCAGGCATTCGCTGTCCTGTGCGAGCAGTTGCCCCGGGCCGTCTGCTTACGCACTGGATTAGGGGGGATCACGTCGGCCCCTCGCCCGTCGACTGCGCCCGTCCCGGCTCCAAACACCATCTGATCGTCGACCGCCACGGCACCCCGCTCGCCGTCACGCTTACCGGCGGGAACCGACATGACGTCACCCAGTTGCTGCCGCTACTGGACGCAGTCCCAGCGATTCGGGGTCTACGAGGACGTCCCCGCCGGAGGCCCCGACACCTGTACGCCGACCGGGGCTACGACTTCGACAAGTACCGCCGTCTGCTGTGGAAGCGCGGCATCAAGCCGATGATCGCCCGACGCGGCGTCGCGCACGGCTCCGGACTGGGCAAGGTGCGCTGGGTGGTCGAGCGCTCCTTCGCCTGGCTGCACCAGTTCAAGCGGCTCCGCATCTGCTACGAACGTCGCGCAGATCTCCACCAAGACCTGCTCGAACTGGCCTGCAGCCTTATATGTCTTCGCCGCCTCCGAACTTCGTTCTGAAAGATCAGTAAGGGGCGACGCATCGAAGTTGGTGGCAGGGTAGCGAAGTCGGCGAGCTGAACTCAGGTGAGGTCGAAGGTGACGCTCACGGAGCCGTCCCAGTCCGGTGCCTCCACGAGCGTGAGGGTTCCATCCTCGGCCTCGACGACTCGCACCGTGATCCCGCCGCGGTCCTCACCGGGAAACGCAATGGAGAAGTGGGGATCCATCTCCATGAGAAAGTCCCAGCCCTCGCATTGGGTCGCGTCAAGGGCGTTGGCATGCCGACCGGTTGCCCGCCACTTGCCGTCCGCGCCGACAGTGACAGTGATGTCGATGTCGTATATCTCAAGGCAAGTCGACTGATTAGCCCACCATTCGAGGCGGCCCTGACCCACGAATCGATCCATGAGCACACTATGCAACTGTGCAGGCCCACCGGGCGAGCCTGCATGGCTGCCGGCCGTCGTGGGGCAGGCCGCGAGACAGAACTGCATGGGGCAGACCGGACAGGTCCTCGCCTCATCCAGCGGCGCCCCCTACGCCTTCGCCGCCTCGCGACCTCATTCTGAAACCATCAGTTAGCAGGGCGTCCTGCTAAACGGCCGACGGCCGGCACCCGTTGTGGGCGTCGGCCGTCGGCCGCGTCACTTGGCCCGGACGGATCACCGGGGAACCTACGGCTTGGATCCCGTCAGTCCCGTCAGACCCCGACAACTGCCGATGCCCGCCGTCGTCGACCTCCTCGGTCCACCACCCGTGGATGTCCAGCAGCAGGCCGTCCAGCGGGCCGCCGACCAGTTCGGCGTAGGTCCGGTGCGGGAGCGGGCCGGGATTGGGGTCGTCGTGCTCCGCGCCGTAGACGCGGCCGTTCAGCAGCTGCTCGTCTCCGTTCATCCGGTCAGCTTTCCAGCCGCCACCGACAACCGGGCAGAGTCGGCGGGCCCGGCCTGAGCGGAGGCCGGGCCCACTGTGCTCACCGCGGCTTGGGCGCTGCGGCCAGCACCCGCCGGTCCTCACCGCGGCCGACGATCCGCCACACCGGCCGGTCGGCCCCGTCATGGGTGAGCTGGTGCAGGGTCGTCGTCGCCACGGTGATCTGCCAGTTCGGCCGGGCGCGGTCGTGGAAGGCGGCCTCCCTCGTTTCCGGGGCCGCGCGGCGCTTGGCCGGGGTGAAGACGAACAGCAGCAGCGGGAAGGTCCGCTCCAGTGACGGACCGGCGTAGGTCTCCTGCCAGTGGTTGCGCGGGGGGCGGGCGGCGTTGCCGCGCCCGGACGCCGGTGCGTTGCGGTAGGCGTCGTAGCGCTCCAGCTTGGCGAGCAGGCCGGCGTAGGACATGGTGCGGTCGATCTCCACGAACGCGCTGGAGCCGTTGGCCAGGAGCACCACGCCGTCGGGCACCAGGTTCCCGGCCGGGGTGGGGTGGGCGACTTCCACCCGCCAGTCGGCGTGATCGGCCACCTCCGCCTGGTGGAAGGCGATGACGGTGTCGACCAGGGCGAGGCCGTGTTCCCGAAGGCCCGTCTTGCTGGCCGCGATGCGCTTCCCCGTCGTCCGGCCGACCGGCGACGCGAGCTCACCGGAGGCGGCGGCTTCGGTGAGGCCCGCCGGGGTGCAGTACCAGTAGCTCTGCTGGGCACGGTGGGTCCGGCCGACCAGGGCCGGGGATTCGGCGAGCAGATTGCGCAGCGCGCGGCGGACGTGGTCGGTGTCCTGCTGGTGTGGCAGCAGGAGCGCCTTCAACTGGCGGGGTGTGGCCAGGCGCAGCCGGGTGAGGGTGAGCAGGACCTCGCCGCGGAGGTCCGCGCCGGCCTTCATCGCCGCGGCCTTCCGGGGCCGGGACGCTTCTCCAGGTACATCAGTACCTGTAGAAGAGGAGTTGCAACCGGCCGGGGCAGGCGAATTGGGGGCCTGATCAGCAACAACCGTCAGGCGATGGCTGGAGGCTGCGGGGCTGGGAGCGGGGCTTGTCGCAGGGCTCGGAGCGGGGCTTGCCGTCGCAGCGGTGTCCGCCAGGGCCGGCGGGGTGTGCGGGTCGGGGGCGGTGGTCATCGCGTCCTCGGGTTTCTCCGGCCGTTCGCGGCCGGGTCGGCGGTCGTCCGGCCCGCGCGCGGATCTGCGCACGAGCCGGGGCCACCGTGAGGAAGCACCCCTTGACCGCGGTCTGACGGCCACCGACAACCTGCGCCCGATTCCTCCTCGACCGCCCCTTGCAGTCCGAGTTTGTCCGTGACCGGAGTCACGCACGCGCCGCGTCCCGGAGCGCGGCCTCTATCCACAGAGCGGGACGCGCACCGTAAAGATCGGCCGGGCGCACCAGGCATCCGGCCAGCGGACAGCAAGGAGCCGACATGGAGACGACGTCGCCCAAGATGCCCCAGCTCGCCCCGGAGCAGATCCTGCGGGCCGCCGACTACGTGGAGCTGGTCTGGCGGGAGCAGGGCAGCGAGGAGGAGAAGGCCGCGCTGGCTGAGTTCCACGCGGATGGCCCGGAGCTGGCGCGGCTGATCGGTGAGTTCGGTGCGCTGCTGCTGGCCGACTACCTCACCGCCGTGCCCGATGAGCACGCCGATTGCGAGTCCGCGTACGTCGCCGGGCAGCTGGTGACGGTGGCGAGCCGGTACCTCAAGCGGTGGTGCCTCGCGAGCGGGGCCGGGGCGCACACCGCGTGGATCGCGGCCGGGTTCCTGATCGAGTGCGTGCAGGAGGTCGACCAGGTGGGCCAGTTCCTCGACGACATCCGCGGCAACGTCGGCGCGGGGTTTCGGAGCGGCTTCGGCCTGAACTGAGTCGGAAGCCGGGCAGCGCCCGGGGACGGAGATTTCTCCTCCCCGGGCGCTGTCCCTTTTGGCGCGGGATGTCGCAGGTAGCGGAGGTGGACAAGGGGGGCGCCGCGAGCGGCGCGGGGAGGGATCTCCCTCGCCCGGTGACCGGACTCTGTCCACAGGGCTGCAGTTCGAGGGTGGCTTCGAGGTCGCCGCGATCAGCGAGGTGGCCCATACGGTGAGGAGCTGTCATGCCCGAGAACACCGTCACCGCGCCGCTCGCCCCGATGGAGCCGGAGGACGTCGCCGACGCCTTCGCCTACATCCGGGCGCTGCAGGCCGGGGACATCGACACCGCCGGCGCGGTGGCCAACGACACGGGCCCGAAGATGCGCCGGCTGCTCCTGGACGTCGCCGCGCGCATCGTCATCCCCATCACTGCCGTGGACGATTGCGACGGGGAGCCGTGCGCGCACTCCTTCCTCGCCGCCGCGCTCGGGCGACTGCTCCTGGAGGTCCTGTCCCACGCCGACGGCGCCTGCCTGGCCTTCTCGCCGGGCATCGCCCAGACCATCATCCGCTTCACCGAGAACATCCTCACTGAGGACCACGGCGACGTCGCCGACGTCCTGTGCCAGCTGGAGGCTGCGGGGTTGAAGCAGGCGATGGAGGCGCACCCGGCGCACCCGGCGCACCGCACCACCGCGTAGCCGCGCCTCCTGGGCGGCGGTGGTGCGGTGTGTGTCGCACCGCACCACCGCACCGCACCACCGTGGGCGGTCCACCGCACCGGGCGCGCTCCTCTATCACACACCCCCTTGACCGCGGCCTGATCGCAAGCCGAAACCGGCGATGTCAAGGAGAAATGGCGCGGTAGCAGAGCTGGACAAGGGGGTGTAGCGGAGCCGGACAAGGGGGTCGCGCGCGTCCGGCCGCCTCCGGACAAGGGGTCGGCCGGCGGCGGACACACCGGTGCGGTCCGCACTGCACCGGTGCGGTGCGGAGCATCAGGTGCGGCGCACCGGCACGCGAGAGTGCCGGGCACTGTAGAAGTGGTGCGGTGCCGGACGCGGTGGCGCACCGTCGCGGTGCGCACCACGGTGGAGTCCATCGTCGTCCGGCGCACTGGAGTGGGCTCCACTCGGTGGAGCCCATCAGGTGGAGCCCACTCGATGTTCTGCATCCGGTGGCGATGCGCGGCATCGGGTGGACTCCACTCAGTGGACGGTGCCCCGCATCGTCACCACAGCCAGGCGTTTGAGTGGCGCACCCGGGACAGGGCGAGGGCTTCGTCGGGGTTGGGCTGGTCTTCCGCGGTGCTCACGTGACTCCTCCTGTGGTTCGGCCCGGCGTGTGCTGGGTGCCGGGCTGCTGGGTGTGCGGCGGCGGGACCGCCGCCGGGTCGGGCTGCGGACGCAGGCCGTGGGCGGCTTCGCGGGCCCGCCGGCTGTCCTGGATCGTGGCGGCCACCTGCGCGGCGGCGGCTTCGAGGGTCTGGCGGGTCTGCTCCACCGCGTCGACGTCGACGCCGCTCTCCGCCTCCAGGAGGCGGCCGTCCTTCCGGCCGTCGCGGAAAGGCCGCGGGTGCGACCTTGAGGCGGCGGGCACCGCGACGGTGTACGGGCGGGGGCAGGAGCCCAGGCGCTCCGCTCGCCGCGCGGCGCGGACCCGGGCGGCCAGGGCGTCGGCGGCGAGGCGGGCCCGCTCGTACGGGGGCCCCGTGCGGCTGCGGGTCAGCGGGCGCAGCACGGCTTGGTCCTCGGTGTCGCGGGGGTACAGGGCGCGCAGATCAGCGGTCATCATCCGTCGGCTGGCCGGGCGGGTGTAGTCGTCGACGACCGCCTGCACGATCTGTTCGTCCAGGCCCACCTGGTGGGGTCGGCCGCGCAGGACGTAGGAGAGGTGGCGGCGGGCTTAAGCGAGCAGGTGGTGGCGCTTGAACGCGCCGCGCATCACGTACACCACGGCGACGACGTCGACGGCCGCCAGCGCTATGTCGACCACCGGCCGCACCCGCGCCCACACCGCCGCGGCCGCCGCCCGCGCCCGCTCCGCCAGCCGGTAGATGGTGCAGGCGCCGAACGCCCGGATCGCCGACTCCCGCCATCGCGTCCGCAGCTCGGTCAGCGACAGCAACTCGGTGCGCTTGGGCGGGCGCGTCTGGTCGGCGGCCTGACAGGCAAGCGCGTAGCCGGCCCGCTCCCCCGGCGCGTGCCCCTGCCGTTCCTCGTACCTGGCGGTGAGGACGGGCAGCGCGTCCTCGATCTGCTGGCGGCGGGTCGACTGCCAGCCGATGAGCCGCTGATCGATGCCCGCGATCTCCATGACCGGCCGGCGGCCGGGCGTCACCTCGCGCGGCTCCCACGCCCACCCGAGCCGGGCGGACACCTCTTCCATGAAGTACAGGGTGTAGAGGGTGTCGGCCGCGATGATGTGGGTCATCAGTGAGCCCGCCGACAGGTTGCCCCACTTCCCGTCGTGCGGCCGCCGGGCGCGGATCGACACCACCGCGTGAGCGTGAAGAAGTGGCCTCGATTCCGTGGCTCTGGACTCGTAGTGCCTAAAAACCGCGACGACCAGCCCGTCTTTGACCCGGGCGCGCTCCTTCCCGCCGGCCTTCCAGCGGATCTGTGCGACCGACTCCTCCAGCCACGCCAGGGTCTTGTCGCGGGCGATGTCGTCGCACAGCTCCAGCACCCGGCGGTGCTCGTCGTCCATCAGAGCCCACGCGACGTGTGCCGTCGGCGGGGGCCGGAACGTCAGGTCGAAGCCCAGCCAGGGGGTGCGCTCCTTGGCATTGTCGGTCTTGGGCGAGCGATTGTGCTCGATGGGCCTGCCCAGCACGGTCGCCCGTCGCGCCTGCGCCGGGGTGTATGCGACTGCGTGGGCTTGGGGCGTCCCGTCTGGTAGGTCTGCTTGTTCTTCGCCCACCATCAGCACCTGGTCGGTCTGCGGTTCGCGTCGGCGCCGCCTGACGGCGACGGCCTAAAGTGGCGGGATGCCTGCACCTGCCGACCGGGCGGCCCTGGACCTGCTGGACGCCCATCTGGAAGCGCTGTGGTACGCGACGGACGCCGCGCTCCCGCCAAAGCCGCCCGGTCTCTCGTCAGAAGAAGAAGACGAGCTCGTCCATTGGGCCCTCGAACGGCTCCGGAGCATCCCGCGCGAACCGAAGAACGCCTTCTGCCGGGAAGTCGGCGGCTTGCTGGTGGAGTTCCGCTCCCGCCGCAGCCCCTGGAACGCGGCGGCGCTGCGGCTGCTGGACGACACGTACACCTTTGTGGCCACCGGTCCCCGACAACACGAGGACTGGGCGCACGACGTCCATGCCGTGCTACACCGAACGGTCGCCGATCCCCGCGGCTGGGTCCGGCTGGACCGGGACCGCACCAACCCCGCCCGCCAAGCGGTGCCCGCATACCCCTTCGACCCGCCGGACCCGGCGCTGCTGCCCGCCCGTCTGTACCCCCTGGAGGCAGAGGCGGCAGTTGCCGCGCTGGCCATCATGGCGGAGGAATGGCAGGCGGAGCAGGCCCCCGTCCGCTCCCGCCCCGACCGGGACGCCCTGCTGGCGGATGCCCGGTTGCTGCTCGACCAGTACGGGCCCGGTGCGCGCTACTGGACCAACGCGACGGCCGCCGCCTCCGATCCGGCACCCAACTTCCTCGCATCCGGCCTCCAGGGCACCGCGTCCCACTGCTTCCACACCCACGAGTACATCGCCGGCCTCGACATATTCGAGGACCTGGGCGTGATCGCGGTGAACGACGAAGAGGTAGGCGTCTTCTGGTCCTTCGGGGCGTACTGACGACCATCACGGAACACGCGCCCCGTACCCACACCGTTTGGCCCCGCCGCGATGCCGCCGACACGCGAAGGTCTTCGGGGCCGCGGCGACTCGAGCACCGGACCGACGGGGAATTGCGATCTCTCACCTTCGCGTCAGTACGCACCTGCGTGCATACCGTCCAGTGACGGTATTGGCACCCCTGATCTCTCATCTCATGACAGTGGCGACACCTACGGCAAGGCCGACCCCAGGCCGCTGACCAGCACGTCCAGACAAACCCGCAGGAACCCACCACTACCACGTCATCCACCGACACCGAACCGAGAGATCACATGAGGGCTACGGGGTGGAGCGGGTTTCGGGAATGGCGTAGACGCGCCATCGTGCCCAGTCTCGTCGGGCGTGCGCGGCCAGTTCGTTGGTGGCCGGAGCGGTGGTCTTCGCCGCGGTGAGGCACTGTGGCCACGGGCCGGTCCGGGGGCCGGTGAGGAGGGCTTCCAGTAGCGGGCCGGCGAGCACGTGGTGGTCGAAGGGGACCGGGTGGGGCG
>NZ_MSGP01000361.1 GCF_002078235.1 Streptomyces viridosporus
GCCAGGCCTTCGCCAACGACCTGACCCGCCCGCAGCTCCTCGCCGTCACGGACAACGTCAACCAGGCCAAGGGCGACCAGGACCCGGCCACCTGGATGCCCTCGCGCACGGCCTACCGCTGCACCTACGCCCGCGCCTGGGTCCAGGTGAAGTACTACTACGGCCTGTCCGTCGACCCGGCCGAGAAGTCCGCCCTGCAGAGCCACCTCGCGAACTGCTGAGTGCCGCAACCTCCCCCCGGCCTCCGTCGCCCCGTACGGTACGCAGCGACGGAGGCCGGGGGGAGGTTGCGGCACTCAGCAGTTCGCGAGGTGGCTCTGCAGGGCGGACTTCTCGGCCGGGTCGACGGACAGGCCGTAGTAGTACTTCACCTGGACCCAGGCGCGGGCGTAGGTGCAGCGGTAGGCCGTGCGCGAGGGCATCCAGGTGGCCGGGTCCTGGTCGCCCTTGGCCTGGTTGACGTTGTCCGTGACGGCGAGGAGCTGCGGGCGGGTCAGGTCGTTGGCGAAGGCCTGGCGGCGCGAGGTGGTCCAGGAGCCCGCGCCGGAGTCCCAGGCCTCGGCGAGCGGCACGAGGTGGTCGATGTCGACGTCGGAGGCGGCGGACCAGGTGGCGCCGTCGTAGGGGGAGTACCAGCTGCCGCTGGTGGAGGCGCAGGCGGAGTCGGTGACGACGTTCGTGCCGTCGCGCTTGAGGACGGTCTCGCGGGTGTTGCAGGAGCCGCTGATGGTGATCCAGTGGGGGAAGAGGTCGCGGTTGTAGCCGGTGCGGTTCTCGGCGGCCACGGTGAGGGTGGCGAGGTAGCTGCGGGCGGTGGAGCCGCTGATCGGGGTGGGCAGGGCGGCGGAGGCGCTCGGGCCGTTGAGCAGCCCGAGGGAGGCTATGAGTCCGGTGAGCGCCGCGACCGTGCCGACCCGTCGACGCGCGTAGAACTTCGGCATGCGAACTCCCTTGTGAGGTGAGGGGGTTGGAGTGCGAGCAGGGGAATGCTCACCGCTCCGGGTTGCGGGGAGGGGTGTGTCCGGTAAGAAGTTAGTGACGCGGCCATGTCACGTCTATGGTTGACGTGTGAAACTTCCGCCCCGTGGGGGGCGGCGGGAGGACCGCGCACCCTGGGGGCGCGGAAGGGGAGCGGCTCTTCGCCGGACCGTCGGCGCACCGCTCGGCCCGCCCGAGCCGGCGCCCGGAGGCGGACCCCGTGAGGCGGGGTCGACCGACGGGGCCTTCGGCGGGCGGTGCGCGTCCGCGCCGTACGGCACGGACGCCGTGTGCGCCGTACGGCGCGGGCGCCGTGTACGCCGCCGTGCCGAGGTGCCCCGCGGCCACGCACGGCGCTCCCGTCGGGGCGGCCCCGACCGATCGGGGAACCCTCGATCGGTCCGGCCGTGGCGGCCGTCGCCTCCGGCGCCGTCCTCCGGGCCGGACGGCCCGGCGGGGTCGCCCTCGCCGGTCTCGTGCCGGGAGGCGGTCGCCGGGTGGCGGCCCGCCGCGCGGACCGGCGCAGGCGACGGGAAGTCGAAGTCCGGGTGAACGATCGGTGGAGACGGTGGCGGGATGCCGGGTTTGTTTTGTACCGTGGATGAACAAAGTGGCCCCCGCCCGTTTTCCCTGACCGGCGGGCGGGGCCGCCTTGTCCCCCGGCTCGGGACGCGGCGCCCTCCCGGGCGCCGCGCCCGCCGGCCCCGGGCTCCCCGCCCCTTCCTCCGCGCCTTGGAGCTGCCGATGACGGCCACCGCCGTACTCACCGCCCGCGCCCTCCTGCTGGACATGGACGGCACCCTCGTCAACTCCGACGCCTCGGTCGAGCGCGTCTGGCGCCGCTGGGCCGAGCGGCACGGGCTCGACGGGGACGAGGTCATGAAGGTCGTGCACGGACGCCAGGGATACGCGTCGATGGCGCTGCTGCTGCCGAACCGGCCGATGGAGCAGAACCACGCGGACAACGCGCGCATGCTCGCCGAGGAGACGGCGGACACCGAGGGCGTCGTCGAGATACCCGGCGCCCGCGCGTTCCTCGCCTCGCTGGAGGGGCTGCCGCACGCGCTCGTGACCTCCGCCGACGTCGCCCTGTCCACCGCCCGGATGGCCGCCGCCGGCCTGGACCTGCCCGCGGTGCGGGTGACCGCGGAGTCCGTCGGCGCGAGCAAGCCGGACCCCGAGGGCTTCCTGAAGGGCGCGGCGGAACTGGGCATCGCCCCCGCCGACTGCGTGGTCTTCGAGGATTCCGGCGCCGGCATCGCCGCGGGCCGCGCCGCCGGGATGCGGGTCGTGGGCGTCGGTCCGCGGGCCGGCTTCCACGCGCCGGACGCGGTCGTGCGGGACCTGACCCAGGTGCGTGTGGAGGCCGGGCCCGACGGCACGATCCGGCTGCACGTGACGGAGCGGTCCGGGCACGCGGGGGCCTGACCCCGGCCGCGGCACCGGAACGGTCCCCTACGGCTCCCGGGTCTCCGACTCCAGCCGGGCGCGGGTCCGGGAGCCGTACACGCCCAGCTCGTCCTGGAGGCCGCGGGCCCACTGGTAGGCGCGCAGGGAGTCCTCCACACGGCGGTTGAACTGGCCGTTGATGTCGCCGTTGTACAGGTGCAACTGGCGCAGGCGCAGTTGCAGTTCGGTGACCTCCGGGCCCCGGTCGCCGCGGCCGAGGACGGGACCGGTGGTCTCGGGGGCGTCCTCCTCCGTCCCCTCGGTGGTGACGGTGGGCGCGGGGGTCGTCGGGGCCGTGGACGGTTCGGCGGACTCCGACGGGCTCGGGGTGGCGCTGGTCGCCGAGGGCGAGGGGGAGGCCGACGGGCTCGCGCTCGCGGACGCCGAGGCCGACGGGGAG
>NZ_MSGP01000362.1 GCF_002078235.1 Streptomyces viridosporus
AGGTGCCCGAGGGCGGCGGCCTCGTCGAAGAGCGGGGACTTCTGGGCGATGTAGGGGTTGATCCAGAGGCTGATCCGCAGGCCCTTCTCCTTGAGCCGGGCCAGCATGCCGTCCGGGTCGGGGAAGACGTCCGGGTCCCACCGGAAGTCGCACCACTGGTACTCGCGCATCCAGAAGCAGTCGAAGTGGAAGACCGACAGCGGGATGCCGCGCTCGGCCATGCCGTCGACGAACGACGTCACCGTCCGCTCGTCGTAGGACGTGGTGAAGGAGGTGCTGAGCCACAGCCCGAAGGACCAGGCGGGCGGGAGGGCCGGGCGGCCGGTGAGCCCCGTGTAGCGGGTCAGGACGTCCTTCGGGGTGGGGCCGGCGACGACGTAGTACTCCAGGGACTGGTCCTCGACGCTGAACTGCACCTGGCCCACGGACTCGGACCCCACCTCGAAGGAGACCGCGCCGGGGTGGTTGACGAAGACGCCGTAACCGCGGGAGGAGACGTAGAACGGGACGTTCTTGTAGGCCTGTTCGCTGCTCGTGCCGCCGTCGGCCTGCCAGACGTCGACGGTCTGGCCGTTCTTGACGAACGGGGTGAAGCGCTCGCCCAGGCCGTAGACCTGCTCGCCGACGCCCAGCGACAGCCGGCCCAGCACGTGGTGCGCTCCGTCGCCGGTGGTGGCGAAGGCGGTGCTCCTGGCGTTCGCGCGGGTCAGTTCGCGTCCGTCCGCGTCGTGGAAGGAGAGGCCGAAGGGGCCCGGCCCGTCAAGACGGAGGGTCAGCGGGCCGCTGGTCAGCTCGGTGGCGGCGCCGTCCCGGCGCACCGTGCCCGGACCGTCCGCGTCGCCGGTGAGCGCGAAGTCGGGTCCGGGCCGTCGTGCGCCCGCGTGGTGGGTGACCCGCACGCCGATGACGCCCTCGGCGGGGGAGAAGCACTCGACCGTGATCAGCGGCGCGTTGAGCGTGTCGCCCCGGTGCGTCACCTTCCGCACGGCGGCATAGGCGGTGAAGCGCTTCGATTCTGCTTGCACGGCGCGCACTTCGGTGGCGTAAAAGATCTGGATGCCGTCGCGAATGCGCCAGAAACCGTCGGTGAACTTCATGGTGTTCCTCGGGTGGGGGAGGGGAAGTGGCGGAGGATGCGCGTCTGACCAGGCACTATGACAGAAGTGCGAGATCCTGTCATGCCCTGGCGCGAACGGACCGCAGTGCCGGGGGTCTAGCGCGACCGGCTTCCACTGGCGTATTGGTAATCAGGCCAAACAAATTGCACCGGTGCGGCGCTGGGCATCTCCACGGCACGAGCCGCGAAGACGTCGAAGCGCTTCACCGGCCTTCCCCGAAGAGTCACCGGCCCGTCCCACGCCGAGCCGGTCCCACACAAGGGCACCCACCGTGACAGCACATCCTCCGATTGCCGCACCCTCCGCGGGCGGACCTTCGCGCAGAGCCGTCACGTCGTTCGCCGTCGTCTCCGTCCTGGTCTCCGGAGCGGCACTGACCGGCTGCGCACAGCAACGCGACAGCGGCGTGTACACCGTGATGAACTCGTCGACCGACGAGACCTACCACCGCTGGGACGCCGAGGCGATGGCCCGTTGCGGCGAGCGGCTGGGCGTGACCGTCGAGCAGCAGAGCGTCCCCGCGGCGCAGGTGATGACGAAGGCGCTGCGCATGGCGTCGTCGAAGTCGCTGCCGGACATCGTGCAGTTCGACGCCTCCGAGATGCCCACGTTCGCCGAGGCCGGCGGACTCGTCGACCTGCGCACCCTGGGCCTCGGCACCGAGGACGTCCCCGAGGGCATCGTGGACTTCGGCTCCTACGAGGGCACGTACTACGGCGCGGCCCGCTCGGTGAACACCCTCGCGCTCTTCTACAACGAGGACGTCCTGGACGAGGCGGGCGTGAAGGTGCCCACCACCTGGGGCGAACTGCGGGAGGCGGCGAAGGAGCTGACCCGGGGCAAGCGGTACGGCCTGGCGCTCAGCGCGGGCGGCGCCGAGGACGGCGTCTTCCAGTTCACGCCGTTCATGTGGTCGAACGGCGGTGACGAGACCGAGCTGGACGGCCCGCGGGTCGTGGAGGCGCTCGACTACTGGAAGACGCTGCTCCAGGACGGGTCGCTGTCCAGGTCCACGGTCAACTGGACACAGGCGGACGTGAACGACCAGTTCATGGCGGGGAACGCCGCCATGATGATCAACGGCCCGTGGCAGGTCGAGACCCTCGACACCAAGGAGTCACTGCGCTGGGGCATCGCGCGGATCCCCGTTCCCGAGGAGGGGGCCGCGTCGGTGGGACCGCTCGGCGGCGCGGTGCTCACCGTGCCCCGCACCGGGGACACGGAGCGCGAGCGGACGGCCGGCCGGATCGTCGCCTGTCTGGCGGGGGAGGAGGAGCAGCTCACCTACGCCCTGAACAGCTGGATGGTGCCGGCCAACGAGAAGGCCGCCGCCGTGTGGCGCGAGCGGGTGCCCGAGCTGGACGCGCTGGCCGACCAGGTCGCCGCCGCCCGGTCCCGCACGGCCACGCTCGGCGCCGGCTGGCCGGCGGTGTCGCTCGCCCTGCAGAGCGCCTTCCAGTCCGCCCTGACCGGCCAGTCCAGCGAGGCCGCCCTGAAGCGCGCCCAGCAGCGCGCCACGAGCGGGAACCGGGGTGCGCGCCCATGACCACGTCCACCGTCACCGCCCCGGCGTCCACGAGGGCCCCCGGGACGGCCGCCGCGCCGGACCCGGCCCGGACGCGCCGGCGCCGCAGGCTCGCCCAGTGGGGCTTCGTCGCCCCCGCCGTCGTCTTCATGCTGCTGTTCTTCGGCTACCCGCTCGTCCGCAACGTCGTGATGAGCTTCCAGCACTACACGCCGAAGACGTTCTTCACCGGCGAGGCCCCCTTCAACGGCACCGACAACTGGGCGGCCGTCCTCCAGGACGCCCTCTTCGGCAAGGCGCTGTGGCACACGCTCGTCTTCACCGCCGGCTCCCTGCTCGGCCAGTTCTGCGTCGGGCTCGCGCTCGCCGTCTTCTTCAACCGCAGGTTCCCGCTGGGCGGTGTCCTGCGGTCGCTGATCCTGCTGCCCTGGCTGGTGCCCATGGTGGTGTCCGGCATCGTGTGGCGCCGCATCCTCGACCAGGACACCGGCGTGCTGAACACCTTCCTGGACACCCTGGGCCCGATCGGTCACCTCCCGTGGCTGACCAGCCCCGACCTGGCCCTGCTGTCGGTGATCCTGGTCAACGTCTGGATCGGCGTCCCGTTCAACATGGTCATCCTGTACGGCGGCCTCCAGGAGATCCCGAAGGAGCTGTACGAGGCGGCCTCCCTGGACGGCGCCTCGGCCTGGCGCACCTTCCGCTCCGTCACCCTGCCGGTGCTCAAGCCGGTGATCACGGTCGTCCTCGTGCTCGGCTTCATGTCGACGGTCAAGATCCTCGACCTGATCCTCGCCCTCACCGACGGCGGCCCCGCGGACGCCACCCAGACCCTGGGCACGCTCACCTACCAGAACTCCTTCGTGGAGCTGGACTTCGGCGCGGGCGCGGTCGTCGGCAACGCGCTCATCCTCGTCTCCGCGGTGTTCGCGGTGCTCTACCTGCGGGCCGACCGCACCGAGGGGAAGTGACCGGCATGGCCTCCCACACCACCGCCCCCGCACGCGGGCGCCGGCTGGGCTCCACCGCGGTGGGCCTGCTCATCCTGGGCGTGATGCTCTTCCCGCTGTACTGGATGCTCAACACGGCGCTCCAGCCCGAGTCCGGCCTGCTCCAAGTCGACCCGGTGCCCGGCGACCCGGACCTGTCCGGGTTCTCCAAGGCCCTCGGCGACCAGGGCGGCCACCTGCTGACCTCCCTGGTGGTCTCGCTCGGCGCCGTCGCCGTCTGCCTGGCCGTCTCCGCCCCCGCGGCGTACGGACTGGCCCGGTTCGGCCTGCGCGGCTCGCGCACGATCGTGTTCGGCACCCTGATCACGCAGATGGTGCCGGGCATCGTCATCGCCAACGCGCTCTACACCTCGTACGTCGACCTGGGCCTGGTGAACTCGTACTTCGGCCTGATGCTCGCGGACGCCTCGCTCGGCATCCCGTTCTCCATCGTGCTGATGCGCTCCTTCATGGTGTCCCTCCCGGGCGAGGTCCTCGAGGCCGCGGAGATCGACGGCGCCGGACCGGTGCGGACCTTCGTGCGCGTGGTGCTCCCGATGAGCCGCAACTCGCTGATCACGTCCGGCCTGTTCGCGTTCCTGTTCGCGTGGAGCGACTTCATGTTCGCGCTCACCCTGAACACCACGGACGACGTCAAGCCGATCACGCTGGGCATCTACCAGTACATCGGCGCCCACGTCGGCGACTGGGGCTCGGTGATGGCCGCCTCCGTGCTCTCCGCCGTCCCGGCGGCGGTCCTGCTCCTCCTCGCCCAGAAGCACATCGCCGCCGGCATCACCGGGGGCTCTGTCAAATGACCCGCGCGCGCACCGGGACGGACCCGAAGGCATGAGCGACTTCCCCGTTCCCGTCCGGCTCATCCCGGGGCGGCCCGCGCCGATGCCGCGTCGGCCGCCCCGGGAACGGCGACGGGCCTGCGGAGCAGGAGCAGTGCCGCGTCGTCGTGGAGCCGGCCGCCCACGTGCGCCAGCAGCTCCTCGTGCAGCGCCGCGAGAGTGCGGGCCGGCTCGTCGCACAGGTGCCGGGCCAGCCCGTCGGCGAGCGGGTAGAACTCGCGGTCCTCGTCGCGGGCCTCCGTGACGCCGTCGGTGTAGAGCAGCAGCTGGTCCCCCTCGTCGAACGACAGCGCCCGGAGGTCGGGGGCCTCGCCCGACAGGGCCCGCAGCCCCAGGGGCGGCGCCGGGCGGACGGGATCCACGGCCGTCACGTCGGAGCCGCGGATCAGCAGGGGAGGCGCGTGTCCGCAGTTGACCACCTCCAGGCGTCCGGCTTCCGGGTATCCGGCGACCACGGCGGTGACGAAGTCGTCCGCCCCGAGATTGCGCGCCAGGCTCCGCTCGATCCTGCCGACGACGTCCAGCAGATCGGGCTCGTCGTAGGCGGCCTCCCGGAAGACACCGAGGACGAGGGCGGCGGTCCCCACGGCGGGCAGGCCCTTGCCGCGCACGTCGCCGACGATCAGCCGGACCCCGTGCGGGGTGGGGACCAGCGCGTAGAGGTCACCGCCGATGCGGGCCTCCGCCGCGGCGGCGGTGTAGTGGACGGCCGCCTGGAACGGGCCGACGGTCCCGGGGACCGGCTTGAGCAGGGCGTGCTGCGCGGTCTCCGCGACGGAGCGGACGGCCGCGAGCACCCGCTCGCGGTGGGCGCGCAGGGCACTGGTGAGCGTGCCGGCCAGGGTGACGGTCACCAGCGCGGCGAGCAGGACGGCCAGCGCCGATGCCGGCACACCGTGGCGGGCGCCGATCGCCGCGCCCAGGAGCGCGGTGAGGAGGCCGACCCCGACGACCCCGACCGGCCTGCTGGTGGCCGCCGCCAGCGCGGGCGCGGTGGCGAGCAGCGGCAGCCAGACCTTCCCCGTCCCGTCGACGAGGTCGACGAGCACGATGACGCAGACGATCAGCAGGGGCAGCGCGGGCGTACCGGCGACCAGGTGCGCGAGGGTCCGCGTCCAGGGCGATGCCGTGTGTCCCGCCCTGCGCCTGTACCACCGCGCCCGCCAATGGTCGCGTCCCCTCCGCCGGGTGTGACTCATGTGTCGCTCGCTGTCCTCACCTTGTGCGGCACGCGCACCCGAAATGTCTCCTTTATAAGCAAAGAAGATCGTTGTGAACGTCACAAGAGCGTATTTTTCAGATGGTGAGTGAAAGGCCCCGTGACACCCGCCCCGCGGCCGGGAGCAGTCGCTCGCGGATCTCGTCGAGCCGGGGCCGCCGGTCCGCCCGCATCGACACGCCGAGCGAGCCCAGCGTCCGCCCGCTGCGGACGGGCACCGCCACGCAGACGGTGCCGAGGGCGTACTCCTCCAGGTCCGTGACCGCCGGGGCCAGCGGGGTGGAGTCCAGCCGGCGGATCAGCTCCCCGGCCGTGGTGATCGTCCGGGGGGTGAGGTCGTCGAGGGGGTGCCGGGAGAGGTAGTCCTTGCGCGCCTCGTCGTCCAGCTCCCGCAGCACGCACTTGCCCAGCGCGGTGGCGTGCCCGGCGTCCTCGAAGCCCACCCAGAGGTCGACCCGGGGGGTGCGGGGTCCGTCGACGATCTCGGCGACCCGGATCTCGCCGTCCTCGTAGAAGGTGAGGTAGGCGGCGGTCGAGAGCTCGTCCCGCAGCGCGGCGAGCACCGGCCGGACGCGGTTGAGCAGGGCCTGCCCGCGGCCCGCGGTGTGCAGCGTCCGCAGTCGGTCGCCCAGGACGAACCCGCCGTCGTCCAGTTTGCGCAGGTATCCGTCGTGCACCAGTGTGCGCAGCAGGTGGTAGGCGGTGGCCAGGGGCAGATCCGTCTCGCGGGCCAGCCGCTTCGCCGGTGCGCCGTTCTCGTGCGCGCTCACCGCCTCCAGCAGGCGGAAGGCGCGCTGTACGGAGGTGATGAGGGTCGGCGCCGCACCCATGTGACCAGCCTGCGCCAGGCACCCGCCGCGGGCAAGGGCGGGCCGCCTCGCCGTCCTCCCCCGGGTCCCGGCCGGGCCGGGGGCCCGCCGTGCCGGCCGGGGGCCGGTACCGGTGCGGTGCCCGGCCGGGTGTCTCCGTACGTGCCGTTCCTCCTGTGCCACCCTCTCCGCTCTCGCGGCTGCCGACGCCGTCGTCCGGGGACGCCTCCCGGTCGCGCCCTGCGGTTCGGCCGTCCGGCCGTGCGACCGTCCGGCCGTGCGGGTACGGAATCTTCAATTCCCAACTGATTGACAGGTCCATACCAAGGCGGGACGCTGAGAGCGCTCTCATGAACGTGCTTGTCGGTCACTGTCGATCGGAGACAGAGCATGCTTCGCACCCTCACACGCCGGCTCCTGGCCGCCGGGCTGAGCGTCGCCACCGTGCTCGGCGGCTCGCTGCTCGCCGCGGGAGTCCCCTCGCCCGCCCACGCGGCGGTCCCGGACACCATCCCCCTGACGATCACCAACAACTCGGGCCGCGGCGAGCAGGTGTACGTGTACAACCTCGGCACCCAGCTGTCGACCGGCCGGCAGGGCTGGGCCGACGCGAACGGAACGTTCCACCCCTGGCCGGCGGGCGGCAATCCGCCCACCCCCGCGCCCGACGCGGCGATACCGGGCCCGGCGCCGGGGCGGTCCGCGACCCTTCGCCTCCCGAAGTTCTCCGGCCGCATCTACTTCTCCTACGGCCGGAAACTGGTGTTCAAGCTGACCACCGGAGGCCTGGTCCAGCCCGCCGTGCAGAACCCGACGGACCCCAACCGGGACATCCTGTTCAACTGGTCGGAGTACACGCTGAACGACTCCGGCCTGTGGCTCAACAGCACACAGGTCGACATGTTCTCCGCGCCCTACTCCGTGGGAGTGCAGCGCGCCGACGGGACGACGGCGAGCACCGGCCGGCTCGTGCCCGGCGGCTACAACGGGTTCTTCAGCGCGCTCAGGGGGCAGCCCGGTGGCTGGGCCGGTCTGATCCAGACCCGGAGCGACGGCACCGTGCTGCGCGCGCTCTCCCCGCTCTACGGAGTGGAGACGGGTGCTCTGCCGGCCTCGGTCATGGACGACTACGTCAACCGCGTCTGGCAGAAGTACACCACCTCGACCCTGACGGTCACGCCCTTCGCCGACCGGCCCGGCACCAAGTACCACGGCCGGGTGTCCGGCGGCGTCATGCACTTCACCGACGGCGCGGGCGCCGTCGTCACCAGCTTCCAGAAGCCCGACGCCTCCTCCGTCTTCGGCTGTCACGGGAGGCTCGACGCGCCGAACGACCAGGTGCGCGGCCCGATCTCACGCACGCTGTGCGCCGGATTCAACCGCTCCACGCTCCTGACCAACCCCCACCAGCCCGACCCCGACGCGGCCGGTTTCTACCGGGACGCCGTCACCAACCACTACGCCCGGGCGATCCACGCGCGGATGGCCGACGGGAAGGCCTACGCCTTCGCCTTCGACGACGTGGGCAACCACGAGTCGCTCGTCCACGACGGCAACCCGCGTCAGGCCCACCTCACGCTCGATCCCTTCAGCTGATCACCTCCGCAGGACGGCCGCCGGGAGCACCCGCCCGCCCCGTGCGCGGGGCCGGGCCCCGGCGGCCCGCACCTGTCGTACGGCCATGAACGGATAGCCATTTGCCTAAAGCCATTAGGCACGTGCATGATCGAGCTCGTCGACAGGGAGGACGGGGCATGGCACGCGCAGGACTGACGGCGGAACGCCTCACCCGGGCGGGAGCCGACCTCGCCGACGAGGTCGGCTTCGAGCGGGTGACCGTCTCGGAGCTCGCCCGGCGCTTCGACGTCAAGGTGGCGAGCCTGTACTCGCACCTGAAGAGCTCGCAGGACCTCAAGACCAGGATCGCGCTGCTCGCCCTGGAGGAGCTCGCGGACCGGGCCGCCGACGCACTGGCCGGACGGGCCGGCAAGGACGCGCTGACCGCCCTCGCCGACGTGTACCGCGACTACGCCAGGGAGCATCCCGGCCGCTACGCCGCGGCCCGGTACCGGCTCGATCCGGAGACGGCCGCGGCCGGCGCGGGCGTGCGGCACGCCCACCTGACGCGGGCGGTGCTGCGCGGCTACGACCTGACCGAGCCGGACCGGACGCACGCGGTACGGCTGCTGGGCAGCGTCTTCCACGGCTACATCAGCCTCGAGGCGGAAGGCGGGTTCAGCCACAGCGCCCCCGACACGCAGGAGACCTGGTCGCGCGTCCTCGACGCCCTCGACGCCCTGCTGCGCAACTGGCCCGCCCCCTGACGGCGGACCCGCCCCGGACGCACCCGGGGCCCGACCGAGCATCCGCACCACAGACAGGCCGGCCCATGCACGAGCACGAACACACCTGGATCACCACCCCCGTCACCGCCGACATCCTGCGCGGCGCCCTCGACCTGGAGCGCACCGCGCACGGGGTCCTGCCGCACCGGCTGCCCGCACGGGCTCGTGCCCAGTGCGCCGACGGACAGCTCGCGATGGCCGAGTCCCAGCCGTCCGGCGTGAGGCTCGTCCTCCGCACCCGGGCGACCGCCGTCGAACTGGACACGCTGCCCACCAAACGGGTCTACGCCGGAGCCCCACCGCGCCCGGACGGCGTGTACGACCTGCTCGTCGACGGACGGCCGGCGGGCCGGGGCACCGTGGCCGGCGGCAACACGCTCCTCATCGACATGAGCAGCGGAACGTTCGAGAACCGGCCCGGCCCCGCGGGCACCCTCCGCTTCACCGGACTGCCCGAACGCGACAAGACCGTCGAGATCTGGCTGCCGCACAACGAGACCACCGAACTCGTCGCACTGCGCACCGACGCCCCCGTCGAGCCCGCGTCCGGGCCGCGGCGCGGCGTGTGGCTGCACCACGGCAGTTCCATCAGCCACGGATCCGACGCCGAGAGCCCCACCACCACCTGGCCCGCACGCGCCGCGGCACTGGGCGGCGTGGAACTGATCAACCTGGGGCTGGGCGGCGGCGCCCTGCTCGACCCGTTCACGGCGCGGGCCATGCGCGACACCCCCGCCGACCTGATCAGCGTCAAGCTGGGCATCAACCTCGTCAACACCGACCTGATGCGGCTGCGCGCCTTCACCCCGGCCGTCCACGGCTTCCTCGACACCATCCGCGAGGGCCACCCCACCGCCCCGCTCCTGGTCGTCTCGCCCCTCCTGTGCCCCCTCCACGAGGACACACCCGGTCCGAGCGTTCTCGACCCCGGCAGCCTCGCCACGGGCGTGCTCCGGTTCCGGGCCGCGGGCGACCCCGCCGAGCGGGCCGCCGGCAAGCTGACCCTCACCGTCATCCGGGACGAGCTGAGCCGCATCGTGCGGCAACGCGCCGCCGACGACCCGAACCTGCACCACCTCGACGGCCGGGACCTCTACGGCGAGGCGGACTTCGCCGAGCTGCCCCTGCCCGACGGCCTCCACCCCGACGCGGCCACCCACCGGCGCATCGGCGAGCGCTTCGCCGCCCACGCCTTCACGGACGGCGGCCCGCTCGCCCCACCGCCCGCCTGACACCGGAACCCGCCGCGACAGCGGCCGGCCGGGCCGACCTGATGCCGGCCCGGCCGGCCGGCCACGTTCCGTCCCGGGCGTGTGACCTCTCCCACCTGCTCTTGTCCAAGGAGGAAGGGTTACCTAAGTTCGACGGTATGCCCCACGGTGACCCCCTGCCTCCCGAGGAAAGCGCCGCGCCGGACGGACCGGGCGGCTCGGCACCGATCGATTTCTCCGTCGATCTGAGCTCGCACGAGATGCTCCGGCGCACGCACGTCCTGGCCGCGCTCGGACCCGACTGGGACCCCGTGGCGGCGCTGCGCGACGAGGAGGAGGCCCACCGGCTGCTGTACTCGGGCCTCGACGCGGAACAGCAGCGGCTGTACGACGAGCTGGTCTCGGCCGGTGTGCTCCCGGGGCGGGGGGACGGCCGTGCTCCCGCTTGATCCGGACGCCGACATCGGCCGGCGGGCCTGGGTGGCGTGCCCGAACTGCGACGACCGCCGCGGCTGCGCCACGTGCGAGCAGGGACGCACCTGTTCCACGCACTGGCGCTATCTGCTCTCCTGCACGGGCAGTCTGCTCCACCTGCAGTGCCCGTCGTGCACCCATGTCTGGACGCACGAGACCCACTTCGGCGCCACCCGTTCCGCCTGAGCGCACCGCCGCCGGCGGGCGGCGGCGTGACCGCCCGGAAGAGCGGCCGGAACGCTCCGGGAGCCCCGGCCGCGGCGACGGCCGCCCCGTCCCGCGAATGGCAAATAGCGCCGTTGTCGGGGGACCGGGCAGGCCGACAGGATGGGGCGCATGGAGTATCCAGGAAGCTGTCGGCCTGGAGAGATCCAGGACCTGTCCGCCTTCATGCAGGGGCTGCGCGAACTGAAGAGGTGCTCGGGACTGTCGTACCGGCAGCTCGAGGAGCGGGCGGCGGCCGCCGGGGACGTGCTGCCGCGCAGTTCGCTCTCCAGCATGCTGTGCCGGGACGTGCCACCCCGGCACGATCTCCTGGTGGCGTTCGTGAAGGCGTGCGGCGAGGGGGAGCGGGCCGCGGAGTGGGCCGACGCCAGGGACAGGGTCGCCGGCGCCCACCCGCGGGAACCGTCGACGGCCCCGGTCGCGCGGACCGCGACGGACGGGCCGGACTCCGGGCCGGCGGACCCGGGCGGACCGCGCTTCCCGCCCCGGCGGCGGTACGCCCGTCCGGCCCTCGCCGTCGTCGTCGCCGGGGTGGCCGGGGCCGTTCTGGTCGCCGCCGCCGCGATGCGGACCTCGTCCGAGGACCGGGGCGACGGCCGCGGTGCCCTCGCCGGCGGCGACGTCCCACCCGCTGCCGGGACCGCCCCGCCCAGCGGCTGGGTGACCCTCCGCGTCGCGCGGGACCCGGACCTGTGCCTGACCGACGGGCGCGTGCGGGACTGGCGGTACACCCCCCTGGTCGCCGTGCAGCGGCCCTGCGACGAGATCTCGCCGCAGAGCACCCTGCTGGAGCCGCTCGGCCAGGGGCTCTACCGCATCCAGTGGCACCACCCCGACTACGGCAAGGGCTGCCTCAAGGCGCTGACCGCCGGCAGCGGCGAGGGCCTGCTGGAGCCCATGGACGACTGCGCGCAGGCCAGTCTGTTCTCCGTCGAGCCGTCGGGGGAGCTCCGCCGCGGCGCGTTCGTGCTGCGGGTCGAGGGCCAGGGCTGCGTGGGCATCGCGGGCTCCGGGCGTGACGCCGGTACGGAGGCCGTCATGCAGCGGTGCGACGGCGAGGACCGTCAGGTCTTCCTCATCCGCGCCGTGGACCGGGGATCGGGCTGGCCGGCCCCCTCGACCGTGCCCAGCACACGCGCCTCGGGGAAGTAGCCGACCGAGCGCGAGTCGTAGCTGTCGTCCCGGTTGTCACCGAGCAGCACGAGCATGCCCTCGGGCACGGTGTCCTCCGGCACGTCGGCCAGGGCGGGCACCTGGGCGCGCGGCACCGGGTCGCCGGGAACCGCCGCCACCCGCTTGATGAACCAGTGCCGCGCGTAGAGGACGTGCGCGGGCGCGGTGCGCGCCACGGGGGCGTCCGGCCACGGCGCCCGGTACGGAGGCCGTTCCACGACGACCACCGCACCCCGGACGGGGACCGCCCGGCGGCGCACCACCACGCTGTCCCCGTCGTGGTAGGCCGGTTCCATGCTGCCGCCGGACACGCTCACCGCCACCCAGCGCCGCTCGGCGGCCCGGGCGAGCGCGAGCGCGGCGGAG
>NZ_MSGP01000363.1 GCF_002078235.1 Streptomyces viridosporus
TTCCCGCCCCCGGGCGCCCGGCTCAGGGCTCCCGGAGCGGCCTCTCGGCCACGCCGATCTACGACGCCCTCTACACCGAGTACGTCAAGTCCTTCCGCGCGCTGCCGGGTGACCGCAGCGGCGAGGAGGACCTGGGCTTCACCGCCTTCGGGAACATCCCGCGCGGTACGGGGCCGTACGGCGGCCACGGCCCTGGGTCGTCTAGCGGCTCCCTCGGGAGCGGTGCGTACGGCCCCTACGGCCCGGGCAGCACCCGCCAGGTCACCGGACAGCAGCCGCAGTGGCAGCGCGTCGGGACGGTGGGCCGGCACGCCACCGGGATGCAGCACGTGCCGGCCGGACTGCCGCCGGCTCCGCGCAGGGGTGCCTGACCCGGCACGGTGAACGGCGAAAGGGGCGGACCCGGTCGGGTCCGCCCCTTTCGCCGTGTCCTCGGCTACTTCTTCCTGCCGCGCTTCTCGCGCACCCGCACCGAGATGTGGATCGGCGTCCCCTCGAAGCCGAACTCCTCGCGCAGCCGGCGCTCGATGAAGCGCCGGTAGCCCGCCTCGATGAAGCCGGAGGCGAACAGCACGAACCGCGGCGGCTTGGTGCCCGCCTGGGTGCCGAACAGAATGCGCGGCTGCTTGCCGCCCCGCACGGGGTGCGGGTGGGCGGCGACCAGTTCGCCGAGGAAGGCGTTCAGCCTGCCGGTCGGCACCCGGGTCTCCCAGCCGGCCAGGGCCGTCTCGATGGCCGGGACCAGCTTCTCCATGTGCCGGCCGGTGCGCGCCGAGACGTTCACCCGGGGCGCCCACACGACCTGGCCGAGCTCGGTCTCGATCTCGCGCTCCAGGTAGTAGCGGCGCTCCTCGTCGAGGGTGTCCCACTTGTTGAACGCGAGGACGAGCGCGCGGCCCGCCTCGACGGCCATGGTGACGATGCGCTGGTCCTGCACCGAGATGGACTCGGCGGCGTCGATGAGCACGACGGCCACCTCGGCCTTCTCGACGGCGGCGGCGGTGCGCAGCGAGGCGTAGTAGTCGGCGCCCTGCTGGAGGTGGACCCGCTTGCGGATGCCCGCCGTGTCGACGAACTTCCAGGTCTTGCCGCCCAGTTCGATCATCTCGTCGACCGGGTCGCGGGTGGTGCCGGCCAGTTCGTTGACGACGACGCGCTCCTCGCCGGCGACCTTGTTCAGCAGCGAGGACTTGCCGACGTTCGGGCGGCCGATCAGGGCGACCCGGCGCGGTCCGCCGACGGCGGTGCCGAAGGTCTGCGCCGGGGCCTCCGGCAGGGCCTCCAGGACCTGGTCCAGCATGTCCCCGGTGCCGCGGCCGTGCAGGGCGGAGACCGGGTACGGCTCGCCCAGGCCCAGGGACCACAGGTACGCGGCGTCGGCCTCGCCGCTCGGGCCGTCCACCTTGTTGGCGCACAGCACGACCGGCTTGCCGGCCTTGCGCAGCAGCCGGACCACGGCCTCGTCGGTGTCGGTCGCGCCGACCTTGGCGTCGACGACGAAGACGACCGCGTCGGCGGCCTCGATGGCGTACTCGGCCTGCGCGGCCACGGACGCGTCGATGCCGAGGACGTCCTGCTCCCAGCCGCCGGTGTCGACGACCTTGAAGCGGCGGCCCGCCCACTCGGCCTCGTAGGTGACGCGGTCGCGGGTGACGCCCGGCTTGTCCTCGACGACGGCCTCGCGGCGGCCGATGATCCGGTTCACCAGGGTCGACTTGCCGACATTGGGGCGGCCGACGACGGCGAGCACGGGCAGCGGACCGTGTCCGGCGGCCTCGATGGCGCCCTCGACGTCCTCGAGGTCGAAGCCCTCCTCCGCGGCGAGCTCCATGAACTCCGCGTACTCGGCGTCGCCGAGCGCCCCGTGGTCGTGCTCGTGCGCGCCCTCGTACGCGTCCGAGCCGTCGGGCTGGATGTGGTCGTTCATGAAGTCCGTACCTCGTTCATCGTGGTGGTCGGTGGACCGCCCGGTCCGGAGCGGTCCACTACTCAGTGTCGCCCGGCGTCCGGTGGGACGCCCGGCGTTTTCCGTCGGTCAGCGTCCGGTCAGGCGCCTGGCGTTCTCCAGGTGCGCGGTGAGCTGCTTCTGGATGCGCTCGGTCGCCTCGTCCAGCGCTCTGCGGGTGCGCCGGCCGCTGCCGTCGCCCGCGTCGAAGGGGTCGCCGAAGACGACGTCGACGCGGGAGCGCAGCGGGGGCAGCCCCTTTATCAACCGTCCACGCCGCTCGGAACTTCCCAGCACGGCCACCGGCACGATCGGCGCGCCGCCGCGCACGGCGAAGTAGGCGAGTCCCGCGCGGATCGAGGCGAAGTCGCCCTCGCCCCGGGTGCCCTCGGGGAAGATGCCGAGGACACCGCCCTGCTCCAGGACGCCCAGTGCCCGGGAGATCGCCGTGCGGTCGGTGGTGTGCCGGTCCACCTTCAGCTGGCCGATGCCGGTCAGGAACGGGTCGAGCGGGCCGACGAACGCCTCCTTCTTGATCAGGAAGTGCGTCGGCCGGGGCGACACGCCCATGACCATCGGGCCGTCGATGTTGTGGGAGTGGTTGACGGCGAGCACCACCGGACCGGCCGCGGGCACCCGCCAGGCGCCCAGCACCCGCGGCTTCCACAGGCCGTACATCAGGCCGACGCCGATGCGCCGCCCGACCTCGGCGCCCCGCGCCGATGGAACGTCGGTCACTTCCCGGCCCGCTTCTCCTCGACGAGGGTGACGACGCACTCGATGACCTGCGCCAGCGTCAGGTCGGTGGTGTCGACCTCGACCGCGTCGTCCGCCTTGGCCAGCGGGGAGGTCTTGCGGCTGGAGTCGGCCGCGTCCCGCTTGATCAGGGCCTCGCGGGTGGCGTCGACGTCGACGCCCTTGAGCTCACCGCTGCGGCGGGCGGCCCGCGCCTCCGCGGAGGCGGTGAGGAAGATCTTCAGGTCGGCGTCGGGCAGCACGGTGGTGCCGATGTCGCGGCCCTCGACGACGATGCCGGTGACGGCGGAGGAGGCGATCGTGCGCTGCAGCTCGGTGATCCGGGTCCGCACCTCGGGCACCGCGCTGACCGCGCTGACCTTCGAGGTGACCTCCTGCTCGCGGATCGGACCGGCCACGTCCACCCCGTCGACCGTGATGGTCGGGCCCTTGGGGTCGGTGCCCGAGACGATCTCCGGCTTGCCGGCGACGGCGGCGATCGCGGAGGGGTCGTCTATGTCGATGCCGTTGTTCACCATCCACCAGGTGATCGCCCGGTACTGGGCGCCGGTGTCCAGGTAGTTCAGGCCGAGCTGCGCCGCCACGGCCTTCGACGTGCTCGACTTGCCCGTGCCGGAGGGGCCGTCGATGGCGACAATCACGGGCGTGGCGCTTTCCACAGTGGGACCTTCCTGGACCTGGCTGGCGGGGGACGGGGCGCGACCGCCCCGCACAAGGTTACTGGGTGCGCATCCCCCGATCGGCCCATCCCGGGGCCGGGCCCTACTGCCGGATCGCCCAGCCCCGCTCCCGCAGCGCCGCCGTGAGGACGGGTGCGGTCCGGGGCTCGACCATGAGCTGCACCAGACCGGCCTGCTGCCCGGTGGCGTGCTCGATCCGCACGTCCTCGATGTTGACCCCGGCCCGGTCCGCGTCGGCAAAGATGCGGGCCAGCTGCCCCGGCTGGTCGTCGATGAGCACCGCCACCGTCTCGTAGACCCGCGGAGCGGACCCGTGCTTGCCGGGGACGCGGACCTGGCCGGCGTTGCCGCGGCGCAGCACGCCCTCGATCCCCGTGCTGCCCTCGCGGCGCTTGTCCTCGTCGGAGGACTGCAGCGCGCGCAGGGCCCGCACGGTCTCCTCCAGGTCGGCGGCGACGTCCGTGAGCAGGTCGGCGACCGGCCCGGGGTTCGCGGACAGGATGTCGATCCACATCCGGGGGTCGGAGGCGGCGATCCGGGTCACGTCCCGGATGCCCTGCCCGCACAGCCGTACGGCGGCCTCCTCGGCGTGCTCCAGGCGCGCGGCGACCATGCTGGACACCAGGTGGGGCATGTGGGAGACGAGGGCCACGGCGCGGTCGTGCGCGTCGGCGTCCATGACGACGGGCACGGCGCGGCAGTGCGAGACCAGTTCCAGGGCGAGGTTCAGCACCTCGGTGTCGGTGTCCCGGGTGGGGGTCAGCACCCAGGGGCGGCCCTCGAAGAGGTCGGCGGTGGCGGCCAGCGGGCCGGACCTCTCCCGGCCGGACATGGGGTGCGTGCCGATGTAGGGCGTCAGGTCGAGGCCGCGCGCCTCGAGCTCGCGACGCGGTCCGCCCTTGACGCTGGCGACGTCGAGGTAGCCGCGGGCCAGGCCGCGCTCCATCGCGTCGGCGAGCACGTCGGCCACGTGGGCGGGCGGGGCGGCGACGACCGCCAGGTCCACCGGCCCGTCGGGGACCTCGTCCGTGCCGGCGCCGAGCGCGGCGGCGGTGCGGGCCTGCTCCGGATCGTGGTCGGCGAGGTGGACGGCGACGCCCCGCCGGGTCAGGGCGAGGGCGGCGGAGGTGCCGATGAGTCCGGTGCCGAGGACGAGTGCTGTTCTCACTGGGCGATGTCCTTGCGCAGGGCGGCCGCGGCGCCGAGGTAGACGTGCGCGATGTCGGCGCGGGGCTTGTCGGACTCGATGTGCGCCAGGACGCGGACGACGCGGGGCATGGCGCCCTCGACGTCCAGCTCCTGGGCGCAGATCAGGGGCACGTCGACGATGCCGAGCCTGCGGGCGGCGGCCGCCGGGAAGTCGCTGTGCAGGTCGGGGGTGGCCGTGAACCAGATGCTGATCAGGTCGTCGGAGGTCAGCCCGTTGCGCTCCAGGACGGTGGTGAGCAGCGCGCCGACCTGCTGCTCCATGTGACCGGGCTCGTCCCGCTCCAGTTGGACGGCGCCCCGGACCGCTCGTACCGCCACGACGATGCTCCTTGCTGACGTGCGTCTGTCGCCTGTTCGGTCGTCCAGCCTAGCCAGACCGCGCGCGGCAGGTGGTCGGCGCCCGCCCGCTGAGACGGGTGATGTGCGCGTTCCCTACCGTTTCGTCACGATTTGCTTCTCCTTCGGCGCATTCGGTGCCACGATGCAGGGGCTGTGGCCCGCGCCGGTCTCCCCCTTGCCTCTCTCCCCATTCCCTCCCTCCTCCCTCCTCC
>NZ_MSGP01000364.1 GCF_002078235.1 Streptomyces viridosporus
AAGGACAACGGGTACGACAAGGACGACAAGGACGACAAGGACGACAAGGACGACGACTACGACAAGCCGAGCGGTGGCGTGCACACCGGCGGTGGGGCTCTGACCGTCGCGAACGAGTACGGCAACGACGACGAGCACGGCAAGGACGACGAGCGCAAGAAGGACGAGTACAAGGACGACAAGTACGACAAGGAGGGCAAGCACGACAAGGGCGACGACTACAAGGACGACAAGCACGACAAGTACAACGGGCACGACAAGGGCGACAAGCACGACGGGTACAACGGGCACGACAAGGGCGACAAGCACGACGAGTACAAGGACAAGGGGCACGACAAGGGCGACAAGCACGACAAGGACGACGAGTACAAGGACAACGGGTACGACAAGGACGACGAGTACAAGGACAACGGGTACGACAAGGACGACAAGGACGACAAGGACAACGGGTACGGCAAGGACGACAAGGACGACGACTACAAGGACGACGACTACGACAAGCCGAGCGGTGGCGTGCACACCGGCGGTGGGGCCCTGGCTGCCCTGAACGACGAGGACTGGGGCAGCTCCAAGGACTCGAAGTACGACCACGAGAGCTACAAGGACAAGGGTGACTCGCACGGCGAGGACTCCTGGGACAGCAAGTACAAGAAGGAGGACGACTACGACAAGCCGCGCGGTGGCGTGCACGCCGGCGGCGGTGCACTCTCCGAGCCGGGTGTCACCGCGGGCGGTCTGGCCGCGCTGGCGGTTCTCGGCACCGGCGCGTACGCGCTGCGGCGTAAGAAGGCCTCCGGAAACGTGGCCTGAGCCATGTGTGGCGTGATAGCGGACGGGGCCGCCCTACGCGCGTGGCGCGTCATGGCGGCCCCGCTCGCTGCCTGAGCCCGTAGTGTCCGCTGCCGCGTCCGAGTGAGGTGGTCCCCCCGATGGCAGCCAGTCCCCCATCCCCCTGCGAAACCGAGCCGGTCGGAACCGAGCCGACGCCGACGAGGCGAAGACTGCGCGCCGCCATGACAGCGGTCTTCTGGAGCGGGGCCGGCCTGGTGCTGGCCATGACGCTGTTCGGCGGAGGGGAGGCTCCTCCCGACGACGCCCGTGTGCCGCATGCTCCGCCCGCGGTCTCCACCGCCTCCGGTCCGGCCGCGAGCAAGCCGGCCGGGGGCGAGCCGTCCGCGGGCGAGTCGTCCGGCAAGCACCTCCCGCGGTCCGAGCCGACCCGGCTGCTCATCCCCGAGATCGGCGTCGACGCGCCCTTCACCGATCTCGCCATCGGCAAGGGCGGGCAGCTCGACGCCCCACCGCCGCACAACACCAATCTGGTCGGCTGGTTCGCCAAGGGCGCCTCCCCGGGGGAGTCGGGTACGGCGATCATCGCCGGGCACGTGGACACGGCGACGTCCCCGGCCGTGTTCGCACGGCTCAGCGAGCTGGAGGAGGGCGACCGGTTCCGGGTGGTGCGGGCCGACGGGAGCAAGGCGACGTTCGAGGTGTACGACACGGAGTCGTTCGAGAAGAAGAACTTCCCCGACGAGCGCGTGTACGCCGACGTCCCCAGGGCCGAGGTCCGACTCATCACCTGCGCGGGGGACTACGACCGTGCCGCCAAGGACTACACCGAGAACCTAGTGGTCTTCGGCCGCCTGGTCTGAGGCGGACGACGGACAACTGCCCGGAAGGGGATGGCCCCTTCCGGGCAGTGCGCTGTCAGGCCACGGAACAGGAGACGCCGTTCAGGCTGAACGCCGTGGGGCTGGGGTTGGCTCCGGACCGGGAGGCCGTGAAGCCGAGGGTGACGGAACCGGACGCGGGGATCGTCGCGGTGTACGGGGCGGCGGTCACGCCCACCTCGGCGCCGTTCTGCGTCGGGGTGCCTCCCCACAGGTTGGTGATCCGCTGGCCACCGGGGAAGGTCCAGCGCAGCGTCCAGCCGTTCACCGCCGAGCCGCCGGTGTTGCGGACGGTGATCTCGCCCTGGAAGCCGCCGGGCCACTCGCCCGTCACCCGGTAACCGACCGCGCAGGCGCCCGCCGTCCCGCCGGGGGAGGTGGTGACGGTCACCGTGGCGGAGCGCTGCGAGCGGTTGCCGGCGGCGTCCCGCGCGTAGACGGCGAAGGTGTAGGACGTGGCCGGGGCGAGTCCGGTGACGGTGGCGGAGGTGCCGGCCGTCGTGGTGACGACGGTCTCCGCGCCACCGCTGATCCGCACGACGTCGTAGCCCGTGACACCGTTCGCGTCGGTGGCGGCGCCCCAGGTGAGGGTGGCCGACGAGGAGGTCACCGCCGAGGCGGCCGGGGCACCGGGAGCGGTCGGGGCCGTGGTGTCGCCCCCGGAACCGGAGGAGTAGATCTCGGCCTCCTCGGCGGTGGCGGCGATGCCGTTGGCGCCGTTGAACAGGCGCTGCCCCCAGGCGGTCAGCCGGTCCGGGTCGAAGCCCGTGACCATGTCCAGGTACTCGACGCCGCCGCCGTTGCCGCTCCAGGACCAGCCGAGGTAGCCGAGGCGGAGCTGCTGGGCGACGGCCAGGATGGTGTCCTCGTCGGGGTTGCCGTCGGAGTGGTCGTGGCCGAACTCGCCGATCACGATGGGGAGTTTCGCGGCCACGAAGCGGCCCAGGTAGTCGCTGATCCCGGCGGCGGTGTCGAAGACGCCGTACATGTGGATGGAGAAGACGGTGTTGGCGTCCGGGTCGGCGGCGAAGACCGAGGCGGCGTTGTCGCGCATGGTGAACGCCCAGTCCTGGCCCCAGTTGGGGGCGTCGACCATCAGCGTGTGGTCGAACCCGGCGGCGCGCAGCTTCTGGATCGCCGCCCTGGTGTCGGCCGTCCAGTTGGCGTACCCGCTGTTGCCGTGGGGCTCGTTGCCGATGTTGACGATGACGTGGTTCTCCTGGCCGGTCAGGGCGCTCTGCACGCTGATCCAGTAGTCGGCGGCGCGGGAGAGGGTGACCGCTCCGCTCTGCTCGCCGTAGCCGGTGGTGTCGTGCACCTCCAGGACGCAGATCAGCCGGTTCTGCTTGCACCGCGCGACGACGTTCGCCACGTCGGAGGCGTCGTTGCGGGTCCAGCGGTCGCCGCTGGAGAGGACGACGCGCACGGTGTTGGCGCCCTTGGCCTTGATGTGCGCCAGCGCGTCGATCCGGTCGGGGTACCAGGTGTGCGCGTGGTTGACACCGCGCATCACGAAGTCGTTCCCGGACGCCTCCAGCAGCCGGCCGTTCTCGACGCGGAAGCCGGTGGGCGCCGCGTGGGCCGGGGTGCCGAGGGCGAGGAGCGGGAGGAGGAGACCCAGGAGGGCGGCGAGGAGGCCGGCCGCTCGTGGGGCGGTGCGGAGGACAGCGGGTCTCATGGCGGCTCCAAGGGAGTGATGGGTGGGGTGGTGTCGCTCCGTGCCGTGTGTCGGGGTGTCAGGGCGTGGCCGTGCAGCCGACGTTCGCCCCGGGGGTGGCGGACTCCGCGGGGGCCGTGGCGACGAGGCCGAAGGCGGTGCTCGCGCCGGGGGCGAGGGCGCCGTTCCAGCTCGCGTTGGTGACCTTCGTCGTACCGTCGGCGGCCGTGGTGAGGGTGCCGTTCCAGACCTGGGTGAGGCGGGCGCCGTCCGTCGGTGCGACCGTCACCGTCCAGCCCGACACGGGGGCCGCGGAGGCGTTGCGCACCGTCACCTCGGCCTGGTAGCCGCCCTGCCACGCGGCGACGGTCCGGAAGGACGCGGTGCAGACGGGGTCGCCGTCCCCCGGGTCGCCGGGGCCGCCCGGGACGCCTTCCTCCAGGAGGGCGGACAGGGCGGGGAACCAGCGCGCGGCGATCTTCTCGTCGCCGGCGGCGTTGGGGTGCACGCCGTCGTAGGTGTCGGTGGCCGTGTCGAACCCCCTCCACTGGTCGACCACGGTCACGGGGGAGCGGCCGGTGCTCGTCGTCTCGGCCCACGCGGGGATCCGGGCGTTGAGGTCGGTGACGCGCTGGGCGCAGGCGCCGCAGCCGGCGGGGTTCAGGGGGATGAGCTGGGCGACGAGGACGCGCATGTCCGGGTTGGCGGCCCGCATCTGCGTCACGAGCTTCGTGTAGGCGGCAAGGATGCGGTCGGGGGAGACGCTGCTCCAGACGTCGTTCGTGCCGAAGTGCATGACAACGATGTCGGGTCGGGTCGCCGCCAGCCGTCCGGGCAGCAGGTCCTGGTCCGCCACGCGGGTGACCAGTTCGCCGCCGTGACCCTCGTTGTCGCCGTCGTGCGCCAGGGCGCAGCCCTGCTCGCGCAGGGTGCCGACGAAATCGATGTCCGTGTGGCCGGCGTTCAGCAAGCGGTTCCACAGCACCGCCCGCCAGCAGCCCGGTGAACCGGTGATCGAGTCGCCCAGCGGCATGACGCGCACCGGGGTGGCGCTCGGTTCGGCGCTCGGCGCGGCCGCCGCACCCGGCGCGAAGACCGGGCCGAGGGGCAGCAGGAGCAGGGTGGCCAGCAGGCCGCGAACCGCGAGCGTGCGCAAGTGCAGAAAACGGAGGCCGCGCATGGTGTTCCCTTCCCTGAGTGAGGTGGGAGCGCTCCCATGAGGACATCAAGCCATCATTGACATTGACGCGTCAAGACTTGGGGTGAAGGTGGCTCGCTCCGCCGTCGCCTCCCGCCCGCCGCCGGAATGCGGCCCGGATGCGCCCGCGCGGAGGTCGTGCGGGCCCCGCGGGGTTGTCCCGGCCGGTGTCCCGGCCCTAGGGTCGACGGACTGGAGAAAGCGCTTTCCCGTCGCGCTTTCCACTCATGCCTTCCGATCACGCTTTCCGTACCGTGCCCGCCGACGGCCAGAGGAGCGCCGCATGTCCTTGTCCCCCGTCCGCCGCCGCGTCGCCGTCGTCGGCACCGGCGCCGTCGTCGGCGGCGGTCATCTGCCCGCGCTGCGCGCCCACGCCGACCGCACCGAGCTGGTGGCGGCCGTCGACGTGGACCGGGAACGGCTCGACGCCTTCCGTGCCGCGGCCGGGGAGGGCGTCGCCGCCTTCGCCTCGGTGAGCGCGATGCTGGACGCCGTGCGCCCGGACCTGGTGCTGATCGGGACACCGCCGTCGCTGCACCGGGAGCAGACGGTGGCCGCGCTCAAGGCGGGCGCCTGGGTGCTGTGCGAGAAGCCGCTGTGCCTGTCGCTCGCCGAGTACGACGAGATCGCGGCCGCCGAGGAGGCGTCGGGGGCGTACGCGTCCGTGGTCTTCCAGCACCGCTACGGCTCCGGCGCCGTGCACGCCCGTGAACTGATCGCGAGCGGCGAGCTGGGTGCCCCGCTGGTCGCGCACTGCCAGACCACCTGGCACCGGGACGCCGCCTACTACGCCGCGCCCTGGCGCGGACGGTGGGCCACCGAGGGCGGCGGGCCGACGATGGGGCACGGGATCCACCAGTACGACCTGCTGCTGCACCTGCTCGGCGAGTGGGCCGAGGTACGGGCGATGGCGGCACGCCTGGTCCACGACACCGAGAGCGAGGACGTCTCCACCGCCCTGGTGCGCTTCGCCAACGGCGCGTTGGCGACGGTCGTCAACAGCGTGCTCTCACCGGACGAGGTGAGCCGCATCCGCGTCGACTGCGCCGACGCGACGGTCGAACTCACCCACCTCTACGGGCACGGCAACGACGACTGGTCCTACACCCCGGCCCCGCACGTCCCCGCCGGGCGCGCCGCCGCCTGGCGCACCCCGGCGCACGACGTCCCGAGCTCGCACACGGCCCAGCTGGGCGCCCTCCTCGACGCCTACGACGCCGGCGCGAGACCCCCGGGCAGCGGCCGGCAGGCCCGCGGCACCCTCGAGTTCGCCGCCGCCCTGTACAAGGCGGCGTTCACCGGCCGGCCGGTGCGGGCCGGTGAGATCGTCCCCGGCGATCCCTTCCACGCGGCCATGCACGGCGGCCACCCCGACTGGGCACCCGGGGAGCGGGCATGAGCGTCCGCGTCGTCCACACCCACGGCGAGGCCGTCACCGTCACGGCCGCGGGCGGCACGGAGATCCTGCGCTACGTCTACCGCCCCGACCCCGAACCGTTCGAGTCCCGCAAGCCGTACGCCCATCCGGTGCGCACCCTGGCCGGCCGCACGGTGACCGGGTACCGCCCGAACGACCACCGCTGGCACAAGGGGCTGCAGATGACGGCCAGTCACCTGTCCGGGCAGAACTTCTGGGGCGGCAACTCCTACGTGCACGGCCGGGGGTACCTCCCGCTGCCCGAACGCGTCGGCTCCATGCGGCACGAGGGCTTCTCCGCGTTCGAGGCGGGGGAGGACCGCTTCGACTGCACCGAGGACCTCACCTGGGTCGCGCACGGCGGCGCCGAGTGGGCCCGGGAGGAGCGGGGCCTGAGCGTCCACTCGGTCGACGAGGAGGCCGGCGCCTGGGTGCTGGACTGGTCGATCCGGCTCACCAACCTCCGTGACACACCACTGAAGTTCGGCTCCCCGACCACCGCCGGCCGGGAGATGGCCGGCTACACCGGGCTCCAGTGGCGCGGGCCGCGCGACTTCACCGGCGGCAGGGTCCTCGCCCCGGACTCCGACGCGGACGCCGCACGGCTCATGGGCACGCAGAGCCCGTGGCTCGCCTTCACCGCCGAACACGACGAGCACGACGGCCACTCCACGCTCGTCTTCGCGCACGCGCCGGAGAACCTCGACGAACGGAGCGCCGTCCACGCGTCGCACTGGTTCGTCCGGGCGGAGCCGATCCCGTCGGTCGCGTTCTCCTGGGCGTTCTTCGAGGAGTTCGCGCTGCCGCCGGGCGACTCCTTCGCCTACCGCTACCGGATCGTGGTGGCGGACGGCGCCTGGGACCGGGACCGGGTGAGTGCCCATCTGGAGGGCGTGCCGTGGTGAACGGGCCCGCGTCCGACGCCCCGCTGCCCGGCGCGGTCGGGCTGTCGCACCTGAGCCCCTACGACTGGGAGGCCGCCGACGGGGTGTGCGGCGGCAGTCCGCACCTGCACCTGGTGTGCACGGAGGCGTACGTCGTCACCGGCGGCCACGGCGCCGTGCAGACGCTGAGCCCCGACGGCCACCGGGACGTCCCGCTGCGGCCGGGCACGGTCGCCTGGTTCACGCCCGGCACGGTGCACCGGATGGTGCAGGGCGACGGCCTGCGGATCACCGTGCTGATGCAGAACAGCGGCCTGCCCGAGGCCGGGGACGCTGTGTTCACCTTCCCGCCCGAGGTGCTGGCCGACCCCGGCCGCTACGCCGCCGCCGCGACGCTCCCGCCCGGCACCGGACCGGAGACGGAGGCGGCCGCGCGGCGCCGCCGGGACCTCGCCGTCGAGGGCTACCTCCCCCTGCGCGCGGCGCTGGTCGCCGGGGACGGCGGACCGTACCGGCAGTTCCAGCGCGCCGCCGCGCGGCTGGTGCGCGACCGGGTGCCGCGGTGGCGGGAGTTGTGGCGGGCCGGCGCGCTGGCCGCCGCCGAGCGCACGGGCGCCCAGTTGGACGCGCTGGCCGACGGCGATCTCACCCACCTCGGCGAGGCGGCGGCGCACCGGGCCGAGCCCAGCCGCCTCGGCGGTTTCGGCATGTGCGGACGGCGGGACGAGTACGCGCTGCCGGGAGTCACGGTGCCGTACGGCGGTGAGTGACCTCCGGCCGTCACACGGCCCGCCCGCACCGTCCGCGGGCTGCGGGCCCGCCGGTCACCGCAGTCGGCCCCACAAGGCCCTGCCGGATCCGCCGTAGGAGGCCGGGAGGCGGGCCGCCGCCAGGGCGAGGGCGGTGGCGGCGCTGGCGATGCCCAGGACCGCGCCGGCGGCCACGTCACCGGGGTAGTGCACTCCCGTGTGCACACGGGAGTAGCCGACCGCGCCCGCCAGCGCGCCCAGCGGGACCGACGCGGCGGGCAGCACCGTCCCGACGGCGGTGGCGAAGGCGACGGCCGAGGCGGTGTGCCCGGACGGGAAGGACGCCGACGTCGGCATCGGCACGTGCCGGTCCACGGTCACCCGGGCCGCCTCCCGGTCCGGCCGGGCCCGGCGGACCAGGCGCTTGCCCAGCAGGTTGGCCGACGCCGAGGCCACGGCGATGGCCCCGACGCCGGCGAGCGCCGCCCGGCGCGGCCGCGGTCCGCCCAGGGCGAGGGCTCCGGCGATGGCGAACGAGATCTTGGAGTGGTCGGCCGCGTGGGAGAGCCGGCGCAGCGCCCGGTCGAGGGTCGGCGTGGGCGTGGCGGCCACCGCCGCGTACAGGGCGCCGTCGATGGCCCTGAGGTCGCCGAAGACGGCCGAGGCGACCCTGCGCAGTCCGTCGGCGGGCGGTACGGGCGTCGTGAGCGGACGGGTGACGTCCTGGTCGGTGCTGGTCGGCTCGCTCATCTCGTCTCTCCCGCGGTGGCGTCGTGGAGCAGGCTCCGGGAGGGGGCCCGGGCCTGGTGATTCCCGCACCATGGGGCGGGAATCACCAGGTGCCCACGGTACGCACGCTCCACACGGGGGCGCCGCCCGCCCCGGCACCGGACCGGCTCCCCCCGGGATCAGGCGGCCTTGAAGGTGCGCAGGCGCAGGGAGTTGCCGACGACGAAGACGGAGGAGAACGCCATGGCGGCTCCGGCGATCATCGGGTTGAGCAGTCCGGCCGCGGCCGGCGGCAGGGCGGCGACGTTGTGGGCGAAGGCCCAGAACAGGTCGGACCGGATGGTGCCCAGCGTCCTGCGGTGCGGCCCGTGGCCTCGGCGTCGGTCTTGGCGCGCGCCAGGCCGGCCGGCAGGTCCATGGCCCACGCGGCCGGTAGCCGTGCGCGGCCCACCAGGACCACGTGCCCCTCGACGTCACATACCCCCACCTCGTATGTGACGCAAGCGGGCGAAAGGCTTGACTAGATACCCCTAGGGGGTATGGTGAGCTGCCTGGAAACCGGCTCGCGCGAGTCGAAGGCCCCCGTTCCCGAGGAGGGACGGCCATGAACACCGGACTGAGGATCACCGCGTTCGCGGCCGCCCTGGCCGCCACCTTCGGCACGGCCTACGGCATCGGTCGGGGTATCGACCCGGTGGTCGCGGACCGGGCGCCCGCGCACAAGGAGCCACACGTTCCGTCACCGTCGGCGGCCGAGGAGGACGGCGGCCGCGCCGAGCACGGGACCGCCCCCGTCGGCGGGCTCCGGATCTCCGAGGACGGCTACGCCCTCGAACTGAAGACCCCGTACGTCACCGCCGCGGACCGCACCGACCTGCGCTTCACCGTCCGGGACGAAGAGGGCCGGCCCGTCACCGAGTACCGCCGCGAGCACGACAAGGAACTCCACCTCATCGTGGCCTCACGCGATCTGCTCACCTACCGCCACCTGCACCCGACCCGCGCCGCCGACGGCACCTGGACCGCCCCCGTCGAGCTGCCCCGGGCCGGCGGCTACCGGGTCTTCGCCGACTTCACCCCGGCGGAGAAGGGCGCGCGGAACCTCACCCTCGGCGCGGATCTCGCCGTCTCCGGCGCCCACCGCCCGCAGGAACCGCCGCGCCCCGCCGGCACCGCGCGCGTCGACGGCTACGAGGTCGAACTGACCGGAACGCTGCGCCCGGGCCGGTCGGACGAACTGCGCCTGACCGTCTCCCGCGACGGCGAGCTGGTCACCGACCTCCAGCCCCACCTCGGCGCCTACGGCCACCTGGTCGCCCTGCGCTCCGGAGACCTCGCCCACCTGCACGTCCACCCCCACGGCGAACCCGGCGACGGCACGACCGAGCCCGGTCCGGCGGTCACGTTCACGGCCACGGCACCCAGCAGCGGCACCTACCGGCTGTTCCTGGACTTCAAGCACGAGGGAGTCGTCCGCACCGCGGCGTTCACGGTCCGGGCCGGAGAGGAGACGGGCGCACGGACACCGGACGGCGGCGCGCCGGAGCACTCCGAGGGCCACTGAAGCCCCGGCCCGGGGCGGGCCTCAGCCCAGGGCGCGGTCGAGGATGAACGCGGCGCTGATGAGGGAGAGATGCGTGAACGCCTGCGGGAAGTTGCCCTGCTGCTCCCCGCTGCGGCTGATCTCCTCGGCGTACAGGCCCAGATGGTTGGCGTACGTGAGCATCTTCTCGAAGGCGAGGGACGCCTCGTCGAGCCGCCCGGCCCGGGTCAGCGCCTCGACGTACCAGAACGAGCAGATGGAGAACGTCCCCTCGTCGCCGTGCAGCCCGTCGGGGCTCGTCTGCGGGTCGTAGCGGTAGACCAGCGAGTCGGACACCAGGTCCTCGGTGAGCGAGTCGAGGGTGGACAGCCACTTCGGGTCGGTCGGGGCGATGAACTTCGCCAGCGGCATCATCAGCACCGCCGCGTCCAGCACGTCCCCGCCCTCGTGCTGCACGAAGGCCCGGCGTGCCTCGGACCAGCCGCGGCTCATGATCCACCGGTAGACGGTGTCGCGGATCGCCTGCCAGCGCGGCAGGTCGGCGGGCAGGCCGCGCCGGTTGGCCATGCGGATGGCCCGCTCGATCGCCACCCAGCACATCAGCCGCGAGTACAGGAAGTTCTTCCGCCCGCCGCGGGTCTCCCAGATCCCCTCGTCGGGCTGGTCCCAGTGCGCGCACACCCAGTCCACCAGCGCGCACACGTGGTCCCACTGCTCGCTGGAGACGGGCTCGGCCCACTTGTCGTACAGGTAGACGGAGTCGATCAGCGCCCCGTAGATGTCGAGTTGCAGCTGGTCGGCCGCGGCGTTGCCGATGCGTACCGGCGCGGAGCCCTGGTGCCCCTCCAGGTGGCCGAGTTCGGATTCCGGGAGGTCGGTGCGGCCGTCGATGCCGTACATGATCTGCAGGGGGCCGGAGGGGGTCTTGCGGCCCGGGCTGATGTGCCGGGAGACGAACCCCATGAACGCCTCGGCCTCCTCGGTGAAGCCCAGCCGCAGCAGCGCGTACACGCAGAACGCCGCGTCGCGCACCCACACGTACCGGTAGTCCCAGTTGCGTTCCCCGCCGATCTCCTCGGGCAGGCTGGTCGTCGGCGCCGCCACGATCGCCCCGGTGGGCGCGTAGGTGAGCAGCTTCAGGGTGAGGGCGGAGCGGTGCACCATCTCCCGCCAGCGGCCCCGGTAGCGGGAGGAGGACAGCCAGTGCCGCCAGTACCGCACCGTCGCGCCGAACTGCTCCTCCGCCTCGCCGCACGGGCACCGGCTCGGGGGCACGTCACCGCCGACCCGGTCCAGCGCGAACACCGCCGTCTCGCCCTCGGCCAGCTTGAAGTCGGCCCGCACGTCCGGGCCCGCGCCCTCCAGGGGGACGGTCGCGGTGAGGGCCAGCGACATCCCCTCGCTGTCGAAGACCGCCAGGTCACCGGTGATCCGCACGGTGTGGGGCCGGGTGCCGTAGTGGAACCGCGGCGCCACCCGCGTCCGGAACGGCACGGAGCCGCGCACGCACAGCACCCGTCGGATCAGCCGGTGCCGGCCCTCCGCGCCCGTCTCCTCGACGACCGGCATGAAGTCCTGCACCTCGCCGACGCCGTCCTCGGTGAAGAACCGGGTGATCAGGACGTTGGTGTCGGGGAAGTAGAACTGTTTGGTGCGCGCCGGCACGGCCGCCGCCATCTCGAAGCACCCGCCGCGCTCGGCGTCGAGGACCGCCGCGAAGACGCTCGGCGCGTCGAAGGCCGGACAGCAGTACCAGTCGATGGTGCCGTCGGTCCCCACGAGCGCCACGGTACGCAGATCGCCGATCAGCCCGTGGTCGGCGATCGGCACGTACCGCCCTTTCCCGGACGCGCCCCGCTCCCCGGCCGTACCGTTCATCGCAGCCTCCTCGGCCCGACGCACTCGCCCCCTGCCAGCTTAGGCACCCCCCGCCCCGCCGGCCGCCGGAGACGGTGCGGCGGATCAGGCCACGACGACCCGCACCCCCGCCTCCTCGAACCGGCGCACCGTCCCGGAGTCCGCCGACGCGTCCGTCACCAGCGTGCCCACCGACTCGGTCGCGCAGATCCGGGCGAACGCCCGCCGGCCGAGCTTGCTGGAGTCGGCGGCCACGATCACCCGCTCGGCGCGCTCGCACAGCAGCCGGTTGATCGCGGCCTCCGCCTCGTCGTGGGCCGCGGCGCCGTGCGCGACGTCGAAGGCGACGACGCCGAGCACCGCCGCATCGAGGGTGATCTGGTCCAGCACCCCGTCCGCGAGCGGCCCGATGAGCTCGTACGACTGGGCCCGCGCCACCCCGCCGGTCACCACGATCTTGAACTGCGGCCGCACCGCGAGCTCGTTCGCGATGTTGAGCGCGTTCGTCACCACGGTCAGCGCGGGCGAGCCGGAGCCGAGATCGCCGCGCACGGCCAGCGCCCGCGCCACCTCCGTGGTGGTCGTACCGCCGGTCAGCCCGACCGCCTCGCCCGGCGCGACGAGGTCCGCCACCGCCTTCGCGATGCGCTGCTTCTCCGAAGCGCGGCGCGCCGTCTTGTAGCGCAGCGGCAGCTCGTACGACACCCCGTGCACGACCGCGCCGCCCCGGGTGCGCACCAGCATCTGCTGCTCGGCGAGCTGGTCGAAGTCGCGCCGGATCGTGGCCGCCGACACCGACAGCTCGACGGCCACCTCCTCGACGTCCAGCCGGCCGCGCTCGACGAGCAGCTCCAGCAGCGTCTTCCAGCGGGCGTCCCGCGACATCCGCCCTCCCGTTCCCGGCCGTTCCCCGTCCTCCGGCGACCCTAACGCACCCCTCCTCTCCTCCCTATGTGCTTGATTCTGCGCGAAAGATCGCTCTATCTTGCAACAACAATCATCGAGCCGCCGGGGGTGCGACATGACCCATGTCGAGGACGAACTCACCAGCCAGCCCGAGTGCTGGAGCCGTGCCGCGGCGCAGGCCGCGGAGCACGCCCCGGCGCTGCCGGCCCCCGGCGAGCGGGTCGCGGTCGTCGGCTGCGGCACCTCGTACTTCATGGCCCAGGCGATCGCGGCCCTGCGCGAGACGGCGGGCCAGGGAGAGACCGACGCCTTCGCCGCCTCGGAGTTCCCGCACGGACGCGCCTACGACCGGGTCGTCGCCCTGTCCCGCTCCGGTACCACCACCGAAGTCCTGGACCTGCTCGGGCGGTTGAAGGGCACCACCCGCACCACGGCGGTCACCGCCGACCCGGCCGCCCCCGTGATGTCGCTGGCCGACGAGCCGGTCGTCCTCGACCACGCGGACGAACGCTCCGTCGTCCAGACCCGGTTCGCGACCACCGCCCTCACCCTGCTCCGCGCCCACCTGGGCCTGCACACCGAAGCGGTCGTCGAGGACGCGCGGACGGCCCTCGAAGCACCCCTGCCCGAAGGACTCGTGGACTGCGCCCAGTTCACCTTCCTCGGCCGCGGCTGGACCGTCGGCCTGGCCCACGAGGCCGGGCTGAAGATGCGCGAGGCCGCACTGGCGTGGACGGAGGCCTACCCGGCGATGGAATACCGGCACGGTCCCATCAGCATCACCACACGGGGAACGGCGACCTGGATGCTCGGACCGGCCCCCGACGGCCTGGCCCGGCAGGTCCGGGACACCGGCGGACTGTGGATCGAGGGCACCCTGGACCCGCTCGCCGAACTCGTCCGGGTCCAGCGCCTCGCGGTCGCCGTCGCCGCGGCCCGCGGCCTCGACCCCGACCGCCCCCGCCACCTCACCCGCTCGGTCGTCCTCGAGCCCTGACCCCGTCGGAAAGGACAGGCCGTGCCCCTCACGTCCACCGGTGAGCTCGTCACCCGTGCCACCGCGCACCGCTCGGCGGTCGCCTCGTTCAACGTCATCACCCTCGAACACGTCGAGGCCGTCATCGCCGGCGCGGAAGCGGTGCACGCCCCCGTCGTGCTGCAGGTCAGCGAGAACGCCGTCAGGTTCCGCTACGGCCGCCTGCTGCCGCTCGCCCGCGCCGCCGTCGCCGCCGCCGAACGCGCCGCCGTCCCCGTCGCCCTGCACCTCGACCACGTACGGAGCGACGCCCTGCTGCGCCAGGCGCCGGACGCCGGCTTCGGCTCCGTGATGTACGACGCGGCCCGGCTGCCCTACGCCGAGAACCTCGCCGCGACCCGGGCCGCCGCCGACTGGGCCCACGCCCACGGCCTCTGGATCGAGGCGGAGCTGGGGCAGATCGGCGGCAAGGACGGAGAACCCCCGCTGGACGCCCACGCCCCCGGCGCCCGCACCGACCCCGACCAGGCCCGTGCCTTCGTCGCCGACTCCGGCGTGGACGCGCTGGCCGTCGCCGTCGGCACCACCCACGCCATGACCACCCGCACGGCCGCCCTCGACCGCGCCCTCCTCGAACGCCTGAGCACGGCCCTCGACGTCCCCCTCGTCCTGCACGGCTCCTCGGGCCTGCCGGACGAGGAGCTCGCCGCGGCGGTCACGGGCGGCATCGCCAAGGTCAACGTCGGCACGGCCCTGAACATCGCCATGACCGGTGCGATCAGGGAATTCCTCGCCGCCCACCCCGAGGCGGTCGACTCCCGCGGCTACCTGACGGTGGGCCGGGAGGCGATGGTCCGGACGGTGGCGGCGATCATCGAGGCACTCGGCCCGGCCCCCGCGGCCCCCCGAGCGGTCCGCGAGCCGGCCTGATCCGAACGACCCTCTAGCGCTTCGAGCGCTTCACGGCCTTCAGCACCACGAACTTCGGGTCGGACGCGACCACTTCGCTGTTCCCGAACAGCCGGCGCAGCTTCAGGTGGTACCCCAGGTGCCGGTTGCCGATCACCCACAGCTCACCGCCCGGGCGCAGGGCGCGCCGGGCGCCGGTGAACATGCGCCAGGCCGTGGCGTCGGTGGTCGCCTGGTGGGAGTGGAAGGGCGGGTTGTTGAGCACGAGGTCGACGCTGCCGGCCGGTACGCCCGCCAGGCCGTCGCCGACCCGGAACTCGGCGTGCCCGGGGACGTCGTTGGCCCGGTAGGTGGCCCGGGCGGACGCCACCGCCTGGAAGGACTCGTCCACGAACAGCACCTCGGCCCGCGGGTCGGCCAGCGCCGCCGCCGTACCGACCACGCCGTTGCCGCAGCCCAGGTCCACCACCCGGCCGCCGTTCCGGCCGGCGGGCAGGTGCCGCAGGAAGAACCGGGTGCCGATGTCGAGGCGGTCGGCGCAGAAGACGCCCGCGTGGTTGACGACGGTCCGGTGGGAGACCGGGCCGATGCCGTCGGGCAGGGTGTAGCGGTACGGCCACGGATTGGCGGGACGCTCCAGCGCGGGATCCGGTGTGCAGAAGATCAGCCGGGCCTTCCGCTCGGCGAGCGAGGCCCGGGTCGGACCGAGGATCCGCTCGAAGAGGTTCAGCGTCGAGGTGTGGATCTCCTTCACCATGCCCGTGCCGACGACGACCGTGCCCTCGTGCACCGCGGGGGCCAGCCGCAGCAACTGGTCCTCCAGCAGCGCCAGGCTCTTCGGCACGCGCACCAGCAGCACGTCCACCCGGGCCGGCGGGGGGTCCTGCGTGGTGAGCAGCCGGACCGTGCCCGGCTCGACGCCGTTGCGGGCCAGGTTCGCGCGGGTCGCCTCCTGTCCGAGCCACGAGTCCGTGATCTGCGTCGGCCGGTGCGCCGCGAGCGCCGTGACCAGCGCGCCCCAGCGGTCCCCGACGACCACGACCGTGCCGGACAGCGGGACCTGCCGCTCGGCGAGATGCCCCAGGAGGTACGTGTCGGCGGCGTCCCAGGCGCGCAGCCTCTCGCGCGGGTCCTCGGGGAAGCGGGCCAGCACCGGCTCGCCCCACGGAGTCGTCATACGGTCGTTCATCGTGCGACCAGGCTAGCCGAGCCGCAGCTCAGGACGTGTCGGGCAGGAGCAGGAGCAGGAGCAGGAGCAGGAGGGGACGTGGACGCCGGGCCGTCCCCCCGTACCCGTGCGCAGGTGGCGTCCGGCGCGGTGCACGGGCCGGACCGGCCGGACGCCCGGGAACCGCGCGAACCGCTCGGCGCCTGCCGACGGGGCCCCGGTGGAACCCTTCCCCGGCCCGCTCGGCGGGCCGGGCCGCCCACCACGAGGTCCCGAAGGCGCATCCGGGCGCGGCACCGGGGGAGTTGGGGCGGGCCGGGCGGCCGGACATCACGCCGAGGGCGAACGAGCCGCAGTCGGCGCCGGGTGCGGATCATGGGAGACTCGCCCTCATGAGCGGGAAGGCGGACCCCCGGCCGGCGGGGAAAGGGACCACCTCGAGGACGCGGCTGGACCGGGGGCGCGGCGCGCTCGGCCCCGCGCTGGAGCTCGTGCACACCGGACGCGCGCCGACCCGCGCGGTCCTCACCGCCGAGCTTGGGGTGACCCGGGCCACGGCCGGAGCGGTCGCCGCCGAGCTGGAGGCGCTCGGGCTGATCCGGGTGGACGCCCGTCCCGGCGCCGCGGCCGGTTCGCAGGGGCGCCCCTCGCACCGGCTCTCGATCGCCGAGG
>NZ_MSGP01000365.1 GCF_002078235.1 Streptomyces viridosporus
GCCCCACGGGTCGGCCGCCCCGCCGGCCGCCCCGGCCAGGAACCCGGGCGTGCGCGCACCGGCGCCGGCCCCGTGCTCCCCGAAGTGCCCGAGGTCCGGCGGCACCTCACCGGGCGCGGTGGCCACGTCGACCCCGTGCAGCAGGCGCCCCTTCTCCCGGCCGGTGCCGAGGAGCTCCGGCGCCCCGCTTCCGCCCGGCCCGCCGCCCGTGCGGAACAGCGGTACGTCGATGCGGTCGGCGCGCACCTTCTCGTACAGGTGGGTCAGGTGGGCGCGCCCGGCCGGATCGTCGGCGGGGACGCCGGACCCGTCCTCGAGCTGGTACAGCAGCACGGTGCCGCCGCCCCGGGTGAACAGGTGCCGGACGGCGATGGCGTCGACCGCGCTCAGCCACTCGTCGACGTGCCGCAGGTACGCCGGGTCGGCGGTCCGCGCCGTGCCCTCGGCGACCGTCAGCCACCCCGGGAGGCCGCCGGCGTCCACGTCGGCGGCACCGCCCGGCCCCGGGCGCAGGACGACGTACAGCCGCTCCTCGGCGGCCGTCCGCAGGAACAGGTCCAGATCCCGCACCCCGGTGAAGTCGTACCGTCCGGGAGCGGGGGAGTGGTGGTTCCACGGGACGTGGACGGTGACCGCGTTGTGCCCGTGGGCGCGCAGCTTCTGCAGCACGTCCCGCCACAGGGACGGGCTCGGCAGCCGGAAGGGGTGCACCTCACCGGACCAGAGCACCAGGCGCCGGCCGTCGACCAGCAGCGAGTACCGGTCGAAACCGACCCGGTGCCGCTTGCCGTCCGCGCTCGGCGCGGGGGGCGGCGGTCCCGTCGGCACGGTGCGCGCCACGCGCGGTCCGGGCACCGCCCCGCTGCTGCCGGCCAGCGCGAGGCCGAGCGCCGCCGTGCCGGCCAGGGCGGTGAAGGTACGCCTGCTGAGCTCCAAGGGAGCGCCTCCTGTTGTGCCTGCTGTGCTGTGCGGGGCTGCGTGAGTGCGCCGGGGCGGCCCCGGTGGGCCATTGTCCACGGACCGGCCCCCTCCCGTTCACACGGGGTTCCGTTACGTCCCGGTTCGCCCTGTTGTGGCGCGTCGGACGCGGTCGGGCGTGACCGGGCGCGATCGGATGTGAAGGGCCGGAGTTCGCCCTGTCCGCTCACCGGCGGTCGCTGGGCCGGTCCGGCGGAGCGCGTCCGCGCGCCGACCTCTCCTGCGCCGCGTCCGCCGGGGATCGGGGCTGCGCGGGTCATTGACGCGCAAGGGGTTCGATTCTACGGTCCGTTCGAACTTGCGATCGCTGTTCGAGATGGCGAACGCGCCATCAGGCCGTGACCCCCACCGCAAGGAGAACCCGCATGAGCCGCACCCTCCGTCTCACCCGAACGCGCACCGCTCTCCTCGCCCTCCCCGCCGCCGCGCTGCTCGCCCTCGTGCCGACGACCGCCTCGGCGTACCCCAACCCCGGCCGGGTCACCGGCTCCGTCGTCACACACGACCCGTCGATGATCCGGACGCCCTCCGGGCAGTACCTCCTCTACGCGACCGGCGGCGGGATCAGCAGCAAGACCTCCGCCGACCGCACCGCCTTCTCCGCCGGGGCGGACGCGTTCTCGTCCCGCCCGAGCTGGTGGCGGACCTACTCCTCCGTGCCGGAGGCGTGGGCGCCGGACATCTCGTACCAGGGCGGCAGGTACCTGATGTACTACTCCGTCTCGTCGTTCGGCTCGAACACCTCCGCCATCGGGCTGGCCACCTCCACCACCGGGCGGCCGGGCAGCTGGACGGACCAGGGCACCGTCCACACCTCCACCTCCTCCAGCGACTACAACGCCATCGACCCCAACCTCTTCGTCGACGACGACGGCAAGTGGTGGCTCTCCTTCGGCAGTTGGTGGACCGGGATCAAGATGATCCAGATCAACCCCTCCACCGGGAAGCAGCTCTCCTCGAACACCACCCGCTACTCCCTGGCCTCCCGCCCCACCGGGACCAAGGCCGTCGAGGCGCCGTTCATCGTCAAGCGGGGCGGCTCCTACTACCTCTTCGCCTCCTACGACACCTGCTGCGCCGGCACCGGCTCGACCTACAAGGTCAAGGTCGGCCGCGCCACCGGCGTCACCGGGCCGTACCGCGACAGGAACGGCGTCGCGATGACGAGCAACGGGGGCACGCCCGTGCTCGAGTCGCACGGCAGCGTCATCGGCCCCGGCGGGCAGTCGATCCTGAAGGACGTCGACGGGGACCTGATCGTCTACCACTACTACGACGGCAACGACAACGGCACCCCCAAGCTCGGCATCAACCTCCTGGACTGGAGCAGCGGATGGCCCGTCGCCTACTGACCCTGCCGGCCGCGCTGCTGCTCGCCCTCTCGTGCGGGCAGCCGTCCGCGCGGGCGGCCCCGCTCGCGGACGGCGCCGACGTACGGCAGTGGACCTGGCTGGACAACGGCTGCCGGCAGTGGCGGCCGAACCCGGCGTAGGACCCCCGCGCCGCACCGGCGTGAGGCCGGCGTACGGCCTCACGCCGGTGCGGCGATCACTCCGTCCGGTGCGGCGATCACTCCGTGCGGTCGTGCTCCCGCAGGTGGAGCGAGCGCAGGGTCACCTCGAGGGCGAAGCGGCGGTCGGGGTCGGCGAGCCGGTCGCCCAGGTAGCCGTCCAGGGTCCGCAGGCGGTAGCGGACGGTCTGGGCGTGCACGCCCAGCATCTCGCCGACCTGCTCGGCGGGCGCCCGGGTGGAGACGTGGGCCCGGAGGGTCTCCACGAGCCGGTCGCGCCGCCTGGCGGGCAGACCGGCGAGCGGGGCCAGCTCACGGGCCGCGAGATGGTCGACGAGGGCCGGGTCGGACAGCAGCCACAGGGTGATCAGGTGGTCCTCGCAGCGGAGCAGCGGGACGTCGGGCACCACACCGTCGTCGACGAGCTGGAGCACACGGCGCGCCCAGCGGACGGAGTCGGCGGCCTGCGCGACCGGTACGGGCAGGCCCACCGCGGCACGGGTGCCGGCCAGGGCGGTACCGAGCATGTCGAGGCGTTGCGGGGTGAGGTCCCCGGGGACGAGCAGGTGCGGCTGCGGGATGTCCAGGTCGGCGAGGACGTCGCCGTCGAGTCCGGCCTGGATGTGCTCCGGCACCGGAGGGCGGAGCGCGACGAGGAAGCAGGTCCGGGGCAGTTCCCAGGCGGCGGCCTTGCACAGCTCGGAGACGGTCGTCCGGGGCAGCGGCGAAGCGGCGAGGAGGAGGTGCAGTAACTGTCTTCGTAACGCGGACACCTCGGACGCGGCCCGCTCCCGCACTTCCGCGTACCCCTCGCGGGTGACCGCCTCCAGTTCCTCGACGTACGCGAAGAGGGCGTCGGCGAAGGCGAGGACGAGCGTGGGGGAGAGGCTGTACTGCCGGCCCAACGTCTTGGCCCGGCGCAGCGCGATGCGGGCGCCGAGCCGGTAGGCGCCCTGCAGGATCTCCAGGTCGCGGCCCTCGTAGGCCTCCACCCGGCCGAATCTGCGCAGCAGTTGGTCCCGTGTCTCGGAGCTCTTGCCGGGGTCGGCCACGCGGTCCACGAAGGCGGTCAGCGCCTGCTCGACGCCTTGGCGGATCGCGTCCCCGTCCGGACCGTTGAGCAGCCGGCCGTACACCGGGTAGACGCGGGTGACCTCGGTCCGTATCTCGTTCAGCAGGCCCGGTAGTTCCGGCCGCATGAAGGCCGCGAACTTCCTGGGGAGCGGATCGAGCGGTTCACCGAGCACCGAAGGGCGTGCGATTGAGGGCATGAGCGATCCCTTGCTCTCCGACATGTCCGGCAGGGTGGCCGGCCGGGCACCGCCACGCCGGACGGCGGACGGAACCTGGGCCGGCCCACCAGGTGCACACCGGTCCGAAAAGCTGAAGGTAAATCAACTTTATTGTGCTGTACACCACTTGGGAGGAAACCGCTTCACCGGCACGGGAACCGGTCTCCGGTGCGGTGGTGGAACGTCGGCCCGCCCGGCCGTCACCTGACGGCGGAGTGCCAGTTCTCCGCCAGGACCCTGCCGGCGTCGGGGGCGACGGTGCCGGGCGCGTTGAGGCCGGTGAGGTGGGTCTGCGTGTTGTCGAGGGTGAGGTTGTTGTTCCCGGAGGCGGAGGGCAGGCCGGTCTTCGCGTTGACCGCGGCGTTGATCAGGCCGATGTTCAGGCCGCAGCCGGTGGCGGCGGGAACCGCGAAGGTGCTGTCGTTCTGGGTGGCGCCGGTGAGGTTGATCCGGCTCATCTCGCCGGCCTCGTCGGGAGTGCCGTTGCCCTGGAAGAGGCTCATCCCGAACTCGGGGTAATTGAGGTTCTTCGGGCGCAGCACGATCGGGTGGGACGCCGACCCGATGTAGCACTTGCCGCCCAGGAGCGGGTTCTCCAGGTGGATGCGGACCGGCAGGGCGACGATGGGCAGGTCGGTGAGGACGCCCGCGGTCTGGTCGAAGGCGTAGGGCGCGCCGACGGACTCCATGGTGGCGGTGATCTTGTTGAGGCTGGAGTTCTCGAGCGTCTCGCAGAGGGCCGTGATCACCGGTATGTCGCTCGGGCACATCAGGCCGAGCAGGCCGCCGGGCACGGTGGCGGGGTCGGCGACGAGCGCGCCGGAGGGCGGGGCGACGACACTGCTGGTGCCGTCCGTGTTCTGGACGACGCCGATCTGGAGGTTGGTCCTGCCCGTGACCACGGTGGTCTTGCCCAGCTTGATGGAGCCGCCGGCGGAGGTGGAGACCACGCACTGCGGGGTCTTGGCGAAGCCGTCGGCGGCCAGCATCGCCGGGGCGTCGACGGGGCAGCGGGTGAAGGGCGCCCACTCGCCGTTCAGCGCGGGCTCGGCGGCGGTCGCGGTGCCCAGGGAGGCCAGGGCGCCGAGCGCGGTCAGGGCGGAGACGGTGGCGACTCTGGTGCGGGGGGAGAACCGGGACATGGGGATGGCCTTCCGTGGAGGTGGGAGGGAACGGGAGGGAGGGGCCGGCTCAGCGCTCGGGGACGGGAATCTGGTAGGGCTGCAGGTCCTCGGTGCACTCGCCCCTGGTGAACGGGGTCTCGAACACCGGGTTGGCGATCGAGCACGTCTGGCCCTGGATCTGCTTGATGTAGTTGCCGGAGCCGGAGACGGAGGCGGTGAGGAGGCGGTCGATCCGCTCGCCGCCGGTGCCGCAGCCGGTGAAGGCGGGGATGGTCACCTCGCCGGTCAGCGGGCCGCCGGTGAGGAGCATGTAACCGGTGGCGTCCTCGCCGAAGACCTGCTCGCCCCTGCCGTACAGCACCACGTGGTCACCGGGGTGGTTCGCGGGGTCCGGCTCGGGGGAGGCGAGGGGCTTCTCGGTCGTGCAGCCGGGGCCGACGTCCAGGGGGGTGCCGTTGACCTCGAGGGCGGTCACCCGGAGGACCAGCGGGGCCCGGATGTAGGTCTCCCCGATCGTCAGGAGGTCGGAGAGGCGCATCTTGATGCGCGAGTCGATCCTGATGGGTCCCGTCTGCTCCAGCACCATGGTGGCCTTCACCGGGGTGAAGCCGAAGGCCAGGAAGGTGCTCTCGACGGGGGGTGTCCGCTTGCGCCCCTCGTAGTGGAAGTCGCCCTGCGACACGGTGTCGAAGACGAGGTGGTCCGGGTCGGGGGGGCCGTCACCGGGGATGCCCTGCTCGATCAGCATGCAGGACACCGGAAGGAGCGAGGCGCCCTTCAGCTTGTTCACGTTGGAGTAGCCCGTGACGTAGGCGTTCAGCGACGCCGACGTGGGCGGACGGTTCTCGTCGTAGCGGCACGGTGGTGCGTCGCGGTCCGCGGCGGTGCCGCCGGGCGTGCCCTCCGTGACCTTCGGCGCGCGCTCCCCCCGCTCCTCCTCCGGTCCGGAGGAGGGACCGGACGGCCCGGGAGGGGAACCCGGGAGGGACGGCGGGCCGCTCGGCTCCGGTGCGTCCGTGCCGACCGGCACGGTGGCCAGCAGCCCCTCCTCCGGCGCGTCCTCGGCGAGGGAGCAGTCGACGGTCAGCGGGCCGGGGTCGGCGGCGGCCCCGGCCGCCGCGCCGAGTTCCAGGTCGACGGCGAGGTTCCCGGCGGAGAGGACGAGGTCGCCGTCGCTCCGCCCGGTCACCGAGGGGACGTCCCCCGTCGTGGTCAGCGTCAGCGGCCCGGACCCGGGGAGGGCGACCGGCTCCGCCGTGCCGCGCCAGGTGGCCTCGGCGGCGGCCTCGTTCTGGGTGACGCCGACGGTGAGGCGGGTGGCGGCCCGCGCGGTGGCGGCCCCGGGCGCGGTGAGGTCCGCGACCGCCTCCGCCGGGAGTTCCACGGTGGTGGTGACGCCGGTGGGCGAGAACGCCTCGCCGGCCTTCGCCCGGTCCGGGAACGCCGCCGAGACCCGCACCGTCGCCGGCAGCTCTCCCGAGGGGAACGCGCAGACGTAGGGGAGTTCGGCGTCGACCTCCTGGCTGCCCGACGCGGAGGCCGCCGCCGGGACCATGGCGGCGAGGACGACGAACGCGCCGATCGTCGCCGTCCTGGCACGGGCACGGGGTGGCCGCGGCGCGGCGACACGGTTGCCTCTCAATGCTGCTCCGCTCGGGTCGCTTGACGTCGGAAGCCGGCGGCCGGCTTCCCTGAGGTCCGGCAGGGACGGTCCGCGTCCGCCCGGCCGGGAGCGCCGGCCGGGCGGACGCGGGCGGGCGGTGCCTTACGGGTTGGAGCCGATGATCTTCGGGATGGTGCCGTTCGACGCCTTGATGGCGTAGTTGCCCTTGAAGACGGGCCTGGTGGCGGTCGTGACCACCGTGCCGCAGTTGACGGGGGCGGGGCTGGAGCTGACGGCCAGGTCACCGGCGACGCTGTTGACCGCCAGGATGCCGGTGGAGTTGGTGTAGGTGGCCGAGGCCTTGCCCGTCACGGTGAACTTGCAGGCGCCGGCGGTCACGTTGGCGGTGACGTTGCCGACGTAGCCCTTGGTGACGCCGGTCGAGGCGGTGTAGTCCTGGGCGACGACGGTCCAGGGGGTGACCGCCACGGTGGTGACGGTGCCCAGGACGCTGGTGCACGGCGAAGCGGAGGTGCCGAAGTTGATGGCGTTGATGGTGGCGACCGTGGCGGGGTTGCCGGTGGCGCTCCCCATGGTGCCCGACGCGCCCGAGACCGTGCACGTCATCGGGATGGTGGCGGTCAGCACGATGTTGCCGCTGTTCGTCGCCGTGTAGCTGCCCGACGGGGTGACGGTCCACACCGTGGAGGGCACCGCCGAGGCGGTCCCGGCGGTGAGGCCGAACGCGGCCGCGGCCGCACCCGCCACGACAGCGGTCCTTCTGAGGGTTTTCTTCATGGCTCTGGGACTCTCCTTGTGGATTGACCGGCAGAGATGGGCCGTGACCGAGGTGATCGAGAGGGAGGCCGTGCGGCCCGCGGCTCGGTGTTCCCTGTCCGCGAGCAATGACGTTACTTGCGGGAAACTTGGCCGAACAATGCCACTGTTCATGATTCTTTGAAAAGTGGAACCATCTGTTTCCGGGGTGAGTGATTCGCGGATCGCCTTAGTCACCACATGTCAACGTCGAAGTTTTCGGCCGGTGTTGCGGAATCTCGCCGCTCGCCGCTCGCCGTCGGGCCGTCCTGCTCACCCGGTGACAATTTCGAAGGTGTGCTTTATCTGCGTCCTGACAGGTTCCGGATGGCTGAAGTCGGTGTCCCGGAAAACTCGGATTCCGGTATTGCCCGCCGAGGTTACTCGGTCGTAACGTGCCGGTGTGGTGCTCGGTTCCGGGTCGGTGGCCCCCGCCGGCCGGAGCCATGACGGACGCTTTCCGGCCTCGCCCTCCCGTCCGGGCCGGGGATCCGTCGGCGGGGTCCCGCGGATCCACACCCCCCGGAGCCGCGGGACCCCGCCCTGTCTCCCCGGAGACAAGTGCGGGTCCGGCGTGTTGTCTGCGCGGTGACAAACTCCGGGAGGGGAGCGGGGAATCGGCGCCGCACCCGTTGTCAGCACGTTCCGCGCCGACTTAACGTGCGCCCCCGGTGCACGTCCGACACACGTCCGCTGGAGGTGACATGGGAATCGAAGTGGTGGTCGAGGGCCTGACCAAGTCCTTCGGTGAGCAGAGCATCTGGCGGGACGTGACACTCACCCTTCCCGCCGGAGAGGTGAGCGTGATGCTGGGCCCGTCCGGCACCGGGAAGACCGTTTTCCTGAAGTCGCTCATAGGGCTGCTCAAACCCGAGAAGGGCCGTGTTCTCATCAACGGGGTGGACATGGTGAACAGTCCTGAGAGGGATATCTACGAGACCCGGAAATTGTTCGGGCTCATGTTCCAGGACGGGGCCCTCTTCGGGTCCATGTCCCTCTTCGACAACATCGCCTTCCCGCTGCGCGAGCACACCCGCAAGAAGGAGTCCGAGATCCGCCGCATCGTCATGGAGCGGATCGAGGTCGTCGGGCTGCTGGGCGCGGAGGGCAAGCTCCCGGGAGAGATCAGCGGCGGCATGCGCAAACGGGCCGGCCTGGCCCGCGCGCTCGTGCTGGACCCGCAGATCATCCTGTGCGACGAACCGGACTCCGGGCTCGACCCGGTCCGCACCGCCTACCTCTCCCAACTGCTGATCGACCTGAACGCGCAGATCGACGCGACGATGCTGATCGTCACCCACAACCTCGACATCGCCGCCACCGTGCCCGACAACATGGGGATGCTCTTCCGGCGCGAGCTCGTCACCTTCGGCCCGCGCGAGGTGCTGCTCACCAGCGAGGAGCCGGTCGTGGCCCAGTTCCTCGACGGTCGGCGCGAGGGCCCCATCGGGATGTCCGAGGAGAAGGACGCGGCCACCCTCGCCGCCGAGGCGGGCGCCGCGGGCACCGCCCCGCCCCGGCCCCGGAGGATCGTCCCGCAACTGGAGCCGTCGCCCGGCCTCCCGCCGCGCCGGGCCGTCGCCCGGCGGCGCGAGCGTGTCATGAGCATGATTGAACAGTTGCCGCCCGCCGCGCGCTCCGCCCTCCGGGAGGCCGACGCGAGGAACGCCGGGGCGCCCACCCTGCCGATGCCCGCCGCCGGGAGCGGCGCATGATCACCGGCGCGCTGCGGCAGACCGGCCGGCTCTTCGCGCTCGCCGCCGAAGTGAGCCGCGCGATCTTCCGAAGACCCTTCCAGTTCCGCGAGTTCGTCGAGCAGTTCTGGTTCGTCGCGGGCGTCACCATCCTGCCCGCCGCCCTCGTCTCCATCCCCTTCGGCGCCGTCATCGCGCTCCAGGTCGGTTCCCTGACCCAGCAGTTGGGAGCCCAGTCGTTCACCGGAGGCGCCAGCGTCCTCGCCGTCGTCCAGCAGGCGAGCCCGCTCATCGTCGCCCTGCTGATCGCCGGCGCCGGCGGCTCCGCCATCTGCGCCGACCTCGGCTCCCGCAAGATCCGCGAGGAGCTCGACGCCATGGAGGTCATGGGCGTCTCGCCCGTGCAACGCCTGGTCGTGCCCCGGGTCCTGGCCACCATGGGCGTGGCGGTCCTGCTCAACGGCCTGGTCTCCGTCGTCGGCACCCTCGGCGGCTACTTCTTCAACGTCATCCTGCAGGACGGCACCCCCGGCGCCTACCTGTCCAGCTTCTCCGCCCTCGCCCAGCCGGCCGACCTGTACATCAGCGAACTCAAGGCGCTGGTCTTCGGGTTCATCGCGGGCATCGTCGCCGCCTACCGGGGCCTCAACCCGCGCGGCGGCCCCAAGGGCGTCGGCGACGCCGTCAACCAGTCCGTCGTCATCACCTTCCTCCTGCTCTTCTTCGTGAACATGGTGATGACGGCCCTCTACCTCCAGATCGTCCCGCCGAAGGGAGGCTGAGGCCCGATGGCCTCCCCGCTCGTCTGGCTCGACCGCTCCGGCGACCACCTGCTCTTCTACGCCCGGGCGCTGCTGTGGATCCCGCGGACCCTGCGCCGCTACCTCAAGGAGGTGCAGCGCCTCCTCGCCGAGGTCGCCTTCGGCTCCGGCGGCCTCGGCGTCATCGGCGGCACCATCGGCGTGATGATCGCGATGACGCTCTTCACCGGAACCGTCGTCGGACTCCAGGGCTACGCGGCCCTCGACCAGATCGGCACGGCCGCGTTCACCGGATTCGTCTCCGCCTACTTCAACACCCGCGAGATCGCCCCCCTGGTCGCCGGACTCGCCCTCTCCGCGACCGTCGGCGCCGGCTTCACCGCCCAGCTCGGCGCCATGCGCATCAACGAGGAGGTCGACGCCCTCGAGGGGATGGGGATCCGCTCCATGCCCTACCTGGTCACCACCCGCATCATCGCCGGGGTCGTCGCCATCGTCCCGCTCTACGCGATCGGGCTGCTCTCCTCCTACCTGGCGTCCCGCTCCGTGACCGTCCTGTTCAACGGCCAGTCCCGGGGCACGTACGACCACTACTTCGCCCTCTTCCTCTCCCCGACGGACGTCCTGCTCTCGGTGCTGAAAGTGCTGATCTTCAGCGTGATGGTGATCCTCGCCCACTGCTACTACGGCTACCGCGCCACGGGCGGCCCCGCCGGCGTCGGCGTCGCCGTCGGCCGCTCGGTGCGCAACGCCATCGTGCTGATCAGCGTCACCGACTTCTTCCTGTCGCTCGCCCTGTGGGGCGCGACCACGACCGTGAAGGTGGCGGGGTGAGATGAGCGGAGCACGAGGCGGAGCGGTGCGCCGCCGGTGTGCCGGGGTGGTGTTCCTGCTGGTCCCCGCCCTGCTGGTCTGGCTGGCCGTCGCCGTCTACGACAAGAGGTTCACCGACTCCGACCCGGTGGTCGTCGAGACCGGCAGCGTCGGCAACGAGATGCACCTGGGCGCCGAGGTCAAACTGCGCGGCGTCGTCGTCGGCGAGGTCCGCGCCGTCGAGGCCACCGACGACGGGGCCCGGCTCACCCTCGCCATGAAACCCGGCGCCCTCGACGACGTCCCCTCCGACGTCCGTGCGCAGATGCTGCCGACCACCCTGTTCGGCGAGCGGTTCGTGGCCCTGGTGCCGCCCGAGACCCCCTCGGCCGAACCCCTGGCCGCCGGAGCCGTCATCCCCCAGGACCGCTCCGAGAACGCCGTCGAACTCCAGCAGGTCCTCGACGACGTCCTGCCGATGCTCACCGCCGTCCAGCCGCAGAAGCTCTCCGCGACCCTGTCGGCCGTCTCGCGGGCCCTGGAGGGGCGCGGGGACCGGCTCGGCGACACGCTCGGCCGACTGGACGCGCACCTCAGGGAGTTCAACCCCCACCTGCCCACCCTCAACCGGGACCTCAAGCAGCTCGTGAAGGTCAGCCATGTCTACGCGGACGCCGCGCCCGACATCATCACGGCGCTCACCGACTTCACCACCACCAGCGGCACCCTCGCCGAGCAGGAGGCCGCGTACGCCGGCACCCTCGGCGCCACCACCCGGACGGCCGAGGACATGACGGCCTTCCTGCGGCAGAACGAGAAGAACATCATCCGGCTCAGCGCCACCGGCCGGCCCACCCTGGAACTGCTCGCCGAGTACTCCCCCTCCTTCCCCTGCACCCTGCGCACCCTCGCCGAGTTCGTGCCCGCCATGGACAAGGCGCTCGGCAAGGGCACCGACCGGCCCGGCATCCACGTCGACGTCACCGCCGTCCCCTCGCGCGGCGCCTACCTCCCCGGCCGCGACACCCCGGTGTACGGCGCCGGCGGCGGCCCCCGCTGCCCCTCCGTGCCCTACCTCGGCTCCCTCGCCCGGCCCGCCGCGCAGGCCGCCGGGGCGGCCGACCAGGACCTCGGGCCCGCCAACTCCCCGCAGGAGAACGACCTCGTCAACGAACTGCTCGCACCCGCCGCCGGCCGGCACCCCGGCGACCTGCCCGACTGGAGCAGCCTGCTCGTCGGCCCGGCCTACCGCGGTACGGAGGTGACCCTCGGATGACCGGCACGGACCACGCGCACACCCGGCGCCGCCCGCTGACCGGGCCGCTGCTCAAGTCCCTCGCCTTCGTGGTGGTCACCGCCCTCGCCACGACCGTGCTCGGCCTCAGCGTCGCCGACACCGGCGTCGGCACCGGCACCAGCACCTACCGGGCCCTGTTCACCGACGTCACCGGACTCGTCGACGGCGACAGCGTACGGATCTCCGGGGTGGAGGTCGGCGAGGTGACCGATGTCCGCGTCGTGCAACGGCGCACCGCGCAGGTCACCTTCACCGTCCGCGAGGACCGCCGGCTGCCCCGGTCGGCCACCGCCGCCGTGAAGTACCTCAACATGGTCGGCCAGCGCTACATCGCCCTCGACCGCGGCAGCGGCGACCCCACCGGCACCCTCGAGGCGGGCGACACCATCCCGCTCGACCGCACCACGCCCGCCCTCGACCTGACCCTGCTCTTCAACGGCTTCAAGCCGCTGTTCGAAGGGCTCTCCCCGAAGGACGTCAACGAACTCGCCGGATCGATCGTGCAGGTGCTCCAGGGCGAGGGCGCCACCGTCGACAGCCTGATCCGCCACATCGGCTCGCTCAGCACGACCGTCGCCGCCAAGGACGAGGTGATCGGCGAGGTCGTCGACAACCTCACCACCGTCCTGAAGACCCTCAACGACCGCGAGGACGGCTTCGACGACCTCGTCGTCACCCTGCGGGACCTCGTCACCGGCTTCAACGACGACCGCGAACCCCTCGGCGAGGCGGTCGAGGCCATGGGCGACCTGACCACCGTCACCGCCGGCCTCCTCGAGGACGGACGCGCGCCCCTCGAACGGGACATCCGCGAACTGGGCCGGCTCTCCACGGGCCTGGGCGAACACACCGGGCGGATCGAGGACTTCCTCGACCGGACCCCCGCCAAGATGACCGCCCTGGCCCGCCTGTCCTCCTACGGATCGTGGTTCAACCTCTACCTCTGCGAGGCACGCGTGAGCGGAGTGACCACCTCCGACGGCTCCGAGGCGCCGACCGGCATCGCGATCACCGAATCGAGGTGCCGCGGATGAGACCCTTCGCACGGCGCGACCGGACCGGCCGGCCGGCCGCGTCCCGGCGTCCGCGCATCACACCGGTCAGGGAACGCAACCCCGTCGCCGTCGCCGTCGTCGGACTGCTCGCCCTCACCCTGCTCGCCGCCCTCGTCCACCACGCGCAGCGGCTGCCGTTCGGCGGCGGTACGCACTACAGCGCCGACTTCTCCGAGGCCGCCGGCCTCGACGAGGGCGACGAGGTGCGCATCGCCGGCGTCAAGGTCGGCGAGGTCACCGGCGTCGCCCTGGACGGCGCCAGGGTGAAGGTCACCTTCGAGGTCGAGGACGCCTGGCTCGGCGACCGGACGACCGCCGCCATCGCCATCAAGACCCTCCTCGGCGACAAGTACCTGGCGCTCGACCCGCTCGGCTCCGGCCGGCAGGACCCCGGCAGCCGCATCCCGCTGTCCCGCACCACCTCCCCCTACGACGTGACACAGGCGTTCCAGGACCTCGGCTCCACCGCCGAGGAGATCGACACCCGGCGGCTCGCGGAGAGCTTCGAGACCCTCTCCGAGACCTTCGAGAACTCCCCGCCCCATGTGCGCAAGGCCGCCGACGGCCTGTCCGCGCTGTCGAGGTCCGTCTCCGAGCGCGACGCGGAACTCTCCGAACTCCTCGAGGGCAGCGCCCGGTTCACCAAGACGCTGCAGAACAGGAAGTCCAGCTTCGAGACCCTCATCGAGGACGGCGGCTCCCTGCTCGGCGAACTCCAGGACCGCCGCGACGCCATCCGCGCCCTGCTCAAGGGCAGCCGGAAACTCGGGATCGAACTCGCCGGCCTCGTCGAGGACAACGAGAAGCAGCTCGGCCCCACCCTCAAGGCCCTCGGCCGGGTCACCGACGTCCTGGAGAAGAACAACACCCAGCTCGGCAAGACCCTCGCGCTGGTCGGCCCGTACTACCGCCTGGTCGGCAACACCCTGGGCAACGGCCGCTGGTTCGACAGCTACCTGTGCGGCGTCGTCCCCCGCGACTACCTGCCCGAGACGTCCCTGCCCGAGACCGGCTGCATGCCGCCGCGACAGGCGGCGGCCCAGGGGAGCGGTGAGCGATGAGCAGACGCAGAAGAGTCCTCACCGGCGTGCTCGCCCTCGCGGTGCTCGCCGCCGGCGGCCTGACCGCCGTCCGGGTCCTCGACTCCGACGGCACCCGCATCACCGCCTACTTCGACCGCGCCGTCGGCATCTACGCCGGGTCCGACCTGCGCGTCCTCGGGGTGCGGGTCGGAGAGGTGGAGTCGGTGCGGCCGCAGGGCACCACGGTGCGCGTCGGCCTCCTGCTGGACGAGGGCGTGAAGGTCCCCGAGGGCGCACGGGCCGTCGTCGTCGCGCCGAGCGTCGTCGCCGACCGCTACGTGCAGCTCACCCCCGCCCACAGCACGGGCCCCGCCCTCGCCGACGGCGCCGTCCTGCCCGCCGCGCGCAACCGCACCCCCGTCGAGATCGACCAGCTCTACGACTCGATCACCGAACTCGGCCGGGCACTCGGCCCGGACGGCGCCAACTCCGGCGGCGCCCTGTCCGAACTGCTGAGCACCGGCGCCGCCAACCTCGACGGCAACGGCGAGGCCATCGGCGACGGCATCGAGGAGTTCGGCAAGGCGGCCAGGACCCTCGACGGCAGCAGCGGCGACCTGTTCGGCACGCTGCGCAGGCTCCAGACCTTCACCACCATGCTGAAGGAGAAGGACACCGACGTGCGCACCGCGCAGGAACGCCTGGACGAGGTCGTCGGCTTCTTCGCCGACAACAAGGACGACCTCGCCGGCGCGATCGAGGAACTCGGCACCGCGCTCGGCCAGGTCAAGACCTTCATCGAGGACAACCGGGGCGAGCTGAAGAAGAACGTCGACCGGCTGGTCCCCCTCACCCGGACCCTCGTCGAGCAACGGGCCTCGCTCGCCGAGGCACTGGACGTGGCGCCGCTGGCCGCGGGCAACGTGGTGGGCGCCTACAACCCCGACACCCGCACCCTCGACGGCCGCGCCAACCTCAACGAGATCAGCATGGGCGGACCGCTGCTGCCGCTGCCCGCGACGGGCGGCTCGTCCGCGCACGGCGACGGGCCCGCGGCCACCGGGAAGGGGGAGCGATGAAGCGCGGCGGACGGCACTTCGGCCCCAGGGCCGCGGCGGTGAGGCGCGGCGCGCTCACCACGGGCGGCGCCGCCGGCCTCACCCTGGGCGGACTCCTCGCCCTCGGCCTCGGCTTCACCCTGGCCCTCGGCGCGGTCACCGTCGAACTGCCGCGCTTCGACGGCATCGAGGACCTGCCGCTGCCCGGCGGCGCCGACCTCGGCGACCACCCCTACACCGTCACCGCCGAACTCCAGGACGTGCTCAGCCTGGTCCCGCAGTCCGCGGTGAAGGTCAACGACGTCGCCGTCGGCCGGGTCACCCGCATCGAACTCGGCCGCGACGACTGGTCGGCCCGCGTCACCATGAGGATCAACGGCGATGTGCGGCTGCCCGCCGACGCCACCGCCCGGCTCGAACAGTCCAGCCTGCTGGGCGAGAAGTACGTCCAGCTCGTCGCCCCCGACCGGGAGGGCGGATCCGGAAGGCTGGAGGACGGGGGCGTCATCCCGGTCTCCCGCACCAGCCGCAACACCGAGGTCGAGGAGGTGTTCGGCGCGCTGTCCCTGCTCCTCAACGGCGGCGGGGTCGACCAGCTCAGGACCATCACCCGGGAACTCAACGCGGCGCTCGGCGGCCGCGAACCCGAGGTCCGCTCCCTGCTGAGACGGGTCGACACCCTGGTGACCGACCTCGACGACCACCGGGGCGACATCACCGACGCCCTCGACGCCGTCAACCGGCTCTCCGCGACCCTCGCCACCCGCAAGGACGACGTCGGCACCGTCCTCACCGACCTCTCACCCGGGCTGAAGACGCTCGAGAGGCAGCGCGGCTCCCTGCTGACCATGCTGCGCTCCCTCGACACGCTCTCCGGCGTCGCCGTCTCCACCATCGACGCGAGCAAGGACGACATGATCGCCGACCTCGAGGCCATCGCGCCGACCCTGAAGGCCCTCGCGGACGCGGGCGCGGACCTGCCCGACTCGCTCCAGGTGCTGCTGACGTACCCGTTCACCGACGAGGTGCTGCGCGGGGTGAAGGGCGACTACCTCAACGTGTACCTGAGCATGGTCGCCGCGCCCGGGACCCAGGTGATCCCGCCCCTGGTGCCCCGGGGCAC
>NZ_MSGP01000366.1 GCF_002078235.1 Streptomyces viridosporus
CGCTGTGGTCGGCCCGGGCCGCGCTGCTCGTGCTGAACGTCGTCGGAGTGCTGGGCGCGCTGTCGGTGGTCGTCTCGCCGCCCTCGCGCGCGTGGCGGTCGGCGCCGCGCGAGGCGCACTGGCTGGGCGCGTTGCGCTCGCCGGGGCTGCTCGCGCTGCTGGGCGCCTTCCTGTTCGTGGGGATCGCGTTGGGGTCCATCACCGTGGCGGCGGTGTCGTACGCGGACGGGCACGGCGGCGACCGGGTGTACGGCTGGCTGATGGCGGGCCTGGGCCTCGGTGCGCTCGTCGGCGGCGCGGTGTACGGGGCACGGCAGTGGAGCGGCGCGCCCGCGAGGCGACTCCAGGTGCTGGTGGCCCTTCTGGCGGTGTGTTACCTGCCGCTGACCCTGATGCCGGGCCCAGTGGCCATGACGTTGCTCACCGTGGTCGCCGGTCTCTTCCTCGCCCCGGTCATCGCCTGCGCCTTCGTCCTGGTCGACCGGCACGCGCCGCGCGGGACGGTCACGGAGGCGTTCTCCTGGCTGGTGACGACGTTCACCGTGGGCGCGTCGGTCGGAACGGGGCTCACGGGCCCGGTCGTCGAGGCGGGCGGCGCCCTGTGGGGGTTCGCCGTACCGGGCGTCGCGGGCGGTGTGTCGCTGTTGGTTTTGATTGCCACCGGACGGGTATTGGAAGTTCCGGCCGAAAGTGCGGTGGTTGCGGCTCGTTCGGAAAATGATCCGAACCGTGCCCTCGAACCCCGTTTCAGTTCGGGGGATCAGGCGTAATGTTCCATCATGGACCGCCGCATTTTCGGGCTGGAGAACGAGTACGGCGTCACGTGCACGTTCAGGGGACAGCGGCGCCTGTCTCCTGACGAGGTGGCGCGGTACCTCTTCCGCCGTGTTGTGTCATGGGGCCGAAGCAGCAATGTCTTTCTGCGGAACGGCGCCCGCCTCTATCTCGACGTGGGGTCACATCCGGAATACGCCACACCCGAATGTGACAACGTGACCGAGCTGGTCACCCACGACAAGGCCGGCGAGCGCATTCTCGAAGGACTCCTGGTGGACGCGGAACGACGCCTGCACGAGGAGGGCATCGCGGGCGACGTCTACCTCTTCAAGAACAACACCGACTCGGCGGGCAACTCCTACGGGTGCCACGAGAACTACCTGGTGGCCCGGCACGGGGAGTTCTCCCGGCTCGCGGACATCCTCATCCCGTTCCTGGTCACGCGCCAGCTGCTGTGCGGTGCCGGCAAGGTGCTGCAGACGCCGCGCGGCGCCGTGTACTGCGTCAGCCAGCGGGCCGAGCACATCTGGGAGGGCGTCTCCTCGGCGACGACCCGCTCCCGGCCGATCATCAACACGCGGGACGAGCCGCACGCGGACGCCGAGCGCTACCGGCGCCTGCACGTCATCGTGGGCGACTCGAACATGTCCGAGACGACCATGCTGCTCAAGGTCGGGGCCACCGACCTGGTGCTGCGCATGATCGAGGCGGGCACCGTGATGCGCGACCTCACCCTGGAGAACCCGATCCGGGCGATCCGCGAGGTCAGCCACGACATCACCGGGCGGCGCAAGGTGCGCCTGGCCAGCGGCCGGGAGGCCTCCGCGCTGGAGGTGCAGCGCGAGTACTACGAGAAGGCGCTGGACTTCTGCGAGCGCCGCGGCATCCGCACCGGCATCACCGAGCAGGTGCTGGAGCTGTGGGGCCGCACGCTGGACGCGATCGAGTCCGAGGACCTCGACCGCATCGGCACCGAGATCGACTGGGTCATGAAGTACAAGCTCCTCGAGCGGTACCGGGCCAAGCACAACATGACCATGTCGCACCCGCGGGTCGCGCAGATAGACCTCGCCTACCACGACATCCACCGCCGTCGTGGTCTGTACTACCTGCTGGAGAAGAGGGGGCAGGCGGCCCGGATCTGCAACGACGTGAAGATCTTCGAGGGCAAGTCGGTACCGCCGCAGACCACCCGGGCCCGGCTGCGCGGCGACTTCATCCGGCGGGCCCAGGAGCAGCGCCGCGACTTCACCGTCGACTGGGTCCACCTCAAGCTCAACGACCAGGCCCAGCGGACCGTGCTGTGCAAGGACCCGTTCCGCTCGGTGGACGAGCGGGTGGAGAAGCTGATCGCAGGCATGTGAGCGGACGCCCGGTGCCCGGGGACCCCGAGGGTCCCCGGGCACCGGGCGTTCCCCCGCGGGGGAGGGGATCGGCGGCGTCCGCTGCCCGTGTGTTCGTGCGGCGCCCACGGCGGCGGCGTGCCCCGGGTGAGCCGTGTGCGGAGCGCGTACGTCGTAGAGTGGCGGCCATTGCCCCCCACCCCCGATTCCCAGTGGGACTGATGAACTACAACATGAAACGACACGTCGCGGCGCTGCTGGCGGTCCCCGCGCTGCTGCTCACCGCCGCGTGCGGGTCGGACGACGACAGCAACGGCGACGCGAAGGGAGGCGTCGCCCAGGTCGACGGGAAGGCCGGGGAGAAGCCCGAGATCTCCGTGCCCAAGGACGGCGAGCCGTCCCGGAAGACCGTGGTCGAGACGGTCTCGGAAGGCAGCGGGACCGCGATCAAGGCCTCCGACTACGTCCGGCTGGACTGGACCGTCGAGAAGTGGGGCGGCGACCAGGAGCTCGGCGGCACCTGGGCCGCGCCCTCGACGGGCGGCAAGACGCCCCGGCAGCAGTCCGTCGAGCAGATCGGCAAGCCGAGCCGGCAGCTGCCCGTCAAGGTCCTGGACGCCGTGAAGGGCAAGAAGCCGGGCAGCCGGATCCTCGTCCAGGGCACCGCGGGCGAGCTGATCGGCGAGAACCTGAACCCCTCGTCCGGCATCACCGAGAAGGACGTGCTGATCTGGGTGGTCGACCCGGTCGGTGCCGCCCCCGTCGACGCCAAGGCCGAGGCCGAGGGCGAGCAGGCGGCCCCCGAGGAGGGCATGCCGGAGGTGAAGGCCCCGTCGCAGAAGGCCGCGACCATCACCGTCCCCAAGGGCGTCAAGGCCCCCAAGGACCTCGAGCAGCAGGTGCTGATCAAGGGCGACGGCAAGAAGGTCGAGGCCGGCCAGGGACTCATCGCCCAGTACACGGGCGTCAAGTGGGAGGACGGCAAGAAGTTCGACTCCTCCTGGGACCACGGGGGCGCCACCGCCTTCCAGATCGGCACCGGTGCCGTGGTGGCGGGCTGGGACCAGGGTCTCGTCGGCAAGAACGTGGGCGACCGGGTCCTGCTGGTGATCCCGCCCTCCCTCGGCTACGGCGCCAGCCCCGACAGCGAGCTGGCCAAGAACACGCTGGTCTTCGTGGTGGACATCCTCGGCACCGTCTGACCCGGAAGTCTGTGAGACTGTCCGCGACGCAGGTCACGCGACAAGGAGAGAAAAAGTGAGCATCGACAAGCCCGAGATCGACTTCCCGGGCGGCGAGCCCCCGGCGGACCTCGAGATCAAGGACATCTGGGAGGGCGACGGCGAGGTGGCGCGGGCGGGCCAGACCGTCACCGTCCACTACGTCGGGGTCGCCTTCAGCACGGGCGAGGAGTTCGACGCCAGCTGGAACCGCGGCACCCCCTTCCGCTTCCCGCTGGGCGCCGGCCGGGTCATCCAGGGCTGGGACCAGGGCGTGCAGGGCATGAAGGTCGGCGGCCGCCGCCAGCTGACCATCCCCGCCCACCTCGCCTACGGCGACCAGAGCCCCACCCCGGCGATCAAGCCCGGCGAGACCCTGATCTTCGTGGTCGACCTGCTCGGGGTCTGACCGCGGTACGACAGGACCCGATCATCCGGGGCCCATGCCTGTCCGGGCGTGGGCCCTCGGCTTTGGTCAGGGCACCGCGGAGCGGTACGGTCGTCCGTCGTAAGCACCACAGGGAGGCGAAGGGCGTCGATGGCCATTGCCAAGGCCGAGCGGCTGATGAATCTGGCGCTGTGTCTGCTCGGGACGCGGCGGCCGCTCAGCAAGCGCGAGCTGCGCGAGTCCATCGAGGCCTATCTGGAAGCAGGGTCCGACGACTCCTTCAACCGGATGTTCGAGCGCGACAAGGACGATCTGCGCGAGCTCGGACTGGTCATCGAGACCGTCGAGGGCCTCGACGGCGAGATCGGCTACCTGGCCCGCCGCGACAGCAACCGGCTGCCGCCCATCACCCTCGACGCCGAGGAGGCCGCCGCGCTGGGGCTGGCCGCCAAGGTGTGGCAGCAGGCCCGGCTCGCGGGCGCGGCCAGCGGCGCCCTGCAGAAGCTGCGCGCGGCCGGACTGCCCGAGGACGTCGATCCGTACGGGCCCCACGGCGCGCTCGAGCCGCGCATCCCCGTGCACGAGGCCGCGTTCGAGCCGCTGATGCTGGCCTGCCGCGACCGTCGGCCGGTCGTCTTCGACTACCGCAAGGCGAGCGCCGCCCAGCCCGAGCAGCGGCACGTCGAGCCGTGGGCGCTGGAGTGCTGGCGCGGCCACTGGTACCTGGCGGGCTGGGACCGGGACCGGGGGGCCGAGCGGGTCTTCCGGCTCTCCCGGATCACCGGCAAGGTGCGCTCGCGCGGCGGCCGGTACACCGCGCCGGTGCCCGACGTCGTCACCGTGCGCGAGACCGTGGCGAGCTGGGCGGGGGAGACCGCCGACCGCTCGGCGCGGATCCGGCTGCGTTCGAACGCCGGTTACCCCCTTCGGGCGAAGGCCACCGCGGTGCGGGAACTCGGTGACGGGTGGGACGAGTTGGAGATTCCGTACGGGCACGGCCTGGATGCCTGGCTGGTGGAGTTCGGCCCGGACGTGGTAGTCCTGGAGCCCGCCGAGCTGCGGGCCGACGTGGTGGACCGGCTGCGTGCCGTGGCCAAGGGCTGAGGAGAGCGGACGAGAACGTGGCAGGCAAACCGGTCAGGCCCGTGAACGCCATCGACCAGACCCGGCGGATGCTCTCCCTGGTGACGTACCTGCGGGAGCGCCCCGGCGCCCGTGTCGAGGACGTGGCGCGCGCCTTCGGCATCACCGAGGACGAACTGGTCTCCGACCTCGACGTGCTGCCCATGTGCGGCACCAGCTTCCGCGGCGGCGACCTGCTGGACATCGACACCGACGGCGAGCGCATCTGGTGGCACAACCCCGCCGCGCTCGGCGCGGAGGCCGCCGAGCCGCTGCGGCTCGCCGCCGACGAGGCCACCGCCCTGCTGGTCGCCGCCCGCGCCGTGGCCACGCTGCCCGGACTGCGCGAGAGCGACCGGCAGGCGCTGCTGCGGGCCACGGCGAAGGTGGAGGCGGCGGCCGGTGAGGCGGCCGGCGCCAGCTCCCGGCTCTCGGTGACCTTCGAGTCGGAGGGCGGCGTCTTCGCCGACGTCGACCGGGCCATCGCCGAGCGCCGCCGCCTGTGGATCCGCTACTACTCGCCCGCGCGCGACGAGGTCACCGAGCGCGAGATCGACCCCATCCGGCTGGTCAGCGTCGGTCACACCTACGTCGAGGCCTGGTGCCGCCGCTCCGAGGCGCGCCGCACCTTCCGGCTCGACCGGGTCGCCGAGATCAGGATCCTGGACGAGCCCTCCGCGCCGCCCGAGGTCGAGCTGCGGGACCTGTCGGAAGGGCTGGTGCAGCCCGCGGCCGAGGACCCGGAAGTGGTGGTCGAGGTCGGGCCGGGCGGGCGCTGGGTCGCCGAGTACTACCCGCACGACAGCGCGGATGAGCTTCCCGACGGCGGGCTGCGTATCACCCTGCGCACCCCCGATCCGGCCTCGCTCAGGCGACTGGCGCTGAGGCTCGGGCGGGACGGGCGGATCGTCGAGCCGCGTGAGCTCGCCGACAGCGCCCGGCAGGCCGCCCGCGAGGCGCTGGCGGCGTACGACGGGGGCGAGGCGGCCTGATGGGCGGGGCCGTGCGGGACGCACGCGGAGAACGCGGTGCGGGACGGACAGGACGACAGGCGGGAGCGAGTGCTTTGAGCGAGTCGGCGGTGTCTGGTGTGCGGGGCCTGACGGTGGCGTCCGCGTTCGCGGGGATGAGAAACGTGGCCCCGGTCGTCTTCCGCGCGGGCTGTCCGGACTGCCGGGAACGCTTCGAGCTCGCCGCGAGCGCGCTGCGCCTGGCCATCGGCGCCAGCAGCCGCACCACCTTCTACTCCTTCACCTGCCCCGGGTGCGGGGCGGCCGTCCGCAAGCCGGCCGGGGAGCGGATCGTCGAGCTGCTCACCGGCGGCGGGGTGCGCACGCTGCGGCTGCACTCGACCGTCTGACACCGGGACCCCGGGAAGGAGGCCCGGCGTCCGCCGCTCGCGGGGACGGTCTAGGCTCGCCTCCATGTTCTGGCCGATGTTCGCGGTTGCCGTGGGTTTCCTGGGTCTCGTGGTGCTCGGGGTGTTCGCCGTCCGGGTCTTCGTCGAGGCGCAGCGGCTCGGCAGGCAGGTCACGGACGCTGCGCACCGCATCAACCGGGCCGCCGAGGACCTGGAGCGCGCGGCGGCCGGTGCGGCCCGTTCCGCCGAAGCGCTCTGAGCGCTCCTCCCGGCGGCGGTTCGCCGCTGCGCCCTGTCGAGTTGTCGGAACCGGCGGGTACGCTGCTCAAGGCGGACCGGAGAACGAGGCCCGGACCGCGGACGGGAGTACGCACGGGGATTGCCGGAGGTTCACCTCTGAGCGTTACGATCGCTGCCAGCGCCGTCGTTCGGGCACATGTCCGACCGGTCGGACAGCCACCCACCCACCCGCCTCGGTGAGAAGGTAAAGACTTATGGGACGGCTCGGACCCACCGAGATCATTCTGATCCTCGTCGTCATCATCCTGTTGTTCGGGGCGAAGAAGCTCCCGGACATGGCGCGCTCGCTCGGCAAGTCGGCCCGCATCCTCAAGAGCGAGGCGAAGGCGATGAAGGAGGAGAACAAGTCCTCCGCCCCGGCCGACCCGCCGGCCGGCGGCGAGCAGCCCCCGGCGCAGCGCACCATCCAGGCGGCCCCCGGCGACGTGACCAGCTCCCGCCCGGTCACGGAGCCGACGGACACGACCAAGCGCTGACGCAGGGCCGGTGATCTCCGGCCCGCCGCACGAGATGGGAACGTGGGTTGCTCAAGTCTGCCCGCAAGCAGGAGAAGGATCCCGAGGGGCGGATGCCCCTGGTGGAACACCTGCGTGAACTGCGTAATCGGCTCGCCAAGTCCGTCGTCGTGATCGTCCTGGTGATGATCGTGGCCGCGTTCTACAGCGAGCAGCTCATGCAGTTCCTCGCGGAGCCGGTGCCGAAGTGCGAGGATCTGGCGAACAGCGACGGCGGCAACTGCGCCATCGTGTCCTTCAACACCCTGACGTCGCCGTTCACGACGACGATCAAGGTGAGCCTCATGGCCGGCCTCGTCGCCTCCAGCCCCGTGTGGCTCTACCAGCTCTGGGCGTTCGTCGCCCCCGGACTGCACAAGCACGAGAAGAAGTACACCTACGCCTTCGTCTCGGCCGCGGTCCCGTTGTTCGCGGGCGGTGCCTACCTGGCGTACGTCATCCTTCCGGTCAGTGTGAAGGTGCTGCTCAGCCTCACGCCCGGGGGATCGGCCAACATCCTGTCGCTCGACGAGGTCCTCGACTTCACCATCAGGATGGTGCTGATCTTCGGCCTGGCCTTCGAGCTCCCCCTCCTGCTCATCATGCTGAACATGGTCGGCATCGTCTCCGGCCGCCGCATGGCCGGCTGGTGGCGCGGTGTCGTCATGGGCGTCTTCGTCTTCGGCGCGGTCGCGACGCCCACGACCGACCCGGTGGGGATGATCGCGCTGTCCGGACCGATCATCCTCCTCTATTTCGCCGCTGTGGCGTTCTCCCTGCTCAACGACAAGCGGCGGGCCCGCAAGGAGTCCGCGGGTCTCGACGACGACGAGGCGTCCGAGCTGGACCTCACCCCCGAGGCCGTCGAACCGGTGGAGCCCGTGACGGCCCTGCCCGAGCAGGCGACCAGGGACCGGGTCAACGGTTATGACGACGTGACCTGAGGAGTGGGCCGCAGCTCGTAGGGTCACTCCCGTGACCAGCGAGATCACCCTCTTCGTCAACCCCACCGCGGGCCGCGGCCGGGGCGCCCGTGCGGCGCGGTCGGCCGCTTCCGCGCTGCGGGCCGCCGGATTCTCGGTGCGGACCGTGCTCGGCGACACCCCCCAGGACGGCCTGGCCCGGGCGCGGGCCGCCGTCGCCGAGGGCACCGGCGCGCTGATCGCCGTCGGCGGCGACGGCATGGCGAACCTGGCCTTGCAGGCGGTGGTCGGCACCGGCACCCCGTTCGGCCTGGTCGCCGCCGGAACCGGCAACGACTTCGCCCGTGCCCTCGGACTGCCGCTGCGGGAACCGGCCGCCGCCGGCCGGATGATCGCCGACGCCCTCAAGTGCGGCCGGGTGCGCGACATCGATCTCGGCCGGGTCGGCGACCGCTGGTTCGCCGCCGTGCTCGCCTCCGGGTTCGACTCCCGGGTCAACGACCGCGGCAACCGGATGCGGCTGCCCCTCGGGCGCTTCAAGTACGACCTCGCGATGGTCGCCGAGCTGGCCGCCTTCCGGCCCTTCCCCTACCGGATCACCCTCGACGGCGGCCAGGTCCGCGAGGTGGAGGCGACGCTGGTGGCCGTCGGGAACGGGCCGTCGTACGGCGGCGGCATGCGGATATGCCCCGGAGCGGATCTCACCGACGGGCTGTTCGACATCACGGTGGTGGGCGAGTGCAGCCGGGCCACCCTGCTGCGGGTGTTCCCCGGGGTGTACCGGGGGACGCACGTCGACCACCCGGCGATCACCGTGCACCGGGCGGCGCGCGTGGAGCTGGCCGCCGAGGGGGTCACCGGCTACGCGGACGGGGAACCGGTCGGGCCGCTGCCGCTGACCGCGCGGTGCGTGCGGGCCGCCGTGCGGGTCGTGGGCCCCTGAGCTGGGCGGAACCCGGTGCCCGCGGCGACCGGTCCGGATAATGATCGTCCTGTTGTCGGTACGGCCCGGTACGCTCGAAAGCACGATGACAGAGGACCTCTCACCGGCCGAGCGGTACGCGGCAGCACGCAGGCGCGCCGCCGAGCAGGCCACCGCGCTCGCCCCCTTCCGCGAGATGTACGACTTCGGCCTCGACCCCTTCCAGATCGAGGCATGCCGGGCGCTCGAGGAGGGCAAGGGCGTGCTGGTGGCCGCGCCCACCGGTTCCGGCAAGACGATCGTGGGCGAGTTCGCCGTCCACCTCGCCCTGCAGCAGGGCAAGAAGTGCTTCTACACGACGCCGATCAAGGCACTGTCGAACCAGAAGTACGCCGACCTGTGCCGCCGCTACGGCACCGACCAGGTGGGCCTGCTCACCGGCGACAACAGCGTCAACTCCGGCGCCCCGGTGGTCGTGATGACCACCGAGGTGCTGCGGAACATGCTGTACGCGGGTTCGCAGACGCTCCTCGGCCTCGGTTACGTGGTGATGGACGAGGTGCACTACCTCTCCGACCGCTTCCGCGGCGCCGTCTGGGAGGAAGTGATCATCCACCTCCCCGAGTCGGTGACCCTGGTGTCCCTGTCGGCGACGGTGTCGAACGCCGAGGAGTTCGGCGACTGGCTCGACACCGTCCGCGGCGACACCGAGGTGATCGTCTCCGAGCACCGGCCCGTGCCGCTGTTCCAGCACGTGCTCGCCGGGCGCCGGATCTACGACCTGTTCGAGGAGGGCGAGGGCCGCAAGAAGGCCGTCAACCCCGACCTCACGCGCATGGCGCGCCTGGAGGCCAGCCGTCCGCCGTGGGGCGACCGGCGGCGCGGGCGGGGCAACATGCGCGAGGCCGACCGGGAGCGGGAGCGCCGGCAGCGCTCGCGGGTGTGGACGCCGAGCCGGCCCGAGGTCATCGAGCGGCTCGACGCCGAGGGCCTGCTGCCCGCCATCACCTTCATCTTCAGCCGTGCCGCCTGTGAGGCCGCCGTCCAGCAGTGCCTGTACGCGGGGCTCCGGCTCAACGACGAGGAGGCGCGGGCCCGGGTCCGCGCGCTGGTGGAGGAGCGCACCGCCTCCATCCCGGCCGAGGACCTGCACGTCCTGGGCTACTACGAGTGGCTGGAGGGACTGGAGCGCGGCATCGCCGCCCACCACGCGGGCATGCTGCCGACGTTCAAGGAGGTCGTCGAGGAGCTGTTCGTGCGCGGCCTGGTCAAGGCCGTGTTCGCGACCGAGACCCTCGCCCTCGGCATCAACATGCCCGCCCGCTCGGTGGTGCTGGAGAAGCTCGTCAAGTGGAACGGCGAGCAGCACGCCGACATCACCCCCGGCGAGTACACCCAGCTGACCGGCCGGGCCGGCCGGCGCGGCATCGACGTCGAGGGCCACGCGGTGGTGCTGTGGCAGCGCGGCATGAACCCCGAGCACCTCGCGGGGCTGGCCGGCACGCGCACGTATCCGCTGCGCTCCAGCTTCAAGCCGTCGTACAACATGGCCGTCAACCTGGTCGAGCAGTTCGGCCGGCACCGTTCGCGCGAGCTGCTGGAGACGTCGTTCGCGCAGTTCCAGGCGGACAAGTCGGTGGTCGGCATCTCGCGGCAGGTGCAGCGCAACGAGGAGGGGCTCGAGGGCTACAAGGCCTCCATGACCTGCCACCTCGGCGACTTCGACGAGTACGCGCGGCTGCGCCGCGAGCTGAAGGACCGGGAGACCGAGCTGGCCCGCCAGGGCGCGGCGCAGCGGCGCGCGGAGTCGGCCGTCGCGCTGGAGAGGCTCAAGCCCGGTGACGTCATCCACGTGCCCACCGGCAAGTACGCGGGGCTGGCGCTGGTCCTCGACCCGGGGCTGCCGGCGGGCCGTTCCAACGGCCACCGCGGCTTCGACCAGCACGACGGCCCGCGCCCGCTGGTGCTGACCGCCGAGCGGCAGGTCAAGCGGCTGGCGTCGATCGACTTCCCGGTGCCCGTGGAGGCGCTGGAGCGGATGCGGATCCCGAAGTCCTTCAACCCGCGCTCCCCGCAGTCCCGCCGGGACCTCGCCTCCGCGCTGCGCACCAAGGCCGGGCACATCGCCCCGGAGCGGCACCGCAAGAAGCGTTCCCAGGCGGCCGACGACCGGGAGATCGCGCGGCTGCGCAAGGCGATCAGGGCGCACCCGTGCCACGGTTGCGACGACCGGGAGGACCACGCCCGCTGGGCCGAGCGCTACCACCGGCTGCTGCGCGACACCTCGCAGTTGGAGCGGCGCATCGAGGGCCGGACGAACACCATCGCCCGCACCTTCGACCGCATCGTCGCGCTGTTGACCGAGATGGACTACCTGCGCGGCGACGAGGTCACCGAGCACGGCAAGCGGCTCGCCCGGCTGTACGGCGAGCTCGACCTGCTGGCCAGCGAGTGCCTGCGCGAGGGCGTCTGGGAGGGGCTGGCCCCCGCCGAGCTCGCCGCCTGCGTCTCGGCGCTGGTCTACGAGGCCCGGGTCAGCGACGACGCGACGGCGCCCAAGCTGCCCTCGGGCAGGGCCAAGGCCGCGCTCGGCGAGATGGTCCGCATCTGGGGCCGCCTGGACGCCCTGGAGGAGGACTTCCGGATCACCCAGACCGAGGGCGTGGGCCAGCGCGAACCCGACCTCGGCTTCGCCTGGGCCGCCTACATGTGGGCGTCCGGCAAGGGCCTGGACGAGGTGCTGCGCGAGGCGGAGATGCCGGCCGGCGACTTCGTGCGCTGGTGCAAGCAGGTGATCGACGTGCTCGGCCAGATCGCGGCCGCGGCCCCGGCCGCCGAGGGCTCGACGGTCGCCAAGAACGCCCGCAAGGCGGTGGACGGGCTGCTGCGCGGCGTGGTGGCCTACTCGTCCGTGGGCTGACCCGCGCGCGGGGCGCTCCGCCCGTGCCCGAGGTCCCGTACGCCGTCGCAGCCCGGCGCGCCCCGTGCGCGCCGGGCTGCCGCGTCCCGTGCGCCTCCTGCGGAGGCGTCACCGGCCGTCTCCGCGGGCAGGATCGGGACCCGTACGATCCGGCGCCGCTCAGGGCGCCGCCCGGGGCCGCCCGGGGCTGTCGTGGAGACCTTTTCACTCGTGACGGTGAGTGATTTTCGTACACCTTTCCGCCGTCACTCCTCGTGCTCGAATGATCTCTTGGTGTGTAAATAGGGTCGAGCGTACTCCTGTCCCAGGAGCCATTTCCGGCACTTGCTGAATATGACATGGCGATGATCCGGTCGGACTAAGCTCGCCCGCAGCGCACCGAGTTGGGATGGATTCGTGCGCTTGTTCCCCATGGTGCGGAACACCCCACAGCTTCCCGAGATGCCCCCGCACGTTCCCCGACCACCAGCCGATTCGTTTCAGAGGCCTACATGGTGAGTGTCCAATCCCCGCCCGGTCGCCGTGAACTCCCTTATGCACGCGTGCTGTTGCTGCCGGTCATAGCGATGGCCGCGGCAGCCGGAGCCGCCGTCGCCCTGGTGACGGAGCCCGCCCGGGTCGCCGTCGGCCTGTGCGGTGCCGTCGCCACCCTGCTGGTGACCGCCGCCGCGGCCGAGGCGGTGCGCCGCGGCCGTGTGCTGCGCGACGCGCGAGCCGAGCACGAGCGTCACCGTGCGTATCTGGAGGCGCGGATCGCCGCCCACGACACGGAGACGCACTACTTCACGAAGCAGGTCGTCCCCGCGGCCCTGGACCACCTGCACCGCGGGAACGACCCCGACGAGGTGCTCCGCGCCCTGCCCGGGCTCGACCCGGCCTGGCGCGACCTGCCGCGGTACCAGATCGAGCTGCTGAGCACGATGCTGCGGATCATCGACGAGGAGGAGAACCTGCGGGACTCCTCCCAGCGCTCCTTCGTCAGCATCGCCCGCCGCGTCCAGGCGATCGTCCACCAGCAGGCCAAGGAACTCCGTGAGATGGAGGAGGACCACGGCCGCAACCCCGAGGTCTTCGACGACCTGCTGCGCATCGACCACGGCACGGCGCTGATCGGCCGTCTCGCCGACTCCATCTCCGTGCTCGGCGGCGGCCGCCCCGGACGCCAGTGGCCCAAGCCGGTCGCGCTCTACAGCGTCCTGCGCGGCGCCATGTCCCGCATCCTCGAGTACCGCCGCATCGAGCTGAAGTCGATCGCCAAGGTCAACGTCAAGGGCATCTCCGTGGAGCCGGTCATCCACGCCGCCGCCGAACTCCTCGACAACGCCACGCGCTACTCGCCGCCGAGCACCAAGGTGCACGTCACCGCCACGGAGGTGCAGACCGGCGTCGCCATCGAGATCGAGGACGCCGGCGTCAGCCTCGACGAGCACGCCCGGGCCCGGATCGAGGGCATCCTCGAGCGTGCCCAGAAGGGCGTCGACCTCCAGGAACTCGGCGCGAGCCCGCGCCTCGGCCTCGCCGTCGTCGGCCGGCTCTGCGCCGCGTTCGACATGAAGGTCTCGCTGCGCGCCTCCGCCTACGGCGGGGTCCGCGCCATCCTCGTCGTGCCGAGCGACATGCTGACCGAGGAGCCCGGGGTCGGCCTCGCCCACGGCATCGGGGCGACCGCCGTGCCCCACCAGGTCGACGCCCTGCCGGGGCCGCAGCGCGCACCCAAGAAGCGCCGCCCCACCAGCCCCCGCATCCCGGCCACGGTCCCCCTGGAGGACGACGTCCCCGAGGTCACCGAGTGGACCGCGGGCGGCCTGCCGCAACGCCGCAGCCGGGTGAAGACCCCGCTGAGCCAGCGGTACGCCGAGCAGGCGGCCGCCGAACGGGCCCGGCGCGAGGCCGCGGAGCGGGGCGAGACGTACCGGGACCCCTGGGCGACCGTCACGTCCGAGCCCGAGAAGCCCGAGCAGAAGGAGGACCGTGAGCCCGGTCTGTGGGTCGACGCCTTCTGGGAGGGCCTGAAGAAGGACCTCGAACCGGGCGTCCACCCCACCGACTTCACCCGGAACCCGACCGCCTACCTGCATCTCATCAACGAACCGGCCCGCACCGAGGCCGATGACGAGGGGGACCTCAAGTGATCCAGCAACGAGCGAACTTCGACTGGATGCTCAAGGAGCTCGCCGACGGCGTACCCGGCGTCGAGATGATCGTGGTGCTCTCCGCCGACGGCCTGCGCATCGCCCGCCACGGCGGTGACCCGGACGCCGCCGACCGGGTCGCCGCGGCCTGCGCGGGGGTGCAGAGCCTCGCCGGGGCCGTCGCCCAGGAACTCCCGGGCAGCGACGGCGAGATGAAGATGGTGCTCATCGAGATCAACGGGGGCTACTTCTACCTGATGGCGGCCGGGGCCAACGCCTACCTCGCGGTGCTCTCCGACATGACCTGCGAACCCGGCCGCATGGGCGGCATGATGCGCGACCTGGTCGTCCGCATCGGTGCCCACCTCACCACCCCGCCCCGACGGAACGGGCAGACCGTATGACTCCTCCGCAACGCCAGAGGCGCGTCCCCCGGGGCGAGTCCCCGCCCCGGCCGGCCGCGCGGGCCGGGGCGGGAGGGGGCGGCAACCCGGAGCGGCTGTACGTCGTCGCCGGTGCGGACGGCGAACGCGCGGACATCGACCTCGTGACACTGATCGTGGCGCGCTCCCCGGACCCTCCGCCCTCCGCCACACCCGAGCAGGCGGCGCTGCTCCGGCTCTGCGTCGCCCCCCTGTCCGTGGCCGAACTGTCGGCCTACCTCAGCCTGCCGTTCAGCGTGGTGACCGTGCTGATCACCGAGATGCTGACGGCGGAACTGGTGCAGGCGCGCTCCCCGATCGTCCGTCAGGCGCTCCCGGACCGTTCCCTTCTCGAAGCGGTGATGCATGGACTTCAACGGCTCTGACACCATCCCGGGCCCACGGGCCGAGGACCAGTTGCCGCACACGGCGCAGGCCGCGGCGAAGATCGTGATCGTGGGCGGATTCGGGGTCGGCAAGACGACCATGGTCGGCGCGGTCAGCGAGATCAAACCGCTGACCACCGAGGAGACCATGACGCAGGCCGGCATCGGGGTGGACGACGACTTCGGCTCCGCGTCCAAGACGGCCACCACGGTGGCCATGGACTTCGGCCGGATCAAGATCACCGACCAGCTGGTGCTGTACCTCTTCGGCACCCCGGGCCAGGAGCGTTTCTGGTTCCTGTGGAACGGGCTGTTCGAGGGGGCGCTCGGCGCGGTGGTGCTGGTCGACACCCGTCGCCTCGAGGTCAGCTTCGACGTCATGGGGCGGCTGGAGGAACGCGGTGTGCCGTTCGTCGTCGCGGTCAACTCCTTCCCGGACGCGCCGCGCTACCCGATCGCCGATCTGCGCGCCGCCCTCGACCTGTCCGAGGACATTCCGATCATGGAGTGCGACGTACGGCGCCGGGCCTCCAGCCGTGACGTCCTGATGACGCTGATGCGGTTCCTGCACTCCCTCGCCATGACGGGCTCGCTCACCTGAGTCCGGGTCCGCCCCCGTCCAGAACCCCCCAGCCCTCGCTTTCGGAGCGACCACTGTGACGCCTGAATCCCACTCCCCGACCGGACACCTCCCGACCGGAGCGGACGTCCCCCGGCCCGGTCCGCCCCCCGGCTGCCCCGCGCACGGCCAGGGCCCCGGGGGGCTGCGCCGACTGCACGAGGCGGACGACCTGAGGAAGCTGTACGAGGAACTCCGGGCCGAACACGGCCCGGTGGCACCCGCGCTGCTCCACGACGACCTGCCGGTGTGGGTGGTCCTCGGCCACGCCGAGAACCTGCACATGGTGCGCACCCCCGCGCAGTACTGCCGGGACACCCGCACCTGGTCCCCGCTCAGGGAGGGCCTGGTCAGGCCCGACCACCCGCTCATGCCGCACATCGCCTGGCAGCCGATCTGCGCCCACGCCGAGGGCGACGAGCACAAGCGGCTGCGCGGCGCCATCGACGCCGCCGTGGCGACCATCGACTTCCGCACCCTGCGCCGGCACATCAACCGCAGCACCCAGCGCGTCGTCAACCGGTTCTGCGAGAAGGGCGAGGCCGACCTCGTCGGCCAGTACGCCGAACACCTGCCGATGGCCGTGATGTGCCAGATCCTCGGCATGCCCGACGAGTACGACGACCGGATCGTCGAGGCCGCCCGCGACATGATCAAGGGCACCGAGACCGCCAACGCCAGCAACGCGTACATCGTGGAAGCCCTGGGCCGCCTCACCGCCCGCCGCCGGGCCGAGCCGGTGAACGACTTCGCCAGCCACCTCGTCACCCACCCGGCCGGACTGACCGACGAAGAGGTCAGGGAACACCTCAGGCTGGTGCTCATCGCCGCCTACGAGACCACCGCCAACCTCCTCGCCAACGTGCTGCGCCAGGTGCTGATCGACCCGCGCTTCCGCGCCCAGCTCAACGGCGGTCAGATGACGGTGCCGGAGGCGGTGGAGCAACTGCTCTGGGACGAGCCGCCGTTCAGCACCACCTTCGGCTACTTCGCCAAGCAGGAGACGGAGCTCGGCGGCCGGCGCATCCGCAAGGGCGACGGACTGCTGTTCGCGCCCGCCCCGGCCAACGTCGACCCGAGAGTGCGCCCGGACCCGACCGCCGACATGCAGGGCAACCGCTCCCACCTCGCCTTCGGCGGCGGCCCGCACGAGTGCCCCGGCCAGGACATCGGCCGCGCCATCGCCGAAGTCGGCGTCGACGCCCTGCTCATGCGGCTGCCCGACGTCGAACTCGACATCGACGAGGACGAGTTGGTCTACACCGAGTCCATCGCCTCACGTCACCTGGTGGCGCTGCCCGTCCGGTTCACCCCGAGGCCGCAGCAGGACGTGACGCAGCGGCCGAGTCACCAGAACGAGCCGCCCGCGCGGCAGGACTGGCACATCGGCGCCGCCCGGCCGCAGCCCGCGCCCTCCGCGCCGGCGGCGTCCGAGCGGCGTGCCGAGCCCGCGCCGGCCCCGGGGCCCGGGCCGGTGCCACCGCCGCAGCCGACGGCGGTGCCGGCCCGGCCGCGGGGCGCGTGGCAGCGCTTCCTGCTCTGGTGGCGCGGCTACTGACCGGCGGCCCACTCCTCGTACGAGGACCACGCCGCGAGCTCCCGGCGGCTGGTGAAGCGGTGCTCCACGCCCGTCACCGGATCGGTGAACTCCAGCACCCGTGCCAGCAGTTGCAGCGGACGCCGGAAGTCACCGGCCGGGACGGGGGCGGTCACCTCGGGATACAGCGGGTCGCCGAGGATCGGCACGCCCAGGGCGCTCATGTGCACCCGCAGCTGATGGGTCTGGCCGGTGCCGGGCACCAGCCGGTACCGGCCCGGGCCGTCCGCCCGGTGCTCGGTGAGCTCGACGAGGGTCAGCGCGTTCGGCTCGCCCTCGACCTCCCGGGCGGCGAGCTCCCCGCGCTCCTTCACGATCCGGCTGCGCACGGTCCGGGGCAGGTCCAGCCCGGGGTCGTAGGGGGCCACGGCCTCGTACTCCTTGTGCACCCGCCGGTCGCGGAACAGCGTCTGGTACGCGCCGCGCTCGCCGGGGCGCACCGTGAACAGCACCAGTCCCGCGGTGAGCCGGTCCAGGCGGTGCGCGGCACCGAGCTCCGGGATGCCGAGCTCGCGGCGCAACCGGGCCAGCGCGGTCTGGGCGACATGGCTGCCGCGCGGGGTGGTGGCCAGGAAATGGGGCTTGTCGACGACGACGATGTGCTCGTCCCGGTGGACGACCTCCAGCGGGAAGGGCACCGGCACCTCGGCGGGCAGCTCCCGGTGGAACCACAGGAACACACCGGGTTCGTACGGCGCGTCCGCCGGCACGGCCCGGCCGTCCGCCCCGACGATCAGCCCCGCGGCGAACATCCCGTCCACGACACCGGGCCCGGCCGAGAGCCGCTGCACCAGGTGATCCCGCACCGTGGCCCACGACCCCCCGGCGGGCAGCCGCACCCGCACCGGGTCCACACCGTCGCGCTGCGGCAGGGGAGGGGGCGGGGCCGGGCGTCTGCGTCTCACGGTGAGCAAGGGTACGAGGCCGGTCCGCGCGCGGGGGCACCGGACGGCACGGCCCGTCCCGCCGGGGGAGCCCCGCGGGACGGGCGGCGTCTTCGGGGCCGCCGCGGCGGCCCTAGGCGTCCGGTGCGTCCGTCCCGCCCTGCTCCTCGTGCCGTACCGCCCGTTGCACCCGGGCCTCGACCTCGTGGCGCGGCAGGCCCTCGTCGCGCGCGTACTCGCTCATCGAGACCCGGACGTCCCGGGCCAGATCGCGCCAGGCCCGCCAGGCGGTCTCCCAGGTGGTGGTCTGTTGTCCGCTCCACTGGGCGCGGGTGGACGGGTCATAGGCCTCCCGCAGCTGCTGTACCCGGACGTGTGCCTCGTCCGCCGCGCGCTGCTTGGCCACGAGCTCTTCGAAGGTGTGTGCCACGTGCCCGGATCATCGGGCAGTGGCGCGCCCGGCGCCGGCTCGCCACGCCGACCGGGCCGGTGCGGGGCGCCCCGGTTCACCCGGCCGGAGCCATGGCGCGGCCCGGGCGGAGCGGGGGAGGTCAGGAGGAGGCTTCCGCCTTCTCCTGCTCCGCCTCGATGCGCGCGTTCCACTCCGGCTTGGAGGCCTGCCAGCCGTCCTCGTTGTGGCCGAGCCGCCAGTAACCGGAGATCGACAGGTCCTCGCGCGGAATCCCGCGCTCGACCCGCAGCAGACGGCGCAGCTCCTTCACGAAGTGGGCCTCGCCGTGGACGAAGGCCTGCACCCGGCCCTCGGGGAAGTCCAGACCCCGTACGGCCTCCACCAGGGCCTCGCCGACGCGGCGGTCACCGCGGTGCAGCCAGCGGATCTCCACATCGGAGTCGATCTTCTGCTCCTCCTCGGGGCCGGCGACCTCCACGAAGGCGTACGCCGCACGGCCCCGCGGCAGCGCCTCCAGGGAGCGGGCGATCGCGGGCAGCGCGCTCTCGTCGCCGACGAACAGGTGCCAGTCGGCGGCCGGGTCCGGGGCGTAGGCGCCGCCCGGCCCCAGGAACCGCACCACCTCGCCCGGCCGGACGCCGGCCGCCCAGGGGCCGGCCAGGCCCTCGTCGCCGTGGATCACGAAGTCCAGGGTCATCTCGCGCTGCTCGGCGTCCCAGTGGCGCACGGTGTACGTCCGGGTCACCGGCCACTGCTCGCGCGGCAGCTCCTCCCGGACGCGCTGCAGGTCGAAGGGTTCCGGATAGGTCACCCCCGCGGGCGGGAACAGCAACTTGACGTAGTGGTCCGTGCAGGTGTCCGCGGCGAGGCCGGCGAGGCCCTCGCCGCCGAGCACCACACGGTGCATGTGGGGGGTCAGTCGCTCGGTGCGGACGACCTCGGCGGTGTGCGGCGTGCGCGAAGTGCGTGCCGGTCGCTCTGCCATGCGGGCCTCCCAGCCGTGGTAGTTAGGTTTACCTAAGCTAACACTCCGTTCGTGGTGGGTGCCTCGCCGGTGGACGGTCCGTCCGGTTCACCGGTCTTCGAAAGACGCCCGCGGCTCACCTCGAGAGGGTCGTCAGCAGGCGCTGGAGCGACCCTCCCAGACCCCAGCGGGCCGCCAGGGACTCCAGCGCGGCCGGGTCGCGCGGCGCGCGCGGCAGCACCGTGTCGACCTCCGGGAGCGGGACGTCGTCCGCGACCCGGACGACCCCGGGAGCGACCGCGAGGTACGGCCGCGCCCCGTCCAGGCGCTTGCGCTGCGACGGCGTGAGCTTCGCCTGCCGGTCGTCCACGGCCGCCAGGATCCCGGCCAGGTCGCCGAACTCGGCCAGCAGCTTGGCCGCCGTCTTCTCGCCGATCCCCGGCACGCCCGGCAGGCCGTCGCTCGGGTCGCCGCGCAGCAGTGCCAGATCCGCGTACCCCCGGCCGTCCACCCCATACTTCTCGCGCAGCACGGCCTCGTCGGTGACCTGGAGCGTGCCGACGCCCTTCAGCGGATACAGCACCCGCACCCCGCGCGCGTCGTCCACCAGCTGGTACAGGTCGCGGTCGCCGGTGACGATGTCGACAGGTCCCTCCGCCCGGGCGGTGAACGTGCCGATCACGTCGTCCGCCTCGTACCGCTCGACCCCCACCCGCGCGATGCCCAGCGCGTCGAGGACGGCCTCGATCACCGGCACCTGGGGCGAGAGCGTGTCGGGCACCTCCTCCTCGTCCGGGCCCGCCGCCTGCTCCCGGGCGACGCGGTGCGCCTTGTAGGAGGGGATCAGCTCCACCCGCCACTGCGGGCGCCAGTCGGCGTCCATGCAGGCCACCAGGTGGTCCGGCCGGTGGTCCTTCACCAGGCGGTCGATGAAGTCGAGCAGCCCGCGCACGGCGTTCACCGGCGTGCCGTCCGGGGCCCGGACGGACTCCGGGACGCCGAAGTAGGCGCGGAAGTACAGGGAGGCGGTGTCGAGGAGCATCAGTCGTCCGGTCACGCTCCGCATCATGCCGTACGCCACCGACAGCGCCTCCGCGCACGCGTGTGCGCACGCACGCGCACACGCCTGTGCTTACGGCTGTGCGCGCTGCGCAACGCGTTGCGCCCTGTGGTGGCGCTGTGAGGCGGCGCACGAACACGTTTGCCCGGTGAGAAACCGGGGAGGCGCGGCCCGGAGCGATGCCGGTTACAGATTCAACTGTTCAGGACCGTGTGAGCCGTCCGCCGCGCATCGCTCCTGTCATTGCCGTCGAGACAAGAGGTACGCGTGTCATCCAGGCTTGAGGCCGAGCATCTGTACAAGGTGTTCGGCAGACGACCGGACCAGGCGGTCGCACGACTGCACAACAAAGAGACCGACCGGGAGGAGCTGCGCGCCGGCGGTACCACGGCGGCCGTGATCGACGCCTCGTTCACCGTGGAACCGGGCGAGATCTTCGTCGTCATGGGCCTGTCCGGCTCGGGCAAGTCCACCCTGCTGCGCATGCTGAACGGCCTGCTGGAGCCGAGCGCCGGCCAGGTGCGCTTCGGCGGGCAGGACCTGACCGCGCTGTCCGACCGGCAGCTGCGCGAGGTCCGCTCCCGAAAGATCAGCATGGTCTTCCAGCACTTCGCGCTCTTCCCGCACCGCAGCGTCCGCGACAACGCCGCCTACGGCCTGGAAGTGCAGGGCGTGCCCCGCGCCGAGCGCGAACGCCGCGCCGACGAGGCGCTCGCCCTGTGCGGCCTGGCCGGCTGGGAGGACTCCTGGCCCGACGAGCTGTCCGGCGGCATGCAGCAGCGCGTCGGCCTGGCCCGCGCGCTCGCCACCGACGCCGACCTGCTGCTGATGGACGAGTCCTTCAGCGCACTCGACCCGCTGATCCGCCGCGACATGCAGGACCAGCTGATCGAGCTGCAGAAGAAGCTGAAGAAGACGATCGTCTTCATCACCCACGACCTCAACGAGGCCATGCGCCTGGGCGACCGCATCGCGGTGATGCGCGACGGCCGCATCGTGCAGATCGGCACCGCGCAGGACATCCTGATCCGCCCCGCCAACGACTACGTCGCCTCCTTCACCCAGGACGTCGACCGCTCCCGCGTGCTGACCGCCGGCGCGGTGATGGAGCGCGAGGTCCGCGGCGACGAGGCCGACTGCGGCTGCGAGACCGCGACGCCCGACACGCCGTTCACCGACCTGTGCGCGATCAGCGCCCGCGTACCGCACCCCGTGGCGGTCCTCGACGGCGACCACGCGCTCGTCGGGGTGGTGCCCCGGCAGCGCCTCGTCGGCTTCCTCGGCGACGAGGAGGCCGATCCCGGTGTCTGCGACTCCCCGCGGGACAAGGGCGGCGAGAAGGTGATGGTCAGTGCCTAGGATCCCGCTCGGCGACTGGGTCAACACCGCGGTCGACTGGCTGCTCGCCAACGTGACCTGGCTGTTCGACTTCTTCAAGGCCGTCTTCACCGGTGCCTACGACGGCGTCAACGCCGCCCTCCAGGCGCCCGAACCGCTGCTGCTCGCCGGTATCTTCGCGGTGATCGCCTTCTGGCTGCGGGGCACCTTCGCCGGTGTCCTCACCTTCGCCGGCTTCGCCTTCCTGGACTCCCTCGAATTGTGGGAGGACTCGATGGTGACGCTGGCGCTGGTCATCGTCGCCACCGTCATCGCGCTGGTCATCTCGGTGCCGGTGGGCATCTGGGCGGCCCGTTCGGACCGGGTCAGCGCCATGGTCCGGCCGGTCCTGGACTTCATGCAGACGCTGCCCGCGATGATCTACCTCATCCCGGCGATCCTGTTCTTCGGGACCGGCCCCGCCCCGGGCATCGTCGCCACCCTGATCTTCGCGCTCGCCCCGGGCGTGCGCATGACCGAGCTGGGCATCCGCCAGGTCGACAAGGAACTCGTCGAGGCCGCGGAGGCGTTCGGCACCACCCCCCGCAACACCCTGCTGCGCGTCCAGCTCCCGCTGGCGCTGCCCACGGTGATGGCGGGCGTCAACCAGGTCATCATGCTCGGCCTGTCCATGGCCGCGATCGCCGGCATGGTCGGCACCGGCGGCCTGGGCGGCGCGGTCATCGAGGCCATCGGGCAGCTCAACATCGGTCTCGGCGCCGAGTCCGGCATCGCCATCGTCATCCTGGCGATCTACCTGGACCGCATGACCAGCGCCCTGGGCACCCAGGTCTCCCCGCTCGGCCGCCGCGCCGCCGCCAAGGCCCGCGCCGCCCAGGGGCTGAAGATCTGGTCCTACCGGCCCCGCCCGCAGGTCGCCGTGATCGGCGTCGTCGTCCTCGCCCTGGTGGCGGGCGGCATGGGGCTCTTCGGCGGCAACGGCGGCGGCACGGACACCGCCGCCGACGGCAAGAACGTCGGCGACGGCAAGAAGATCACCATCGGCTACATCCCCTGGGACGAGGGCGTCGCCTCCACGTACCTGTGGAAGGAGATCCTCGAGCGGCGCGGCTTCGAGGTCGAGGCCAAGCAGTTCGAGGCGGGTCCGCTGTACACCGCGCTCGCCCAGGGCAACATCGACTTCCAGACGGACGCCTGGCTGCCCACCACCCACGAGCCGTACTGGAAGAAGTACGGCGACCGGCTCGAGGACCTCGGCGCCTGGTACGACGAGACCTCGCTGGAGCTGACCGTCCCGGCGTACATGGAGGACGTCGACTCGCTGGAGGACCTCAAGGGCAAGGCGTCCCTCTTCGGCGGCGAGATCACCGGCATCGAGTCCAGCGCCGGCATGATGGGCCTGCTCAAGAGCAAGGTCCTCGAGGAGTACGGCCTGGACCAGGAGTACAAGGTCGTCGACAGCTCCACCCCCGCGATGCTGGCCGAGCTCAAGCGGGCCTACAGCAAGAAGGAACCGGTCCTCGTCACGCTCTGGTCACCGCACTGGGCGTACAGCGACTACGACCTGAAGAAGCTGGAGGACCCCAAGGGCGCCTGGGGCGAGGGCGACGGCGTGCACACGCTGTCCCGCAAGGGCTTCACCGACGACCACCCGCTCGTCGGGAAGTGGCTCGAGGACTTCTCGATGACCGAGGAGCAGCTCACCAGCCTCGAGGCCGAGATCAACAAGGCCGGCAAGGGCCGGCAGCAGGACGCCGTCCGCGCCTGGCTGGAGGACAACCCGGAGGTCGTCGACCAGTGGGCCCCGGTCGGCTCCGGTTCCGGCTCCGGCGCCACCCCCGCCGAGGCGAAGCGGCCGCTGGACGTGGCCTGGTTCCCCTGGGACGAGGACATCGCCATCACCTACCTGTGGAAGAACGTCCTGGAGCGGCGGGGCTACACGCTGAACCTGAAGCAGATGGACGTCGGCCCGGTCTACACCGGCCTCGCCTCCGGTGACCTCGACCTCAACTTCGACGCCTGGCTGCCGCACGCCCAGAAGAACTACTGGGACAAGAGCAAGGACGACCTCACCGACCTCGGCACCTGGTACGAGCCGACGTCCCTGGAGATCGCCGTCCCCTCCTACGTCAAGGACGTCAAGTCCCTCGAGGACCTCAAGGGCAAGGCCGACCTCTTCGACGGGCGGATCATCGGCATCGAGCCGGGCACCGGCGTGATGAACCTGCTCAAGTCCGACGTCCTGCCGGGCTACGGCCTGGACGAGGAGTACAAGGTCGTCGACGGCTCCACGCCGGCGATGCTGGCCGAGCTCAAGCGCGCCTACGCCAAGAAGAAGCCCGTCGCGGTCGTGCTCTGGTCGCCGCACTGGGCGTACGCCGAGTACGAGCTGACCAAGCTGAAGGACGGCAAGGGGCTCTTCGGCGAGGGCAACACGATCCACACGATCGCGAGCAAGAAGTTCCCCGAGCAGTACCCCGAGCTCACGAAGTGGATCAAGGGTTTCCGGATGAGCGAGGAAGAGCTCGCCACCCTGGAGCGCGAGATCAAGGACCGCGGCCAGGGCCACGAGGAGGAGGCCGTCGCCGCCTGGCTGGAGGAGCACCCGGACGTGGTGGAGCGGATGACCCCGCGGTAACGGACGCCGTACCGGCCGCTCCCCCGGGGGCGGGCCCCGCCGCGCACTCGACCGTGCGGCCGGGCCCGCCCCCGAGGCGTGTCCGGGGCCGGGCGGCGGACGCGGCCACGGTAGGAATCCGGACAACCACACACCGCTACGCCCTCCCCGGGACCTCCCCATGACCTGGAGCCGATCCGGGTGAACAATGGCGGGAACGCCCCGTATCGCGTGCGGGGGAACCGCACGACGGTCCGCTCGACGACTGGCGCGAAGTGGGGGGTCGGACCCGGCCCCGTGCGACGGCGACGTGGCAGGCGCCTGAAACGGTTTGCCGAACATGCGTAGGGTGCAGACAACCCCCGCGGGGGGACGTACGCCGGGACACCGGGCGCCGGGCGCGGGACGATGGGCGAAGGAGGGAGCCGAAGCGATGGGCGATCACAAAGAACAGCCCTTGCGGGTGGGCGCGGCGGTGCGGCGGCGACGCCGTGCGCTGGACCTCACCCTCGCCGTCGTGGCCGAGCGCAGCGGCCTGTCCGTACCCTTCCTGAGCCAGATCGAGAACGAGCGGGCGCGGCCCAGCCAGAACTCCCTGGAGAAGGTCGCCGACGCCCTGCGCACCACCGCCGTGGAACTCCTCGCCGCGGCCGACCCGGCGTGCAGCGTCGACGTCGTCCGTGCCGAGGGGGCCGGAGGCGAACCGGGGGTCGCCCCGCGGGTGCGCTCCCTGGTGCGCGGTCACCACCAGATGCACGCCTCCGAGTTCATCGGCGACCATGACGCGGGCCGCGAACTCCAGTTCCGCAACGACCAGTTGATGTACGTGGCGGACGGCGCCGTGGAGATCGAGGCGGAGGGGCGCGCCTACCGCCTGGGCCGCGGCGACACCCTGTACCTCACCGGGGGCGTCCGGCACCGCTGGCGTGCCACGGTCCCGGAGACGCGGCTCGTCGTCGTCGCCGTGGCCGAGCACATCGAGGCGGTGCGGGACGGACCGCGCCGGTGAGCGGCGTTCGGGTCGTCTCCCTCGTCCCGTCGCTGACGGAGGCCGTGGCGCTCTCCGCCCCCGGCCTGCTGGTCGGCGCCACCGACTGGTGCACGCACCCCGCGGGGCTGGACGTCGTCCGCGTCGGCGGCACGAAGAACCCGAAGACGGACCGGATCGTCTCCCTCGCCCCCGACCTGGTGCTCGCCAACGAGGAGGAGAATCGCGAGCCCGACCTGGCGGCCCTGCGCGCGGCGGGCGTCGAGGTGCTGGTGACGGAGGTGCGGACGCTGCCGCAGGCCTTCCACGAGCTGGCCGGGGTGCTCACGGCGTGCGGGGCGCCCTCGCGGCCCCGGTGGCTGGACGAGGCCGAGGCCGCCTGGGACGCCCTGCCCGCGCCGCCGGACCGCCGGACGGCGGTGGTGCCGGTCTGGCGGCGGCCCTGGATGGTGCTGGGCCGGGACACCTTCGCCGGCGATCTGCTGTCCCGGCTCGGCGTCGACCACCCGTACGCGGCCCATCCGGAGCGCTATCCGCGGATCCCGCTCGACGCGTTGCGCGCGACCGGCCCGGACCTCGTCGTGCTCCCCGACGAGCCGTACCGCTTCACCGCGGACGACGGGCCGGAGGCCTTTCCCGGGCTGCCCTGCGCCCTGGTCAGTGGCCGGCACCTCACCTGGTACGGGCCGTCGCTGGCCGAGGCGCCGGCCGTGCTGGGGCGGGCCCTGCGAGCAGCGCGCCGCTGACCAGGCCCCGCACGGTGTGCACCGCGGCGGTGGCCCAGGCGGCGAGCAGGACGGCGTACAGGACGAGCGTGAGCCCGTCGTAGGCGAGCAGTCCGGTGCGCCGGGCCAGCGCCTCGGCGCCGGTGACGCAGGTGCCGACCGGGAAGGTGAACGACCACCACGTCATCGAGAAGCGCATCCCCCGGCGCCGGGCCCGTACGACCAGGGCGCCGGCGAGGCAGAGCCACAGCAGCGCGAAGCCCATGACGGGCACCCCGTACAGGACCGCGAGCAGGCCGAACCCCTCGTCGTACGGCGCCGGCACGACACCGGGGGCGGCGTCGGCGAACGCGCCGACGGCGGTGGTGGACTGGCCGAGCGGCCCGAGCACCAGGAACAGCGTCGGGGTGAGCGCGAGGGGCGGTGGGCCGCCGGTGACCAGGCGGGCGAAGACCAGCGGCAGCATCACCAGGGTCGCGATCAGGCTGAGTCCGAACAGCGCGAAGCAGGCGAGCAGCAGCGTCAGCCGGGGCTGCCCCGGCGGCAGGTGGGGGACCAGGTGCGGTCCGAGGGCGGCGGACACCATGGGCGCGACCAGCGGCAGCAGCCACGCGGGTGTCGCCTGCTCCGGTGTGACCCGGTGGCGTACGGCCATGAGGTACGGGACGGCCACGGCGGCCACGAGCCCGACGGCCGTACCGGCGGTGAACAGCACGGCGTCGAGGGCGACGGCGGGACCGGTGCCGGTCCAGTCCCGCCCGACGGTGAGGGCGCCGCCGCCGACGGCCAGGAGCGCCATGGACAGGCAGCCGTAGAACGGGGCCGTGGCCGGGTCGAGCAGGTGGGCGCGGGCCCGGTCGCGATGATGGGCCCAGTGCAGGGCACGGGCGGCGAGCAGGGCCGCGAGGAGGACGAGGGACAGGGCCCAGACGGCGGTGAGCGCGGTGCGCAGCCCGGGCACGCGCACGGGCAGCGCGGCTCCGGAACCGGCCACGACGGCGGTGCCCATGACGCAGGCGTACCAGTTGGGTCCGAGGTGACGGACGGCCGTGGCGCGCGCGGGCCGTGCGGTGGCACGGGGGAGGGGAGGCCGGGAACGGGCTGTGACAACCATGGTCACACGGTCGTGCAGGGGCGGGGCGGTCACCAGGGAGCACCCCTCTATGGCGACATAAGCTGGTCTTATGAGCAGGACGGACGACCACGCCGACGACCGGCCACCGGCCACCGGATCCCTGGCCCACCGGGTGCCGGACCTCGGGGCGCTGGAGCTGCTGCTGGCGGTGGCGCGGCTGGGGAGTCTGGGCGGGGCGGCACGGGAGCTGGGCATCACCCAGCCCGCGGCGAGCAGCCGGGTCCGGTCGATGGAGCGGCAGCTCGGAGTGGCGCTGGTGGACCGCTCGCCGCGGGGCTCGCGGCTGACCGACGCGGGGGCGCTGGTCACCGACTGGGCGCGGCGGATCGTGGAGGCGGCGGAGGCCTTCGACGCGGGGGCGCAGGCCCTGCGGGACCGCAGGGACTCACGGCTGCGGGTGGCGGCGAGCATGACGATCGCCGAGTACCTGCTCCCGGGCTGGCTGATCGCCCTGCGCACCGAGCGGCCGGACACGGCGGTGTCGCTGCTCGCCGGGAACTCGGCGGCGGTGGCGCAGCGGCTGCTGTCGGGCGAGGCGGACCTGGGGTTCGTGGAGGGGCTCACCGCGCCGGCCGGTCTGGACTCCGTGGTGATCGCCCATGACCGGCTGATCGTCGTGACGGCACCGTCCCACGCCTGGGCCCGCCGCGGGCGCCCGCTCGCCGCGGAGGAACTGGCGGCCACCCCGCTGATCCTGCGGGAGACGGGCTCCGGCACCCGCCAGGTCCTGGACGCCGCCCTGGGCGGGCCGGCCCGCCCGCTGATCGAGCTGTCCTCCACGACCGCGGTGAAGGCGGCGGCGGTGAGCGGTGCCGGTCCGGCGGTCCTCAGCGAGCTGGCGGTGGGAGAGGAGCTGGCGATGCGCCGCCTGGTCCGGATCCCCGTGAATCGCATCGCGCTGGCCCGGGACCTGCGGGCGGTGTGGCCGACCGGCCACCGTCCCACGGGCCCGGCGCGGGACCTGCTGTCGCTGACCCGGGGGTGAGGGGCCCGCGTCCGCCGCTTCGGCCGGCCGTGGCGCCGGTGGCGGCGGACGCGGGCCGGGCGGACGGCGCTACCGGCGCGGCGCGTCCCGGCCGACGGCCGCGGCGGCCTCGACCAGGGCCCGCATCACCCTCACGTCGTCGCCCACCTCCGGGTGCCACTGGACGCCCAGGACCCAGGGGGCCGCCGGGAGCTCGACCGCCTCCACCGTGCCGTCCTCCGCGTGGGCCGACGGCACCAGGCCCCCGCCCAGGCGGTCCACCGCCTGGTGGTGGAAGGTCGGCACGGAGGCCTCCTCCGGGACGAGCCCGGCGTAGCGCGTGCCCGGCACCGGCTTGACCGGGTGGCGGCCGAAGACGCCCGGAACCTCGGCGTGGCCGTCGACGTGCTGGACGAGTGTGCCGCCGAGGGCGACGTTCAGCAGCTGCATGCCCCGGCAGATCCCCAGCAGCGGGAGACCGCGCTCCAGGGCCGCCTCGATCAGCGCGAGCTCCCAGGCGTCCCGCGCCCGCGCGGGCGGCCCGGTGCGCGGATCGGGCTCGGCGCCGTAGCGGACGGGTTCCACGTCCGGGCCGCCCGCGATCACCAGGCCGTCGAGCCGCGCCACCGTCGCCGCGGCGTGCTCCGGCGCGTCCGGCGGGAGCAGCGCGGCCAGTCCGCCCGCCCGCCGCACCAGCCGCGGATAGCCGGCGGGCAGCAGCACGGCGTCCAGCCGCCACACGCCCCAGCGCACGTCGGACTCCGCGTACGTGCTGATGCCGATCAGCGGCCCGGTCGCCATGTCGCGCGCCTTTCGTCCGTGTCGACCCCGGGACGACGTCGGCCCAGGGACGAGGCCGGTCCGGGACGAGGCCGGTCCCGGGACCACTCTGCCTCGGCCGCCGCCGGGACCGCGAACTCCTCCACCGGCGAGGCGGACGCGGAGAGCGCGGAGGGCGCGGAGGACTCGGAGGACGCGGACGGAAGGCTCACGGGGCGGCTCCCCACGAGGCGGCGACGAAGAAGGCAATGGCATGGATCCAGACCTTTGCGACTCCTCGCCTGTGTGGGACGGACGGCGGGGGCGCAGGACCCGTGCGCCGCGCCGCGGTGAACCCAGACCCCCTCGCCCCCCT
>NZ_MSGP01000367.1 GCF_002078235.1 Streptomyces viridosporus
CGAGCGCGCCCAGCAGGCCGCCGCCGGAGCCCGTGGTCGCCGACGGGGCCGGCGTGGCCGTGTCGCCGCCTGCGGAGCCCGGGGCGGTGGCGGACGTCTTGGGCTCGTCCTTGTCGTCGGAACCTGAATCCGACGAAGAGGACGTGTCCTTGTCCGCGCCCTTGCCCGCACCGGCGGAGGCCGAGGGGGTGGGCTCCGCGACGGGGTCCTCGTCCGGGGACGCGCTGTCGCTCGCCGTGGGGGTCGGTGCGGGCGACGCGGGGGCGTCGTCCTTCCCGGTGCCCTTCTCGGCCTCCTCGATGGCGGCCAGGCAGTCCTTGTACTCGTCCGCGGTCAGGCTTCTGGAGGGCGGCGTGTCGTTGCCGTCGGCGAGCGCCAGGGTCGGGGTGAACCCCATCCCCATGAGGACCGCCGTCGGCATCGCCGCCAGGGCCACCACCTTGCCGCTCGGCACGTGGAGCCGGGTCAGCAGCGGCTTCTTCGGGGCCGCGTGGCGCGGCCCTTTCGTCCGGGGACCCGGGAGCGCGGCGGCTCTCGGGTCGCGCGTCTCGTCAGCCGACACGGTGCCCCCTGTCGAGGTCCTCGGCCCGGACGCCGCCCGTCTCCCCGTCACCGCCGGTCTCGTACGGAGGGTGGGGCCGCCCCGGCTCGGCGACGGTGTCTTCGGGGGCGTCGTCCCGCACGGCGCCCTCTCCGCCGGGCCCTCGGAGGGCACCCCGCGGGTCGCTCTCCCCGGTGTCCGCCTCGCCCGGCGCCCAGGAGAGGGAGAGCGCACCGCCGATCATCGCCAGCAGGAAGCCGATGATGAAGCCGCCTATGTTGGACACGACCAGGGACACCAGGGCCAGGAGGATCGACGCGACACCGGCGAAGATGCGCGTGGCCTGCTGGAACCACATCGTCAGGCCGAGCGTGAACAGCAGGACGCCGATGATCAGCGACCCCGACCCGGCGGTCGTCGCCATGGCGAGCGACATGTGGCCCAGCTTCAGCGTGGCGTAGGGGAAGTAGGCGATGGGGATGCCGCCCAGCAAGGTGAACAGGCCGGCCCAGAACGGCCGGGTGCCCCGCCAGTCGCGGAAGCGCAGACGCAGCCGGGTGAAGGTCCCGGCGCTCTGGACCGGAGTCTCGGCACTCATGGAAAAAGCTCCCTGGGTCCGGTGGAAGTACGTACCGGCTCGGCCGTAGGCGCTGAGAAGCCGGAAGTCTGAGTCTGTGAGGATGGCCCGGCACGCGGACCGGCGGGGCCGGCGGGGCGGGGAAGCGACGGCTCCCCCGCCCCCCGGAGCAGCTCAGCTGCCCCGGAACACCCCGGTGACGGAGGCCGTCAGTAGCACTCCATCTTGGGGTCCGCGCCGAGACGCATCGAGAGGCCGTTCAGCGTGAACGTGCCGGCCGTGGTCGCCCACGCCGTCTGCTTGACGCCGTAGAGGTCGGCCGACTCCGCCTGCTGGGCGAAGCCACCCGGCTGGGTGGTCTTCTCGTCCTTGTTCGCGGGGCCGCGCGTCTTGTCCCGGATCGCGACGCCGATGTCGATGTTCTTGAACTTCGCGTCGGCGTCGAGCTGGGCGACGTCGATGTAGAGGTTCTCGGCCGTGACCGGCTTGCCCGGAGCGTTGCCCGCCTCGAGACGAAGGTAGATCGTCTTCTTGATGAGGGGGATCTCCGTCTTGACTGACTGGCACATCTTGGTGATCCTCGCCGTGTCGAACGACGAGATCGCGACCGGAACCTGCGTCTTCTCTTTACCGTCGGTCGAGGTGTAGACGCTGTCGATGCCGCCGTACTGGGCGAAACCCTCACCGTGCAGGTGACCGGCCGTCACCTTGAACTGCTGGCCGGAGACGCTGAACGACGCCGCGAGGGCACCCTGCGCCAGGCCGACGCCCACCGCGGCCGTGGCGACCACGCTGGGCACCATGACCACGGCGAACCGCTTCCATCTGGTCCCGCCACGCACCTGGGACTCCATATTTCCTCCTTCTCGGACGTACATCTCCTGTCCTGACCGGCCGTCACGGACGGCGGCTCGGTCGGGCAGGGATGGGAGAAGTGCTCCGTCCTCGGGAAGGAGAGCGCCCGCACCCGACGGCGCACGAAGCGCCCGGATCACCGGCGGTCACCCCCGAGCGACAACCACTGGTCGCGCCTGACACGCATCACGCACAACCCTGCTGGACAGGCTTCACCCGCGGGCGAAGACCCCCCTGTCCAAGGGCCGGCGTCACTGCCGCCGGCCCTGCTCGGTGGGGACCCAGGAGGCCCGCGGGCCCGATTGGCTGTCGGGGCACGGGCGATGGACCGAGCGTCGCCGATCGTGGTGCATTCTCGCCGCACATACAAGGGGGTTCGTTACTCGCTAGTAACGGCCGGGTAACCGAGGGGCGACCCACCGATCCCGGTCGGCGACGCTGGGTGTCTCGGCGGGGGCGTACAAAACTATTGATCCTTGGACGGAATCCGACAGACCGATGCCTGCGACTTACTCGCAGTAACAGCGGCCGCGATTGCCAAGTTTTGGCAAAGCGCGGCCGCTTCGGTCCCGGTGGACCGGCCCTCCACTCGGGCCCCACGGATCCGGACGGCCGGCGCAGCGGCCGGAACCGGGCTCCGCGCCGCCCGGTCCGCTCAGAACAGGGCCCGTGCCAGCGCCCGGCGCGCGGCGATCACGCGCGGGTCCTCGGCGCCGACCACCTCGAACAGCTCCAGCAGCCGCACCCGTGCGGCGTCCCGGTCGTCGCCCGCGGTGCGCCCCACCGTCTCGATGAGCCGGCCGAAGGCGTCCTCGACGTGACCGCCCACCAGGTCCAGGTCGGCGGCGGCGATCTGGGCCGCGGCGTCCTGCGGCTTCTCGGCGGCGTCCTTGCGCACCCGCGCCGGGTCCAGGCCCTGTACGCGCTGGAGCAACTCCGCCTGCGCGAGACCCAGTTGGGCCTCCGTGTTGCCCGGGTCCTCGGCGAGCACGTTCTTGTACGCCTGGACGGCGCCGCCCAGGTCACCGGCGTCCAGGGCCTGCACGGCGGCCTCCAGCAGGGCGTCGTGCGGACCGGCGGGCGCGTCCTGGACGGCGGCCCGGTCGCCGCCGCCCGGCTCGGCCTCCGGGTCGACGACGAGGCCGGTCAGGCCGAAGCGCTGCTCGGCGACCTGCACCAGCTGGTCCAGGGTCTGGCGGATCTGCGCCTCGCCCGCGGCCCCCTGGAAGAGCGGCAGCGCCTGTCCGGCCACCACGGCGAAGACCGCCGGGATGCCCTGGATCCCGAACTGCTGCATCAGCATCTGGTTGGCGTCGACGTCGATCTTGGCGAGGAGGAAGCGCCCGTTGTACTCGACGGCGAGCCGCTCCAGGACGGGGCTCAGCTGCTTGCAGGGCTCGCACCACTCGGCCCAGAAGTCGATGACGACCGGGACCTCGGTGGACCGCTGCAGGACGTCGCGCTCGAAGCCGGCCTCGTCGACGTCGATGACGAGATCGGCCGGGGAGACGGCGCCCCCGCCGCCCTGCCGGGCCGCTTCGGCGCGCGCCTGCTCCGCCTTCGCCTTGGCCTCCTGGGCCGCCTTCACCGCGGCGAGGTCGACGACTCCGCTCATGGACATGTTCCGTGGCTGCATGCGTCTATCCTCCCCCGTGCGGCGCGCGTGTGTGAAAACGTCCGGGGAAAGCCAGGCGTTCGTGTGCTGTCGGGCGCCGGGTCCCCACCCCACGCCGTGGTCGTCGCTCGGGCACGTCGGTCGCACGTGCTTTCGCTACGATTCGTAGCGTAACGCCGGACGGGGTCCCCGCGGCACCGGGCCCGGGTGATCTCCCTCACGACCGACCGCGCGGTCTCCGCCGTTAAGGTCGTGCCATGCAGAGCCGCACCCCCGCCAGTCGCACCGGACGACCGCGCAGCGCGGCCGCGGACGCCGCGATCCTGGCCGCGACCCGCGAGGCTCTGGTCGAACTGGGGTGGTCCGGGCTCACGTTGAGCGACGTGGCGATCCGCGCCGGGGTGGCGAAGACCACCCTCTACCGGCGCTGGGCGGGCAAGAACGAACTGGTCGTGGACGCGGTCGCGGAACTCTTCGACGAGCTGCGCGTGCCCGACCGCGGCTCGCTGGCCGCCGACATCGAGGGCGTGGTGCTGCAGTTCGCCGCGATCCTGGCCCGCCCCGAGGCCAGGAGCGGGCTGATGGCGGTGGTCGCCGAGGCGACCCGCGACGAGGCGCTGCGCGAGCGCATCCGGGCCTCGATCGTCGACCGGCAGAAACACCTGGTCCTCGCGGGCCGGGCGCGCGCACAGGCGCGGGGCGAGCTGCCGGCCGAGACCGACGCCGGCCGGACGGCCCGCGCCGCCGACCTGATCTTCGACATGGTGGCCGGCGCGGTGGTGCACCGCACCCTGGTGAGCGCGGAGCCGGCGGACGAGGAGTGGGTGCACGGCTTCACCCGGGTCCTGCTGTCGGGGCTCGCCGCGGCCGGCTCCGCCTGAGGGGCCCGGACCGTCCGCGGGTCGTGTTCGTCGACGAACTCCCTTCCACGCGAAGGTAGTTGCTTGCCGCGACAGGACCGCCCTGCGAGGATCGGGTGATCATCCCGACCGGGACACGTACGGCACGTCGAGCACCCAGGGAGCCCCGCATGACCGGAACCGGAGCCGAACCCGTCGCCGCGCGCATCGACACCTCCGGGCCGCACCCGGCCCGGGTCTACGACTGGTTCCTCGGCGGCAAGGACAACTACCCCGTGGACGAGGAACTGGGCCGGCGCATCATGAGCGTCGACGGGACCGCACGGCACGTCGCCCGGACCAACCGCTGGTTCATGCAGCGCGTCACCCGGTGGCTGGCCGGCCGGGCGGGCGTCCGCCAGTACCTGGACATCGGCACCGGCATCCCCACCGAGCCCAACCTGCACCAGGTGGCCCAGCGCATCGCGCCGGAGTGCCGCGTCGTCTACGCCGACAACGACCCCATCGTGCTGAAGCACGCCGAGGCGCTCCTGCGCAGCACCCCCGAGGGCGCCACCGCCTACATCGAGGCGGACGTGCGCCGGCCCGACCACATCCTGGAACAGGCCCGCGCGAGCCTGGACTTCACCCGGCCGCTGGCCCTGTCCCTGGTGGCGCTCACCCACTTCCTCGGCGACGAGGACGATCCGTACGGCCTGGTGGCGCGGCTGGTCGACGCCCTGCCCTCCGGCAGTCACCTCGTCCTGTCGCAGCTCACCGCCGACTTCGACCCCGTCGGAGTGGGACGCGGCGTCGAGATGTACAAGGCGGGGGGCGTCACCCTCGCGCCGCGCACCCGCGCGGAGATCGCCCGCTTCTTCACCGGACTCGACCTCGTGGAACCCGGTCTGGTCCAGCTGACCGACTGGCGTCCCGAGCTCGCCGACGGCGAGACCACCGACCCGAACGCCGTGATCTCCCTGTACGGCGCGGTGGCCCGCAAGCCGTGACCGCCCTCCCCGGCCGGGCGGCCGGGGAGGGGATCCGCTCTAGAAACCGGCGGGCTCGGTGTACACGCCCCACTCGTCGCGCAGGACGCCGCAGATCTCGCCCAGCGTCGCCTCCGCGCGCACGGCGTCCAGCATCGGCTCGATCATGTTGGCGCCGGAGCGCGCGGCCTCCAGCATGGCGTCGAGCGCGCCGCGCACCGCCGCGTCGTCGCGGGCGGCCTTCCGCTCGCCCAGCAGCCGGACCTGCTCGCGCTCCACCTCGTGGCTGACCCGCAGGATCTCCAGGTCGCCGGTGACGGACCCGGTGTGGGCGTTGACGCCGACGACCTTCTTGTCGCCCTTCTCCAGCGCCTGCTGGTAGCGGAACGCCGACTCGGCGATCTCGCCGGTGAACCAGCCGTCCTCGATGCCGCGCAGGATCCCGGAGGTGATCGGTCCGATCGGGTGCCGCCCGTCCGGGTGGGCCCTGAGGCCCCGCTCCTTGATCTGCTCGAAGATCTTCTCCGCGTCGGCCTCGATGCGGTCGGTGAGCTGTTCGACGTACCACGCACCGCCGAGCGGGTCGGCGACGTTGGCGACGCCGGTCTCCTCCATGAGCACCTGCTGGGTGCGCAGGGCGATCTCGGCGGCCTGCTCGCTGGGCAGCGCGAGGGTCTCGTCGAGGGCGTTGGTGTGCAGCGAGTTGGTCCCGCCGAGCACGGCGGCCAGCGCCTCCACGGCGGTGCGGACGACGTTGTTGTACGGCTGCTGGGCGGTCAGCGAGACACCGGCGGTCTGCGTGTGGAACCGCAGCCACTGCGCCTTCTCGCTCCGCGCGCCGTAGACGTCCCGCATCCAGCGCGCCCAGATCCGCCGGGCCGCGCGGAACTTGGCGATCTCCTCGAAGAAGTCGACGTGCGCGTCGAAGAAGAAGGAGAGGCCGGGGGCGAAGACGTCCACGTCCAGGCCGCGGCTGAGCCCCAGCTCCACGTACCCGAAGCCGTCGGCCAGCGTGTACGCCAGCTCCTGCGCGGCCGTCGCCCCGGCCTCGCGGATGTGGTAGCCGGAGACCGACAGCGGCTTGTAGGCGGGGATGCCGGCCGCGCAGTGCTCCATCAGGTCGCCGATCAGGCGCAGGTGCGGCTCGGGCTGGAAGAGCCACTCCTTCTGGGCGATGTACTCCTTGAAGATGTCCGTCTGCAGCGTGCCGTTGAGCACGGCGGGGTCGACGCCCTGGCGCTCGGCGGCGACGAGGTACATGCAGAAGACGGGCACGGCGGGCCCGCTGATGGTCATCGACGTGGTGACGTCGCCGAGCGGGATGTCCCGGAACAGGACCTCCATGTCGGCCGCCGAGTCGATGGCCACCCCGCAGTGCCCGACCTCGCCCAGGGAGCGCGGGTCGTCGGAGTCGCGGCCCATGAGCGTCGGCATGTCGAAGGCGACGGAGAGCCCGCCCCCGCCGTTGCCGAGGATCATCTTGTACCGCTCGTTGGTCTGCTCGGCGTTGCCGAACCCGGCGAACTGCCGGATGGTCCACGTGCGCCCCCGGTAGCCGGTCGGATACAGCCCGCGGGTGAAGGGGTACTCACCCGGCCAGCCGATCCGCTCGAACCCCTCGTAGGTGTCCCCGGGCCGGGGCCCGTACACCGGCTCCACGGGGTCGCCGGAGAGCGTGGTGAAGTCCGCGTCGCGCTTGCGTGCGGCGTCGTACCGGGCCTGCCAGCGTCGGCGGCCCTCCTCGATGGCGTCAGCGTCCATACCTTCGAATTTACTTGGACGTCCTAGTAAATGTCGATGGCTGACCGCCGCACGCTGCTCCGTACGGCGGTGACGCCCGGAAGGCTACGCCCCGGCGGTCGCGGGCGCCTCGGCCGCGACCTTCGCCTCCAGCTCGCGGCTGATCCCGCGCTCCACGAAGAAGGCGGCCGTCGGCACGGTGCCCGCCAGCAGCACCCAGATCTGCTTCTTGACCGGCCACTTCGCCTTGGAACCGAGGTCGAAGGCGAAGATCAGGTACACCACGTACAGCCAGCCGTGGGCGATGCTGACCACCTGGGTGAAGTCGTCCGCGCCGTCCACCCCGAGGATGTACTTGCCGATCATGCCGAAGACCAGCAGGACGAGCAGGACACCGGTGACGTAGGCCATGACGCGGTAGCGCGTCAGCACGCTCTTCTTCATGCAGTCGAGCGTAACGGCCCGTTCCGGGCCATCCCGGACCGGGTCACGTGGGCCGCGTCACCCCTCCTCGAAGTCGCCCGCCGCGAGCCGCAGCGGCCGGAGCATCGCGAAGAGCTCGCCGCACTCCTCGGCGTCGTAGGCGCCGAGGCCGAAGTCCATGGCCATCAGGTCGCGGGTGGCCGCCTCGACCACCTCGCGGCCCTTGTCGGTGATGCGGGCCAGGATGCCGCGGCCGTCGTTGGGGTTGGGACGCTTGTCCACCAGGCCCGACCTCACCAGCCGGTCCACGGTGTTCGTCACCGACGTGGGGTGCACCATCAGCCGCTCGCCGATCTTGGACATCGGCAGCTCGCCCGCCTTGGAGAAGGTCAGCAGCACCAGCGCCTCGTACCGCGCGAACGTCAGCCCGTACGGCTTGACCACCGCGTCGACCTCGGCCAGCAGGATCTGGTGCGCACGCATGATCGACGTGATCGCGGCCATCGACGGCACGCTTCCCCAGCGCTGCTTCCAGAGTTCGTCGGCACGGGCGATGGGATCGAACGAGAGACTGAGCGGCTTCGGCACGGCACCGACCCTACCGGCCGGTCATATGCTGGTCAGCCCCGTCTCGCCCTTCGGTCGGCGGGACCGCACCGGCCCCGCCGGCCGCTTCGTCGGTCGCCGGCTACCCGGCGTCCCGCGCCAGGTGCCGCTCGACGGTCTCCACCTTGGAGGTGAGGCCGTCCTCCACCCCCGGGCGGAGGTCGGCCTTGAGGACCAGGGAGACGCGCGGAGCCCGTGCCTCCACCGCGGCGACGGCGCGCTTCACGACGTCCATGACCTCGTCCCACTCGCCCTCGACCGAGGTGAACATGGCGTCGGTGCGGTTCGGCAGCCCGGACTCGCGGACCACCCGCACGGCGTCGGCGACGTACTCCCCCACGTCCTCGCCCACGCCGAGCGGCGTCACGGAGAAGGCGACGATCACGCCTGCACCACTCCTTCGTTCCGGGCGCGGGTGGCGATCACCGCGTCCTCGGCCTCCCGCTTGAGCCGGCGCTCGGCGAAGAAGCCGCCGAGGGGCAGGACCGACATCAGGAAGTAGAAGGCGGCGGTCTTCAGCGGCCACTTGGCGCGGTTCCAGGCGTCCGCCCAGAAGAGCACGTACAGGACGAAGAGGAAGCCGTGGACCGCGCCCATCACCGGGACGGCGTTGAAGTCCGTGGTCCGCTTCAGGACCGAGCAGACGAGCAGGACGAGGAACGAGATCGCCTCGGGGCCCGAGACCAGGCGGAGGCGGCGGAGGGCGGTGGCGGTCTTGATGTCCACGGATCACCTTCGGTGGGAGGGACGTCGGTGTCGACGGGTCGGACGGTTTGTGAACGCACGCACAAGCGTCCGCCCATTGTGGCAAATCTCCTCCGCGATCACCCGAGGGGGTCCCCGGAGCCGCGGGTCCCGGTGGCCGGGCGTCCCGGCCGGTCCGTAGCCCGTAGGGGGCCGATCGGGTTCCGACTCCCCCACGGGACCTGTCGGCGGGGCAAAGCGGCCGCTACCGTCACATCCGTGGCGATGTTCAGGCTTCAGAGCAGCAAGGTGCTCGCCGTCGACATGACCGGGGACGCCGTGAAGGCGAAGAACGGCTCCATGGTCGCGTACGACGGCGAGATGGCCTTCAAGAAGCTCACGGGTGGCGGTGAGGGCCTGCGGGGGATGGTGACCCGGCGGCTGACGGGCGAGCAGATGACGGTGATGGAGGTGAAGGGGCACGGGACCTGCTGGTTCGCCGACCGCGCGTCCGAGATCAATCTCGTCGGCCTCCAGGGGGACAGGCTCTACGTGGAGTCGAGCAACCTGCTGGCGGTCGACGGCGGACTGCGCACCGGCACCAGCTTCACGGGGATGCGCGGTGCCGCGCATCCCCGTGAAGCTG
>NZ_MSGP01000368.1 GCF_002078235.1 Streptomyces viridosporus
GATGGCGTTGGTGACCAGTTCGGAGACGACCAGGGCCGCTGTGTCGCGGGTGTCCTCGCACACCGACCAGCCGGTCAGCCGTGATCTCGTCAGGCGTCTGGCCTGAGCGGGGGAACCCGGATGGGCGGCCAGTTCGAAACGGAACCGGCGCTCGGCAGCGGCCCCCGCGGGGTCGTCTTCCGAGGTGGCGCCGAGGCCGAGGGGGCCTGCGACGGCGTCTGTTCCTAAGGGCGCGGACGGAATCACGCTTGCCACTATCGCCCCGCCGTGAACACTTGGCAAGTGTCACTCTGAAAAATGCAGAGTGTTGTGTGACGGTCTGGACGGGCGTGGCACACTGCTCGCAACAGCACCTCGCGCGGCGTCAGTTGGGGCCGCCGAAGACTCGTTCGAGCACAGGGTCGGAGTGACGGCCGGGCGGACGGGTTCCCGGGGCGGATCGTCGAACGGACGCCGCCGGGCTGTCAGGAATTCTTCTCGTGGAGGTGGAGCGTGAGCGAACCGCGGTCCGCGCCGACGGTCGGTCAGGTCGTCCTCGGTCGGCGCCTGCTGGACCTGCGGGAACGCGCGGGACTCAAGCGGGAGGAAGCCGCCCGCATCCTCCGTGTCGCCCCCGCCACCGTCCGCCGCATGGAAATGGCCGAGGTCGCGCTGAAGATCCCGTACCTCCAGCTCCTGCTGAAGGCCTACGGCGTCTGCGAGGACGAGGCCGACGCGTTCGTGCAGCTGGCGGAGGAGGCCAACCGGCCCGGCTGGTGGCAGCGCTTCCACGACATCCTGCCCGGCTGGTTCTCGATGTACGTCAGCCTGGAGGGCGCGGCCTCCCTCATCCGCAGCTACGAACCCCACTTCGTCCCCGGACTGCTCCAGACCGAGGACTACGCGCGCGGGGTGCTGCGCTCGGGCGCCGTCGGGCAGACGCGGCCCGAGGACATCGAGCGCCACGTCGACCTGCGCACGCAACGGCAGGAACTGCTCACCCGCGAGGACGCGCCCCGGCTGTGGGTCGTGATGGACGAGACCGCGCTGCGCCGCCCGGTCGGCGGTCCGGAGGTGATGCGTGCCCAGATCGACAAGTTGCTCGAGGCCACGAAGTTGCCCAACGTGACGCTGCAGGTCGCCCCGTTCTCCAGCGGGCCGCACCCCGGCACGTACGGGCCCTTCGTGCTGTTCCGATTCGCCATGCCCGAACTGCCGGACATGGTCTACAGCGAGTACCTGACCGGCGCCGTCTACCTGGACGCGCGCGCCGAGGTGGCGACCCACCTCGAGGTCATGGACCGCATGGCGGCGCAGGCCGCTACGGCACATCGCACGAAGGAGATCCTCCGGGATCTCCGCAAGGAGCTGTGAATGGAACTCATGGAGTCCCTGACGTCCCTGCCCCGACCGCGGGTCCGCGCCGAGCGGATCTACAACGGCATGCCCGCGCGGGAGCTGGGCAGTGAGGGCTGGCACAAGCCGTGGAGCGGCGGCAACGGAGGCAACTGCCTGGAGGCGATGAAGCTCGACGACGGCCGGATCGCCGTACGGCAGTCCACCGATCCGGACGGGCCGGCGCTCATCTACACCTCCGCCGAGATGACGGCCTTCATCGAGGGGGCGAAGGCGGGAGAGGCGGACTTCCTGCTGTCCTGAGCCTTGTTGTCCGTCCTGTCTTTTATTTCCTGACTTGTGATATGGCACCGCATTGACCACCGACAACTGCAGAGACTTATGGAGTCCGTCATGACCGGGCAGTCCCCCGTCGAGATCGACACGAGCAGGCCCCATCCCGCACGGATGTACGACTGGTACCTCGGCGGCAAGGACAACTACCCGGTCGACGAGGCCATGGGCCGGCAGATGCTGGCCCTGGACCCGAGGGTGCCGGTGATGGCGCGGGTGAACCGCGCGTTCATGCACCGGGCCACGCGCTGGCTGGTCGGCCAGGGCATACGCCAGTTCCTCGACGTCGGCACCGGCATCCCCACCGAGCCCAACCTCCACCAGGTCGCCCAGCGGATCACGCCCGGGGCCCGCGTCGTGTACTGCGACAACGACCCCATCGTGCTGGCCCACGCGGCGGCCCTGCTGCGCGGCACGGACGAGGGGGCGACCGAGTACCTCCAGGCGGACGTGCGCGACCCGGACAGCATCCTGGAGGGCGCGCGGAAGGTCCTCGACCTCACCGAGCCGGTCGCGCTGTCGCTCATCGCGCTGCTGCACTTCGTCCCCGACGAGGACGGGGCGCACGACCTGGTCGGGCGGCTGCTGGCGGCCCTGCCCTCCGGCAGCCACCTGGTCGTCACCCACGCGACGGCCGACTTCACCCCCGAGGAGTCGAAGGCGGCCACCGAGAAGCTCAAGGCCGCGGGCGTCACCCTGGCGCTGCGCTCCCGCGAGGAGTTCACCCGCTTCTTCGACGGTCTCGAACTGGTCGAGCCCGGCGTCCAGGTGCCGCACCGGTGGCACCCCGAGCTGGGGGAGCCGGTGGAGGGGCAGGACGACGGGGTGATCCCGGGCTACGGGGCGGTGGGGCGCAAGCCCTGAGCCCCGGCGGGGCGGGAGCCCGCGTTCCGGCACCGCCCCGTCCGCGGCGGCCCGCCCGTCCCGGACGGCGGGCCGCCGCGGGCGACCACCCGTACCGCGCGGGGCCCCGGCCCCGCGCGGCCGTGTGCCCGGTACCGGTCAGACCCTCATCGGCCGGTCGTCCGGACCGATGGGCGCCGGGAGCCGTGTGGTGCCGCCCGACAGATGGCGGTCGACGGCCGCCGCCACCGCGCGGCCCTCGGCGATCGCCCACACGATGAGCGACTGCCCGCGGGCGGCGTCCCCGGCCGCGAACACGCCCGGCACGCCGGTGGCGAAGCCGGCGTCCCGCGCGAGCGTGCCGCGCGGTTCCAGCGCGAGTCCCAGCCGGTCGATGAGCCCGTCCGTCCGGTCCGGACCCGAGAAGCCGAGCGCGAGCAGCACGAGATCGGCGGGCAGGGTGCGCTCGGTGCCCGGCACGGGTCGGCGCCGGGCGTCCACCTCGACCAGGTGCAGGGAACGCACATGCCCGTCCGCGTCACCGGTGAAGCGCAGGGTGGACGCCGCGAACAGGCGCGCGTCCGCGTCCGCCGCCGGGGCCGTGCGCAGGTCGCGGGCCTCCTCGTGCGCGGCGGACAGCCGGTAGAGCCTGGGATACGTCGGCCAGGGTTCGGCGTCGTCGTCCCGCTCGGTGCCCGGCCGGCCGTAGATGTCGAGCTGGGTCACGGACGCGGCGCCCTCCCGCACGGCCGTGCCCAGGCAGTCGGCGCCCGTGTCACCGCCGCCGACGATGACGACGTGCCGGCCCGCGGCCGACAGCGGCGACGACTCCAGGTCCCCCGCGCACACCCGGTTGGCCAGCGGCAGGTACTCCATCGCCTGGTGGATCCCGGTGAGTTCGCGCCCCGGTACGGGAAGTTCCCGCCACGCGGTCGCCCCCGTGGCGATCACCAGCGCGTCGTAACGGGCCCGCAGCTCGGCGGCGTCGACATCGCGCCCGACCGTCGTGGACGTGCGGAACCTCGTGCCCTCGGCCCGCATCTGCTCGATGCGCCGTTCCAGGTGGTGCTTCTCCATCTTGAACTCGGGGATGCCGTACCTCATCAGCCCGCCGATCCGGTCGTCCCGCTCGTACACGGCGACCGTGTGACCGGCCCGGGTCAACTGCTGGGCCGCGGCCAGTCCGGTGGGCCCCGAGCCGATGACCGCGACCGTCCGGCCGGAGAGCCGCTCCGGCGGGGCCGGCGGCGCGAAACCCTCCTCCCAGGCCCGGTCGGCGATGGCGCACTCGACGTTCTTGATGGTGACGGCGGGCTGGTTGATGGCGAGGACGCAGCCGGCCTCGCAGGGAGCCGGGCACAACCGGCCGGTGAACTCCGGGAAGTTGTTGGTGGCGTGCAGCCGCTCCGCCGCGGCCCGCCAGTCCTCGCGCGCGACCAGGTCGTTCCAGTCGGGGATCAGATTGCCCAGCGGGCAGGCGTCGTGGCAGAACGGGACCCCGCAGTCCATGCAGCGGTCGGCCTGCGGGCCGATGAGGGGCAGCAGCGCCCCGGGGACATGGACCTCCCGCCAGTCCCGGACCCGTTCCTCCACGGGCCTGCGCGGCCACTCCTGGCGCGGCGTGGTCAGGAAACCCTTGGGATCGGCCATGGCCGTCTTCCTTGCGTGCGCGGGTGACGGGCCGTGCGTCGTCGGGCGGCACCCACCGGCCGCCGTCAGGCCGCCTCCCGGTCACGATACGTCCGCTCGCGCGGGCCCGCAGGGTGCCGGACAGCGCTTTCCCGAGGCTTTCCCGAGGGCCGGGACGGCGGATCCGTCAGGTGAGCGCCAGGAGGTAGGCCGTCGCCGCCCCGGCCGAGGCGAACGTGCGGACGTGGTTCCACGTCGTCCACGTGCGCACATAGGACGGCCAGTACGCGGACGCCTCCGCACCCTCCGGGTCGAGCCGGGCCAGCGCGTCGTTGCGCGGGACGTTCGCGACCACGGTGAGCCCGAAGGACCCGAGCAGGTACAGCGCGCCGCCCGCCAGCGACTCGACCGCCCCCTCGGCGGGCCACCGCACGAACGCCACCACGGTGAGCGCCGCGCACAGCACCGTCGAACCGAGGAACAGCGCCATGAAGGCCGGCCGCACCGCCGCCGCGTTGATCGCCTGCATCGCGGCG
>NZ_MSGP01000369.1 GCF_002078235.1 Streptomyces viridosporus
GCCGCCGTGGATGTCGAAGACGGTCGGGAGCGGCCCGGTCGCGCCCGCGGGCTTCTGGACCAGGGCGTGGATACGGCCGCCGGGGCCCTCCACCCACACGTCCTCCACCGGGACCGAGCCGGGCGACTTCATCCCGGGCGGGTCGAGGACGACACCGCCCGTCGTGGAGCGGACCGCCGGCGGCTCGGCCGCCGACGACCACAGGTACTCCACGCTGCCGTCGGGGCGGGCCGTGGCGCCCGAGACCGCGCCGCGCGGGGTGGGGATCTTCTCCAGCCGGCGCTCGGCCAGGTCGTAGCGGAAGATCTCGCCGCGGGCCTCGAAGCCGTGCGCGATGAGCAGGCCGGTGCCGTCCGGGTACCACTCGGCGCTCACGTCGCCGGGCAGCTCCAGGGCGAGGTCCGTCTCCTCCCCGGTCGCCACGTCCCACACCATCGGCTCCCAGCGCCCGCGCCGCTGGTGGCCGACGAGCAGCCGGGTGTCGCCCACGACCGGGGCGAAGCCCAGCACCTCCAGGCCCAGCTCCTCGGCGCCGCCCTCGGTGTCGTCGAGCTCGGCGACCGTCGTGCCGTCGGGACGCAGCACCCGCAGCGCGGAGTGCATCGCGTCACCGTGCTCGGTGTGCTCCACGGCGATCAGCGAACCGTCGTGGGAGAGGTCGCCGACGCCCGCCGACTCGCGGTGACGGTAGATCTCCACGGGCGGCTCGCCGGTGCGGACCAGGTGGATGGTCGTGCCGTCCTCGTCCGTGGAGCGGCCCACGACCGCCGTACGGCCGTCCCGGCCCAGCGCGAGGCCGGCCGGGTAGGAGGGGTCCAGGCCCGGCGCCGCGAGTTCGTCCTCGCCGCCGGAGAACGGCTGGCGGCGCCAGACGCCGAACTCGTCGCCGTCCTTGTCGTCGAACCACCAGATCCACTCGCCGTCCGGCGAGAGCACGCCGTCCGTCGTGCCGTTGGGCCGGTCCGTCACCTGGCGCTGCTCGCCCGTCGACCGGTCCCAGGCGTACAGCTCGTACGTCCCCGTCGCGTTCGACACGAACAGGGAGCGGTCGGGTGCGTCCTCCGCCCAGTCGGGCAGGGACACTCTGGGCGCCCGGAAGCGCTTCTCCCAGTCGGGCATGTGCTCGCCCTGCTCCACCGTGCGCTCGATCTCGTCCGTCCGGTCCGGCGCGTCGGACCCGTTGCTCTCAGTCATGGACCCATACTGCCCGTCCCGGCGGGTGTCGCGCCGCCGGGATCCCCAGGCTGTGGACAACCTCCACCGGATCTTTCACCGGCTCCGCCACCGGGGTGACCCCGCGAACCGGATACGGCCGGGAGCACCGTACCGTGGAGGGCGTGTACCGGTTTCTGCTGACGCCCCGATGGTGGGGGATCAACGTCTTCGTGCTCCTCGCCATCCCCTTCTGCATCTACATGGGGTCGTGGCAGCTCGGTCGGTTCGAGGACCGGGTGGACACTCACCGCGACGCCGAGGAGCAGGTCGCCTCGGACCAGCAGGAGGCGCCCAGGCCGCTGGACCGGCTGCTGCCGGTGACCAAGGCGACCTCCGGCAAGCAGACCACCGCGACCGGCCGGTACGACGAACAGCTGCTCGTCCCCGACCGGACGCTGGACGGCGAGCCCGGCCACTACGTCCTGACGCTGCTGCGCACCGACACCGGCAAGGCGCTGCCCGTCGTCCGGGGCTGGCTGCCCGGTGACCCCGACCCGGCGAAGGCACCCCCGGTGCCCACCGGCGAGGTCACCGTGACCGGCGCGCTCCAGGCGTCCGAGACGCCGGGCAACAACGGCGTCAGCGCCCGCGGCGGACTGCCGGACGGCCAGACCGCCGCGATCAGCGCGGCCTCGCTGGTGAACCTGGTGCCGTACGACGTGTACGACGCCTGGGTCACGCTGAACCGGGGGGACGCGGGGATGAAGGCGGTGCCGGCGTCCGCGCCGGGCGGGACCGGCCTCGACCTGAAGGCGTTCCAGAACCTCGGCTACACCGCCGAGTGGTTCGCCTTCGTGGGCTTCGTGATCTTCATGTGGTTCCGTCTGCTGCGCCGCGAGGTGGAGCTGGCCCGCGACGCGGAGATCGGTCTGCTCCCGGACGGGGAGCAGGAGCAGGAGCCGGACGCGGCGTCGGAGCGGTCGGGCAGCCCGTCCGCGGTGTGACGCCGGACCGGCCCGGGGGCCGGACCGGCCCCCGGTGTCACGTCCCCAGCAGGCCCGTCCAGTAGACCGTGCCCGCGCAGGCGTTGCCCACCGTCGCGGTGCCCGTGCCCGAACCCGTGGCCGCCGTGTACGTCACCGTCACGCTGCCGTCGGCCGTGCCGTCCTCCAGGAGCAGCTGCGTGGACATGCCGTTGTCGGTCCCGGTGGACGCGCCGCTCGTCGTGGGCGGGTTGTCGGAGGGCGACGGGTCGGGCGAGGGACCGCCGGTGCTGCCGCCCGTGCCGCCGCCCGTGGTGGGGCAGGGTTCGGAGGGCACCCAGGCGAACTTCACCTCGTACGCCCCGCCCGGCTGGAGCACCAGGCTCGCCGCCTCCCGGGAGGGGTCGGGCAGACCGGCCGCCGCGTCGCCGGCCACGTGCCGGACCGGGGTCCCCACCTTGGCGGCGTCGGCCGCGCCCGCCGTGGTCACGCCCACGGTGCCGGGGGCGTCGACGGTACAGCTCGCGGCGGAGACGTTGGTGACCCGGAAGGAGCCGTAGACCGCGCCCGTGGAGTCGGGGGCGGCACTGCTCGCGGTCGCCGGGCCGAGCTGGTCGGCGGTACAGGCGGTCGCCCCGGCCGTGGCGCCGGCCGAGGGGCCGGTCCCCTCGGCCGCGCCGGTGCCGGTGCCGTCGCCCGCGCCGTCCTCGTCCTCGTGCTTCTTGCCGTCCTTGTCGGTTCCCTCGACCTGGTTCGAGGTGCCGCCCGCGGTGGTCTCGCTGTTGCCCGGGCCCTTGCCCCCGCCGGTGCCGCCCTGCGTCTGCGAGGCGTGGCCGACGGCGGACGGGTTGGCGTCGGCGCCGGTCGTCCTCGAGACGTGGACGGCGGCGGGGACGGCGGTGCCGACGAAGAGCACGGCGGCGGCCGCGCCGACGAGGGCCTGCCGTTTGCGGGCCCGCCGGGCGGGGACCGCCCGGCGCAGGTAGTCCAGCGTGCCGTCGCTCGGCTCCACCTCCTGCACCGCCCGGTGCAGCATCGTGCGCAGTGCCAGCTCGTCCGAGTCGAGTTCCTCGGGGCCCTGGTCGTCGGGGCCGTGGTTCACAGTTCCGTTCCCAGCGTGCGATTGCTTCGGCTCTTGTCCGTGCGGCTTCCCGAGCGCGTACGGCCGCGTCGGCTCCTCCGACGGCTCGGGCTCGGTCTCGGGCGGGCCCTCGGGCTCGAGCGCCCGCGCCCGCCGCGATTCGTCCGCGTCCCCCGGCTCGCCCGTGTCACCGGGCTCCCCCGCGTCGCCGGACTCCCCCGTGCCTTCGGGCGCGGGCGGACCCTTCGGCTCGTGGGCGTCGCCGGACGGGCGCACGCCCTCCGGCTCGTGCTCCTGGCGCCGCGTGTCCTTGCCGTCGCTCATGCCGACGCCTCCATGGACACCCGCAGCGCCGCTATGCCGCGCGAGCCGTACGCCTTCACCGAGCCCAGCGAGATGCCGAGCGTCTCGGCCACCTGCGCCTCGGTCATGTCCGCGAAGTAACGCAGCACCAGCACCTCGCGCTGGCGGCGCTGCAGCCCCTTCATCGCCTTGATGAGGGAGTCGCGCTCCAGCTGGTCGTAGGCGCCCTCCTCCGCGCTCGCCATGTCGGGCATGGGCTTGGACAGCAGCTTCAGGCCCAGGATCCGGCGGCGCAGCGCGGAGCGGGAGAGGTTGACGACCGTCTGCCGCAGATACGCCAGGGTCTTCTCGGGGTCCCGGACGCGTTTGCGGGCGGAGTGCACACGGATGAAGGCCTCCTGGACGACGTCCTCGCAGGAGGCGGTGTCGTCGAGGAGGAGCGCCGCGAGGCCCAGCAGCGAGCGGTAGTGCGCCCGGTAGGTCTCGGTGAGGTGGTCGACGGTGGTGCCGGCCGCCACGGCGTCGTCGGCTCCGTCACGCTGACCGGGTATGCGGGCGGGGCGCGCTGCGGGCATGGGCGCGATCACCGGCATGCCACCGGACGCACCCGGCATACGGGGTCGGAGGGCCGGACGGGGAGGACGGAGGGTCCTGCCACGCGGCGCTGTGAAGTCGAGTACCTCAGCCACGCCAGTTGGACACGCTTCCCTCCGTAAGGGTTGTACGCGCCGGGCGTCACTTTTGAGCCGACCGGTTCCGTCGTCCGGTCACCCGTGTCAGGCAGCACCACCGACAGCACATCCCATGCCCTCATGCGTCCCGCTCTTCCCCTGTGCTCCATGTGAACGGACGTCCCCACGTCCGGTTCCAGGCGTCCCCACGCCCGGAAGAACGCGCCCCCACGCCCCGAAGGGGTGACCGCAAAGACGCTCCCCGCGCTCCGCTCGGTTGCGGAGGGCGGGGAGTAAATCCTCGGCTGCGAGGCAGGCCGGTTCAAGTGGTCCGGTCCACGAGACCGGCTCGCCGAACTTACAAGGATCTTACAAAGGAATCATGCGGGGTCCAGGGCTTTTCGTGCCCGGGTGCTCTTCACCCCTCGGCCGCCACCAGCTCGGCGATCTGCGCCGTGTTGAGCGCGGCCCCCTTGCGCAGGTTGTCCCCGCACACGAAGAGCTCCAGCGCCGTCGGGTCGTCCAGGGCCCGTCGTACCCGTCCGACCCACGTCGGGTCGGTCCCGACGACATCCGCCGGAGTCGGGAACTCCCCGGCGGCCGGGTTGTCGAACAGCACCACGCCGGGCGCCGTGGCGAGGATCTCGCGGGCCCGGTCGACGGTGACCTCGCCCTCGAAGCGGGCGTGCACGGTGAGCGAGTGCGTGGTGACCACCGGGACGCGCACACAGGTGACCGCCACGGGCAGCGCGGGCAGGCCCAGGATCTTGCGGGACTCGTCCCGGACCTTCATCTCCTCCGACGACCAGCCGTCCTCCCGCAGCGACCCGGCCCACGGCACGACGTTCAGCGCGACCGGCTCCGGGAACGGCCCGGTGCGGTCCCCCACGGCCCGCCGCAGGTCACCGGGGCCGGTCCCCAGCTCCGTACCGGCGACCAGGGAGAGCTGCTCGCGCAGCGTCCGCACGCCCGCGTGACCGGCGCCGCTGACCGCCTGGTACGAGGAGACGACCAGCTCGCGCAGGCCGAACTCGGCGTGCAGCGCGCCCAGCGCGACGATCATCGACAGGGTGGTGCAGTTCGGGTTGGCGACGATCCCGCGCGGCCGCATCCGCACGGCGTGCGGGTTGACCTCGGGGACGACGAGCGGCACCCGGGGGTCCATGCGGAACGCGCCGGAGTTGTCGACCACCACCGCGCCCCGCGCGGCGGCGACGGGCGCCCACTGCTCGGCGACCTCGTCGGGGACGTCGAACAGCGCGACGTCGACCCCGTCGAAGGCCTCCTCGGTGAGCGCCACGACCTCGACCTGCTCACCGCGCACGGCCAGCTTGCGGCCGGCCGAGCGGGGGGAGGCGATCAGTCGGATCTCGCCCCAGATGTCCGCCCGCTGGGACAGGATCTGGAGCATGACCGTGCCGACGGCCCCGGTCGCTCCGACGACGGCGAGCGTCGGCCGCGCGGAACGTTCCGGGGGAACGGTCGCGGACATCAGCGGCCGGTGCCTCCGTAGACGACGGCCTCGTCGCTGTCGGAGTCCAGCCCGAAGGCGGAGTGCACGGCGCGGACGGCTCCCGGCACGTCGTCCTTGCGGGTGACGACCGAGATGCGGATCTCGGAGGTCGAGATCAGCTCGATGTTCACGCCCGCGTCGGACAGGGCGGTGAAGAAGTCGGCGGTGACCCCGGGGTTGGTCTTCATACCGGCGCCGACCAGCGAGATCTTGCCGATCTGGTCGTCGTAGCGCAGGGAGTCGAAGCCGATCGTGGACTTGGCCTTCTCCAGGGCGTCGATGGCCTTGCGGCCCTCGGTCTTCGGCAGCGTGAAGGAGATGTCCGTCAGGCCCGTGGAGGCCGCCGAGACGTTCTGCACGACCATGTCGATGTTGATCTCGGCGTCGGCGATCGCGCGGAAGATCGAAGCCGCCTCGCCCGGCTTGTCCGGCACGCCGACGACCGTGACCTTGGCCTCGGAGGTGTCGTGCGCGACACCGGAGATGAGCGCCTGCTCCACCTTCTTGTCCCCTCGCTGAATCGGCTCGCTGCTGACCCACGTGCCCGGCAGTCCGCTGAAGGACGAGCGGACGTGGATCGGGATGTTGTACCGGCGGGCGTACTCCACGCAGCGGTGGAGCAGCACCTTCGACCCGGAGGCCGCCAGTTCGAGCATGTCGCCGGTCGAGATCCAGTCGATCTTCCGGGCCTTCGGCACCACGCGCGGGTCGGCGGTGAACACGCCGTCGACGTCGGTGTAGATCTCGCACACCTCGGCGTCGAGGGCGGCCGCCAGGGCCACCGCGGTGGTGTCGGAGCCGCCGCGGCCGAGCGTGGTGATGTTCTTGCCCTGCTGGCTGACGCCCTGGAAGCCGGCGACGATGGCGATGTTGCCCTCGTCCACCGAGGCACGGATCCGGCCGGGTGTCACGTCGATGATGCGGGCTTTGTTGTGGACCGAGTCGGTGATGACACCCGCCTGGCTTCCGGTGAAGCTCTGGGCGTTGTGGCCCAGGTTTTTGATCGCCATGGCCAGCAGGGCCATGGAGATCCGCTCTCCCGCGGTCAGCAGCATGTCGAGCTCGCGCCCGGCAGGCATCGGGGACACCTGCTCGGCGAGATCGATCAACTCGTCCGTCGTGTCGCCCATCGCGGAAACCACGACGACCACCTGGTGGCCGTTCTGCTTGGCTTCCACGACCCTCTTGGCGACGCGCTTGATGCCTTCGGCATCGGCTACGGAGGAGCCTCCGTACTTCTGCACGACAAGGCCCACGTGCGCTCCTCGCTCAGTCCGTCGTTTTCCCACGTTCCGCACACATGTGTGCAGACCGCGGTCGGCTCAGTCTATCGAGCGCCCGAAAAACCCCTCCGCGATACCGCATCGTGAGATACCCGGCCGCCCGCGCTGGGGCTCATGCCCAGGGTGACGCCCGCCACTCGGAAAAGCGACCCGGGTCACAGTCCACGCGCGTCGGGCCGGGCGCCGGGAGGCGGTGCCGGCCGCGGGCGGGCCGCCCGCGCGTCCCGGCCCCGGGAGGGCGACCGTCGGGCGCGCGCGGCGCGCGGGATCCGCCGCCGCACGGCGGGCGGGACCCTGCCGGACCCCTCCGGGACGGCGCGTCAGGCCAGGCCGTTCTCGCGCAGGGCCAGCCAGGTGCGGCTGGCCACGTCCGGGTCGTCGAGGTCCGCGCCCAGGAGCCGGCCGGCGGTGCCGATGCGGTGCCGCAGCGTGTTCCGGTGCACGCCCAGGTCGGCGGCGGCGCGCTCCCAGTGCCCCCGGTGCCGCAGGTAGGCGGCCACCGTGGCGACCAGGTCCGCGCGACGATGGCTCAGGAGCGGTTCCAGGGAGGGGGCCGCCGGTACGCCGCGGTCGGCCCGGTCGTGGAGCGTCCCCGCCGGGACCCCCGCCAGCAGGTGCCGCAGCGGGGGCAGTTGCCACCGCAACTGCCCCAGCTCGGCCTCGGCCCCCAGCGCGGCCCGAGCGGCGGACGGGTGTGCGGCGACGTACCGCCGCGCCGCCTCCGGCACCGCCTGCGCGTCGTCCGGTCCGACGAGGACCCAGACCTCGTCCGGCTCGGCGACGGCCAGCAGCTGCCCGCCGCCCCGCGCCGCCGGCTCGACGGCGTCGAGCACGTCGTCCCCGCGGCCGTGCCCGAACCCGGCCAGCCCCAGCAGGCGCACCCGAGGGGGGAGCGCGGGCAGGCCGAGGTCCGCGGCCAGGGCCCGGGCCGCGTCGACGTGCCCCGCGCACAGCAGCCGGGCCACGCAGGCCCGCGCGGCCCGCGCGGCGGCGACCCCGCGCCGCTGCTGTTGGCCCTGCAGGGCCAGCAGGGCGCACGCGGTGAGCACGAGCTGCCGGTCGGGCGCCTTCATCGGCCGGGGGCACCCGGTGGCCACGAAACCGGTCAGCCGGCCGTGGCCGGTCAGCGGCTGGAGGACGACGTCGTCCTCCCCCAGCGGGAAGGTCGCGGAGGAGTACGGACCCGCGACGCGCAGCCGGGCGACCTCCGTGGCGGCCCTGCGGGCGCTCGTCCGGTGCCTGCGGGGCCAGACCTCCATGACCTCGCCGTCCGGGCTCAGCCGGGCCGCCCAGCCCTCGACGGCGTCGGCCAGGGCACGGACCACGGCCGGCACCGGGTCGGGGCCGGCGGCCGACCGCACCAGCTCGCGGTGGGCGCCGAGCGCCGTGCTGAGCTCCTCCCGGCCCGCCGCGGCGACCAGTGACCAGTAGGTGCGGGCGACGGTGAGGAAGGGCGTGGGCGGGGGGACGACGAGCAGCGGCAGACCGGCGGCCTCGCAGGCCCCGGCCAGCGCCTCGGGGACGGTGTCGTGCACGGGGCCCAGGCCGATGCCCAGCGCGGTGACGCCGTGCGCCGCCAGCCGCGCGGTGTACGCCCGCGCCTGCATCGTCCGGCCGCCGGCCGGCCCCAGCCCGGTGGTCAGCAGCAGCTCCCCGCCCGAGAGGTAGGGCGTGGGGTCGGCCAGCTCGCTGATGTGGACACCGGTGACCCTGCGCGGGGGCGGGGCGGCGGGGGACACGGGCGCGAGGTCGTCCCCCAGGGCGCGTACCAGGACGTCGAGTGTGGGCATGGGGCCTTCCCGCGGCCGATGGGGCGATGGGCGCCTGTGCGATCCGCACAAGGTCCGCGCATTATCGGTCGGAACATCCGAGGAACTCCAGGCCCCGCGGTCCCTAGGTTGAGCACCACCCGGCTCCCTCTCCACGGAAGGAACGCCTCGTGACCACCGATGTCGCCTCTCCCGAGCCAGTCCCGGCCGCCTCGCCGGACCCCCGGCCCGACCGGCCCCGCGCCCCGCGGACGGCCCCGGCGGCCGAAGTGAGCCGCAACCCGCGCACCGGAGCGTCGGCCCGCGGACCGCGGCACACCGGGCCCCGGGAACTGGCCGGACTGCTGTCCGCGGCGGCCGGCGACGCCGCGCGGATCGCCGCCACCGCGCCGACGGTGCGCAGGCACTGGCTCCGGACGGTCGCGGACGCCCTGGAGGAGCACGCCGAGGAACTCACCGCCCTCGCCGACACCGAGACGGCCCTGGGCCCGGACCGGCTGCGCGGCGAGGTCGGCCGGGCCGCGGCGCAGGCCCGTTTCTACGGTGAGGTCGCCGCGGAGGGCGGCTGGCTCGACGTGCGGATCGACCGGGCCGGACCGGCCGATCTGCGGCGGATGAACCGGCCGCTGGGCCCGGTCGCGGTGTTCGGCGCGAGCAACTTCCCGTTCGCCTTCGGGGTGGCGGGCCACGACACCGCGTCCGCGCTGGCCGCCGGGTGCCCCGTCCTGGTCAAGGCGCATCCGGCGCACCCGTTGCTGAGCGCCCGCCTCGGCACCCTGGTCGCCGACGCGCTGCGCGCGGCCGGCGCCCCGGCCGGCGCCTTCGCCCTGGTCACCGGTTTCGACGCGGGGCTCGCCCTGGTCGACGCCCCCGAGGTCGCGGCCGTGGCGTTCACCGGGTCGCAGACCGCGGGCACGGCCCTGGTGGAGCGGGCCGCCCGGCGCCCCGTGCCCGTTCCCGTCTTCGCCGAGATGGGCACCGTCAACCCGGCGGTGCTCACCCCGGCCGCCGCCGCGACCGCGGCCGGCGTGACGGGGGCGGCCACCGGCTTCGTCGACTCCTTCACCCTGGGGCAGGGACAGTTCTGCACCAAGCCCGGCCTGCTGCTCGCCCCCCGGGGCAGCGGCGCGGCCGAGGCCGCGGCCGGGGCGCTGGCCGGCGTGCGGCCCGGGTGGCTGCTCACCGAGGGCATCGCGGCGGCCTACCGGCAGGGCCTGGCGGACCTGGTCGCGGCGGGCGCGCGGCCCGTGGCCCGCGCGGAGGCGGCCGACGGCGCCTTCGCCGCCGCCCCGGCCGTCCTCACGGCCCCCGCCGACGCGCTGCGGCCCGGCTCCCGGCTGCTNNCCGGTGGCGCTCGTCGTCGAGTACGACGGCACACCGCACCTGCGGGACCTGCTGGGGCGGTTGCAGCCCAGCCTGGCCGCGGCCGTCGCCTCCGGCGGCCCCGCGGACCCGGACCTGCCCTGGCTGGTGGACCACCTGGCACGGCAGGCC
>NZ_MSGP01000037.1 GCF_002078235.1 Streptomyces viridosporus
AGCGGGCCGGCCCCCGCCCCGGCCCGCTCCCCGCGCAAGGTCTGGGCGGCCGGCCTGGTCACCTCACTCGTCCTCGCCGGTTTCGTCAGCTTCTACGCCTCCGCCGCCCCCGACGGCCTGGAGAAGGTCGCCACCGACCACGGCATCGACGAGAAGGCCGAGAAGCACGCGGCGGCCGACTCCCCGCTCGCCGACTACGGCGTCGAGGACGTCGACGACGCCCGCCTGTCCGGCGGCCTCGCGGGGGTGATCGGCGTCGGCGTCACGGTCGTCGCGGGCACCGGGGTGTTCTGGGTGGTGCGCAGACGGCGCACGGACGAGAAGGCCGACGCCGCGCCGCCCTCGGACACCGGCTCCACGGGGACGAGTTCCTGACATGGGCGCGGGCCACGCCGCCCATCGGCTCTACCGGCAGGGGCACTCCGCCGTGCACGCCCTGCCGCCGCACACCAAGCTCGTCGCGGTCCTCGCCTTCGTGGTGGTGGTCGTCTCCACCCCGCGCGGGGCGATGTGGGCGTTCGCGGTGTACGCCGTCCTGCTCGGCCTCGTCGCCCGCGCCGCCCGCGTCCCGGCCGGTTTCCTGCTCGAGCGGCTGCTGATCGAGGTGCCGTTCGTCGCCTTCGCGGTGCTCCTGCCGTTCGTGGCGGAGGGCGAGCGGGTCGACGTCCTCGGGCTGTCCCTGAGCGTCAGCGGCCTGTGGGGCGCCTGGAACGTGCTGGCCAAGGGCACCCTGGGCGTCGCCGCCTCGGTCCTGCTCGCGGCCACGACCGAACTGCGGGAGCTGCTGCTCGGCCTCCAGCGCCTGCGGCTGCCGCCGCCGCTGGTGCAGATCGCCTCGTTCATGATCCGTTACGGCGACGTCGTCACCGACGAGATGCGGCGCATGCGGATCGCCCGCGAGTCCCGGGGCTTCGAGGCGAGCGGGGTGCGGCACTGGGGCGTCCTCGCCAAGTCGGCGGGCGCGCTGTTCATCCGCTCCTACGAACGCGGCGAGCGCGTGCACCTGGCCATGGTGAGCCGCGGTTACTCCGGTTCCATGCCGGTGATCGACGAGGTGACCGCGTCCCGGGCCCAGTGGTCGTCCGCGCTCGCCCTCCCGTCCGCCGCCCTCGTCGTCTGCCTGCTGGGATGGTTGCTGTGACGGAACGTGCGAGGGACGGCGCGACGGCTTCCCTGGAGGTCTCCGGCCTCGCCTTCGCCTACCCCGACGGCCACCAGGTCCTGTTCGGCGTCGACTTCCGCGTCGCGCGCGGCGAGCGGGTCGCGCTGCTCGGTCCGAACGGTGCCGGCAAGACCACCCTCGTGCTCCACCTCAACGGCATCCTGTCCGGCGGCACGGGCACGGTGAAGGTGGCCGGGCTGGAGGTGTGCGGGCGGCACATGGCCGAGATCCGGCGCCGGGTCGGCATCGTCTTCCAGGACCCGGACGACCAGCTGTTCATGCCGACCGTGCGGGAGGACGTGGCGTTCGGTCCGGCGGCGGCCGGGCTCAGGGGGCCCGAGCTGGAGGAGCGCGTGGACCGTGCCCTCGCGCGCGTCGGCATGGCGCAGTTCGTGGACCGCCCCCCGCACCACCTCTCCTTCGGCCAGCGGCGCCGGGTGGCGGTGGCGACCGTGCTCGCGACGGAGCCGGAGATCCTGGTCCTGGACGAGCCGTCCTCCCACCTGGACCCGGCCTCCCGCCGCGAACTGGCCGACGTCCTGCGCTCCTTGGACGTCACCGTCCTGATGGTCACCCACGACCTGCCCTACGCCCTCGAACTGTGCCCGCGCTCGCTGGTCCTGAGCGACGGGGTGATCGCGGCGGACGGCGGCACGGCCGACCTGCTCGCCGACGACGGCCTGATGCGCGCGCACCGCCTGGAGCTGCCCTACGGCTTCGACCCGCGCTCGGTCCCGGCGGCCCCGGGACGCTGAGCGGCCGGACGCGGCGGCGGCACCGACACGACGATCGCGCCGCCCCGTCGCGCCCCAGGAATCGCAGGCGAACGACGGCTGTTGCACCCACTGTCACAGGCAGCCGCCCCGAGCGGCCGCCACCTGTTCTTCAGCCGACCGGAAGGAACCGACGGACGTGGATGCGGACGCGAACACGCGGGCGGACGGGGACGTGGACGTGCACGGCACGGTGGCCGAGGGCTTCGAGCCGGTCCGGGCGGCGTTCGCGCGGAACTTCCGGACGCTCGGCGACCGGGGCGCGGCGGTCGCCGTCTACCGGGACGGGCGCAGGGTCGTCGACCTGTGGGCCGGTGTGCGGGACGTCGACGGCACCGAGCCGTGGGAGCGGGGCACGGCCCAGGTCGTGCGCTCGGCGACCAAGGGCGTCGCCGCCGCCGTCCCGCTGCTGCTGCACCAGCGCGGTGAGCTGGACCTGGACGCGCCGGTCGGCCACCACTGGCCGGAGTTCAAGGCGCACGGCAAGGAGCGGGTGCTGGTCCGGCACGTGCTGAACCACCGCGCCGGGCTCCCGGCCCTGGACCACCCGCTCACCCTGCGGGAGGCGGCCGACCCGCTGCGCAGCGCCGAGGCGCTCGCCGCCCAGCCGCCCGCGTGGGAGCCGGGCACCGACCACGGCTACCACGCCCTCACCTACGGCTGGCTGCTCGACGCGCTGGTGCGGCGCGTGACCGGCCGGGGCTCCGGCGAGTGGATCGCGTCCGAGATCGCCGGCCCGCTGGGACTGGACCTGTGGGTGGGACTGCCGGACGCGCAGGCGCACCGGGTGGGCCGGGTCGGCCCGGTCGAGCAGCCCGAGCAGCCCGGCGTGCTCCGCGCCCGCCCCAAGCGCGCGGTCGCCGACGCCTACGCCGACCCGGCCTCCCTCACCCGCCGGGCCTTCGCCGCGATCACTCCCTTCCCGGACCAGAACGACCCGGCGTTCCGCGCGGCGGCCCTGCCCGCCGCGAACGGCATCGCGACGGCGGACGGGCTGGCCCGCTTCTACGCGTCACTGATCGGGCCGGTCGACGGCGTGCGCCTCCTCGACCCGGCCACCGTCGGCCTCGCCCGCGCCGAGGAGTCGGCGGGCCCGGACCGCGTCCTGGTCGTCGGCACCCGCTTCGGCCTCGGCTACATGCTGCACGGAGGTGCCTCCCCCTTCCTCGGCCCGGGCTCCTTCGGCCATCCCGGCCGCGGCGGCTCCCTCGGCTTCGCCGATCCGGAGACGGGCGTCGCCTTCGGCTACGTCACCAACGGCCTGCGCCGCACCGTGACGGCGGACCCCCGGGCGCAGGCACTGATCCGGGCGGTGCGGCACGTGGTGGGCTAGGGGATCCGGCACCCCTACACGTGGATCGGGTGCGAGATGCGGCCCGACGCCGCGTCGATCTCGTCGTGCGCCTTGGTCAGCAACTGCATGGCGAGTTCGTTCAATGCCCGGGCGCCGGCGACCTCCTCACCGATCCTGGGCTGATTCGCGTCGGTGTGGTGCCGGGTCGCGTGGCCGTGTGCCCGTACCTCGGTCCCGTCGGGCAACCGGACCAGCGCGGCCGCACGCGTGTGCTGATCGTCCTCCTGGAACTCCAGCTCCACGTGCCATCCCACTGCGGTGTGCATCATGACGATCACCTCCGGAAGTTCTCATTCCAGGGTGCTCCTCCCCCCGCCCGGACGCACCCGGCCGACGGCGATCCGCCGGGGGCGACGCCCTCGCCTACCCCGCGCGCAGCATCAGCCCGATCCCGACGACCAGCAGCCCGGCCGCCGCGATGCGCGGGGCGCCGAAGCGCTCCTCGAAGAACAGGGCCCCGATCGCCGCGCCCACGATGATCGAGGACTCCCGCAGGGCCGCGACGGGGGCGAGTTCGGCGCGGGTCTGGGCCCACAGGACGAGCGCGTACGCCGCGACGGACAGCGCGGCACCGAGCAGCCCGAGGCCGGCGTGCGGCCGCAGCAGGGTCGGCGTCCGCCACCGCCAGCGCCACAGCGCGTACGCCGGGATCACCGTGCCCTGGATCGCCATCAGCCAGGCGATGTAGCCGAGGGGGGAACCGGAGGCACGGACGCCGAGCCCGTCGACGACCGTGTACACCGCGATGCTCAGGCCGGTCGCCAGCGCCGCGCCGATCGCCGCCCAGTCGGGCCGGCGCCCGCGCAGCCCCCACAGGGCGACGCCGCTCAGGCCCGCGCAGGACAGAGCGATCCCGGCGGCGGCCCAGCCGTCCGGCACCTCGTGCGCGAAGACGGCGGCGAGGACCGTGACGATCAGGGGCGCGCTGCCCCGGGCGAGGGGGTACACCTGGCCGAAGTCGCCCAGCCGGAAGGACTTCATCAACAGCGCGTAGTACGCGATGTGAAGGGCGGCCGAGCAGAACAGGTACGGCCACGCCCCGGCCGCCGGGAACGGCACGAACGGCACCAGCGCCAGCCCGATCAGCAGTCCGCCGCCGGAGATCAGCGCGAACCCGACCAGCTTGTCGGTGATCCGGTGCGCGATGGCGTTCCAGCCGGCGTGGGTGACCGCGGCGAGCAGGACGGCCGTGGTGACCAGCGGAGTCACGAAGCGCGCTCGCGCACGTCCACCAGGGTGCCGCCGGCGTGGGAGATCAGCGTCTCGGGTTCCATCGGGAAGACGCTGTACGGGGTGCCGGCCGCCGCCCACACCACGTCGTGGTCGAGGAGGGAGCGGTCGGCGAGGACACGGGTCCGCGTCCGGTGGCCGAAGGGGGGCACGCCGCCGATGGCGTACCCGGTGGTCTCGCGCACGACGCCGGCCCCGGCCCGGGTCACCTTCTCGGCCCCGAGCTCCCGGCGCACCCGCTCGACGTCCACCCGCGAGGCACCGTCCACGAGCACCAGCACCGGCACGCCCTCCCCGGGCTCCCCGTCCTGCTCGAGCAGGGGGGACCCCCATGCGGCGAAGATCAGCGACTTGCAGATCTGGCTCGGCTCGCACCCGATCGCGGCGGCGGCCTCGGCGGCGGTCCGGGTGGCCTCCGGGAAGCGGCGGACCCGCGCGGTCAGGTCGTCGAGCCCGAGCGCGCGCAAGGCCTCGGCGAAACGGGGGTGGGCGTCGGAACCGCCGTCGGTCGTCGTCATGAGCGGCACCGTAGCGGTGGCCGTACGGCGCGGGCGACCGGGTTTGCCCGTGACCGCGGGGCCACCCGCGCCCGCGCCCGTGCCCGCACAGCCTCCGGAACGGCCGGCGCGGGGCGGTGAAAGGGAGGCCGGTGAGGGCGCCCCGTCCCCACGGAGCCCTCACCGGCCGGTTCGGTGGTTCCGGACCGTCAGGCCCGTACGAGTTCCCGGTCCTCGTCCTTCCTGTCGTCCTCCGTGCGCAGGCCCTCGCCCTCGACGTCCACGTTGGGCAGGACCCGGTCCAGCCACTTCGGCAGCCACCAGGCCTTCTTGCCGAGGAGGGCCAGGACCGCCGGGACGATCGCCATGCGGACGACGAACGCGTCGAAGAGGACGGCGATCGCGAGGCCGAAGCCGATCATCTTGACCATCGACTCGCTGGAGCCGATGAAGCCGGAGAAGACCGCGATCATGATCACCGCGGCGGCCGTGACCACCCGGGCGCCGTGCCGGAAGCCGGTCACCACGGCCTGGCTCGGCTGCTCGCCGTGGACGTAGGCCTCCCGCATCCGGGTCACGAGGAACACCTCGTAGTCCATGGCCAGTCCGAAGACCACGCCGACCATGAAGATCGGCATCATCGACATGACCGGGCCGGTCTGCTCCACGTTCATCAGGCCGGACAGCCAGCCCCACTGGAAGACCGCGACCACCGCGCCGAGGGCCGCCAGCACCGACAGCAGGAACCCGAGGGCCGCCTTCAGCGGGACCAGGATCGAGCGGAAGACCACGATCAGCAGGAGGAAGGCCAGGCCGACCACCAGGATCAGGTACGGGACCAGCGCGTCGTTGAGCTTCTGGGACACGTCGATGTTCATCGCCGTGGCGCCCGTCACCAGGACGTCGGCCTCGGTGTCGGCCTTGATCTCCCGGCCCGCGTCACGGATGCCGTGCACCAGGTCCTCGGTCGCCACCGACGAGGGCTTGGACTCGGGGACGACGGTGATCGTCGCCGTGTCGCCGGCCTTGTTGGGGGCCGCCGGGGCCACGGCCACCACGTCGTCGAGGGCCTTGACGGCGTCGCTCGTCCGCTGGAAGACGGCCTGCGGGTCGTCGCTGCCCTTGGCGTCGACCACGACCACCAGGGGTCCGTTGAAGCCGGGGCCGAAGCCCTCCGACATCAGGTCGTAGGCGCGGCGCTGCGTGGTGGACGTCGGCTGCGAGCCGTCGTCGGGCAGGCCCAGTTCCAGGGAGGCCGCCGGGACGGCCGCGGCGCCCAGGCCGACGACGCCGAGCAGGAGGACCGCCACGGGACGGCGCACGACGAAGCTCGCCCAGCGGGTGCCCATGTTCGGGCGCTGCGGCTTCCGCTCGTTCCCGTCCTTCTCGGACCCGTTCTTCTCGGAGCGGCCGCCGAGCAGCCTGCTCTTCTCGCCGACCGGGCGGACCCTGCGGCCCGCGTAGCCGAGCAGCGCCGGGACCAGGGTGAGGGCGATGACGACCGCGATGGCGACCGTGGCCGCGGCGGCGACACCCATCTTGGTCAGCAGCGGGATGTTGACCACCGCGAGGCCGACCAGGGCGATGACGACGGTGAGGCCGGCGAAGACCACCGCGGAGCCCGCGGTGCCGACGGCGCGGCCGGCCGCCTCCTCGCGCTCGCGGCCCTCGGCCAGTTCGGCCCGGTAGCGGGAGACGACGAACAGCGCGTAGTCGATGCCGACCGCGAGGCCGATCATCGTGGCCAGGATGGGGGTGGTGGAGTCGAGTTCGAGGGTGCTGGCCAGCGCGGTGATGGTGCCGACGCCGATGCCGACGCCGATGATCGCGGTGAGCAGCGGCATGCCGGCCGCGAGCAGCGAGCCGAAGGTGATGACGAGGACGACCGCGGCCACGCCGATGCCGATGACCTCGGCGGCACCGGTGTGCGGGACGGCCTGCAGCGCGTCACCGCCGATCTCCACGGTCAGCCCGGCGTCGCGGGCGTCCTCGGCGGCGCCCTCCAGCGCGTCGCGGGAGGACTCCTCCAGCTCCAGGCCGGAGACCTTGTAGCTCACCGAGGTGTAGGCGATGGTGCCGTCCTGGCTGACGCCGCCGCCCTCGTAGGGGTCGGTGACGCGGGCGACCTCGGAGCCGCCGGAGAGCTCCTCGACGGTCTTCCGGACGATCGCCTTGTTCTCGGCGTCGGTCACCTTCTCGCCGGCGGGCGCCTTGAAGACGACGCGTCCGGTCGCTCCGTCGGCGCTGGCGCCGGGGAACCGCTCCTCCAGCAGGTCGAAGGCCTTCTGGGCCTCGGTGCCGGGGATGGAGAAGGAGGTGGGGCCGGCCGCCGGGGCGCCGGCCGCGCCGACGCCCGCGAGCGCCAGCAGCGCCACCCAGAACAGGGCTATGACATGCCGTCGCCGGAAGGAGAACCGGCCGAGTCGGTAGAGGAAAGTGGCCACGGGGGCGTACTCCCGATCAAGTCGTGGGTACTTCGGGGCAGGGGTGATCAGCCCGACGACGACGGGGGAACCACCCACGCCCTCGGGGCGGTGGGTGCGGTGGCGTCAGGTGGTGACAGGTTGCGACGGGTTGCGACAGGTTGTGACAGGTGGTGTCAGGTGGTGACTGACCGGGCGGCGGTCAGTCGGTGGGGACGCCGAGGGCGGGGAGGACCACGGCGTCGATGTACGAGGCGAGGAATCTCTGGGTGGGCGGCAGGTCGTCGATCAGCGTCCGCGTGGCGAACGCGCCCACGAACATGTGCGTCACGTACTCCAGCGCCGGATTGTCGGGGCGGATCTCGCCCCGGTCGATCGCCTGCCGGATGATCCGCCGGAACTCCTCGATCTCCGGCTCCACCAGGAGTTCCTTGAACGCCTGGCGCAGGTCGTCGTTCATGTGCACGGCCATGGACAGCGCCCGCATCAGGGCGACGTTCTGCTCCATGGCGCAGTCGTCCTCGCGCGCGATGATGGCGTGCAGGTCGCCGCGCAGGGAACCGCTGTCGATGTCGGCGATGCTGCCCGGCTTCTGGCTCCGCAGCGCCTTCACCACCAGCTCGGCCTTGCCGCCCCACTGGCGGTAGAGGGTGGCCTTGCTGGACCGGGTGCGGGCGGCGACGGCGTCCATGGTGAGGGCGTCGTAGCCGACCTCACGGAGCAGGTCGAGCACGGCCCGGTACAGCTCGGCCTCGCGCTCGGGGGTGATCCGGCTGCGACGTGCCGTCGCGACTTCGCTCATCCCCTCCACCTTCCCGTTCCACTCCGGTCCGACCCGTCGCGCCGAACGAAACCGTTTCGTACAGGGCGAGAATACCCCACCCCCTTAAGGAAACGAAACCGTTTCGTACGTGCTCCGGGTCACGTCCCCTCGCTCCCCGTCTGCCCGAGTTGCTGCGGCCCATCCCCGGGAAAAGCATGGGAAGGGTGAGCTATCTGCGCCTGCCGCACCTCAACGGCGACCTGCTGTGCTTCGTGGCCGAGGACGACCTCTGGCTCGCCCCGCTCGACGGTCCGGGCCGGGCCTGGCGGCTCACCGTCGACCGCACCAAGCTCGGCCACCCCCGCTTCTCGCCCGACGGCCGCCACATCGCGTACACGAGCTGGTTCAGCCTCGACCCCGAGGTCCACCTCGTCCCGGTGGACGGCGGTCCGGCCCGCCGGCTGACCCACTGGGGCAGCTCCGACACCCGGGTCTGCGGCTGGGCGCCCCCCGACGGGGAGAACGACGCCGAGATCCTCGCCGTCACCTCGCACGACGAGCCCTTCTCGTACTTCACCTGGGCCTACAAGATCGCCTGCGACGGCAGCCCGGGCCGCAAGCTGCCCTGGGGCCCGGTGACCGACATCCAGGTCGCCGACCTCGCCGGGGAGCGGAGGACACTGCTGCTCACCGGCACCCCGCCGCACGAACCGGCCTCCTGGAAGCGCTACCGGGGCGGGGCGACGGGCAGGCTGTGGCTGCACGGGCAGCGGCTGCTGGAGGGGCTCGACGGCCATCTGCACTCCCCCCTGTTCGTCGCCGGACGGATCGCCTTCCTCTCCGACCACGAGGGCGTCGGCAACCTGTACTCGTGCGCGTACGACGGCTCCGACCTGCGCCGGCACACCGACCACGACGCCTTCTACGCCCGGCACGCCGCCAGTGACGGCACCCGGGTCGTCTACCAGTGCGCCGGCGACCTGTGGATCGTGGACGACCTGTCCCCCGGCTCCGCCCCGCGCCGCCTCGACGTGCGGCTGAGCGGCCCGCGGACCGGGCGGCGCCGCTACCAGGTGCCGGCCGCGCACCACCTGGACGGCCTCTCGGTCGACGAGACCGGCCGGGCGAGCGCCGTCGTCGTGCGCGGCAGCCTGTACTGGCTCACCCACCGCGACGGTCCCGCGCGCACCCTCACCGACGCCCCGGGCGTGCGGGTGCGGCTGCCGGAGATGCTCGGCGAGAGCGGACAGGTGGCGTACGTGACGGACGCCGAGGGCGAGGACGCCGTCGAGATCGCCTCCCTGCCCCGGGCCAGCGGCCAACGCCCGCCCCGGCGGCTGGCCTCCGGGAAGCTGGGCCGGGTGCTGGAGATGGTGGCGGACCCGGACGGGGAGCGGCTGGCCGTCGCCGCGCACGACGGGCGGCTGCTGCTGGTGGACACGGACCCCTCCCAGGACGGCTCCGGCGGCGGGGTCACCGAGCTGGTCCGCTCCGTCAACGGACCGGTGCGCGACCTCGCCTTCTCCCCCGACGGCGCGTGGCTGGCGTGGTCGCACCCCTGGATCGGGCGGTCGCTGCGGCAGATCAAACTCGCCCGGATCGCCGGACCGGCGGAGGGGGAGCGGACGGTCGTCGACGTCACCGACGGCCGCTTCGAGGACGAGAACCCGGTCTTCACCCGGGACGGCCGCTACCTCGCCTTCCTGTCCTGGCGCGGCTTCGACCCGGTGTACGACGTGCACACCGGCGACCTGTCCTTCCCGCTGGGCTGCCGCCCCTACCTCGTACCGCTGTCCTCGGCGACCCCCTCCCCGTTCGCCCTGAACCCCGAGGGCCGCCCGGCCGCCGGG
>NZ_MSGP01000370.1 GCF_002078235.1 Streptomyces viridosporus
GCGTCCCCCGCGACGGGCCGCCCGGGCAGCCCGCGCGGCCCGTCGCGGGGGACGCCACCGGCTGGTCCATGGAGGAGCGGCTCTACAACCAGGTCTGGGGCATGTTCGAGGACCTGGCCCGCACCACCGCCGCCTACCGCAGCGCCGTCGACTTCGCCGAGTCGCGCATGGACAAGGAGCTCGAGCAGGCCCTGTCCGACCCGCGCAGCCGGATCGGCGGCCAGGGCGACGCCGCGCGCGAGGCGGCCCACGCCCGGCACGGCCGGCTCGTCGACCAGGCGCGGGAGGTCCTCGACCGGGACCTCGCCCAGCTCGTCGCCGAGGCCGAGGTCGTCGAACCCGCACTGCCCCCGGCCTTCGCGCGCTGGGACAACCCCGTCTGGCACGCCTACCGGGTGCCCATGGAGATACCCATGGCGCTGCGCCTGGGCGACCTCAGCCTTCCCGAGGCCGGCCGGCTCCGCATCCCGATGCTGCTCCGGCTGCCGCTGGAGCGCGGGCTGTGGATCGACAGCGGACGGACCGGCTCGCTCGACGGATCGTTCACCGACTCCCACGACATGCGGCACCTCGCCGTGGAGACGGCGGTGGCCCACGCGGCCCGGCTGCTCGCCGTCTACCCGGCCGGTGAGTTCACCGTGCACGTCATCGACCCCGCCGGATCCGGCGCGCAGGCGCTGGCGCCGCTGACGCGGAGCGGTGTGCTCGCGGCCCCGCCGGCCCCGGGCGCCGCGGGGGTGGCGGACGTCCTGGGCCGGCTCACCCAGCGGGTCGACCTGGTGCAGATGGCACTGCGCGGGGGCGCGCCGGACGCGCTGCCCCCCGGCTTCGACACCTCCCAGCAGCTGCTGGTCGTCAACGACTTCCCGCACGGCTTCGACGACCGGGCCGTCAACCAGCTGCGCTACCTCGCCGACGAGGGCCCGTCCGTCGGCGTGCACCTGATGATGGTCGCCGACCGCGAGGAGTCCGCCGGCTACGGCCCGCTGCTCGATCCGCTGTGGCGTTCGCTGCTGCGGCTGACCCCGGTGGCCGGCGACCACCTGGCCGACCCGTGGGTCGGACACGCCTGGACGTACGAGCCCCCGCTGGTGCCGCCCGGCAGCCAGGTCCTCCACCAGGTGCTCACCCAGGTCGCCGCCGCCCGCCGCTCGTGGAACCGGTGAGGGCCCCGCGTCCCTGCGCCGGGCCCTCGGCAAAGCAACTGTGACCTGCGCCTCTATACCGTCGTTTATCTAGCTCTTTACCATCACTTGGTGATGGGGGTACTGTTTCTCGTACGGAGGGGAGTACTCCCCGTCTGTGCGGCGACCCCGTCAATACGGATCAGGCCAGATCCCGGGGCGTCGGCCCATGGGCCTGTCCGGCGCTGTCCAGCGCCCGGGTCCGGGTGGAAGAGACCTCCGGCAGCGACGACGCTGACTTTTGCCGTGTGACGTATCTGCCGGAGGCGCAGTGGATGTTTCCATGACCCTGTGGGTCCTGACGATCGTGGGCCTCGCCGCCCTGATCTCGGTCGACTTCTTCATCGGCCGCAAACCGCATGACGTGTCCGTCAAGGAAGCCGGTATCTGGACGATCGTCTGGATCGCCCTGGCCGTGCTCTTCGGGCTCGGTCTGCTGGTCTTCGGCGGCGGCCAACCCGCCGGTGAGTTCTTCGCCGGCTTCATCACCGAGAAGTCGCTGAGCGTCGACAACCTCTTCGTCTTCGTCCTGATCATGGCGAAGTTCGCGGTGCCGTCGCAGTACCAGCAGCGGGTCCTGCTGGTCGGTGTCCTCATCGCCCTGGTGCTGCGCGCCGTCTTCATCGCCGCGGGCGCCGCGATCATCGCCAGCTTCTCGTGGGTGTTCTACATCTTCGGGGCCTTCCTGATCTGGACCGCCTGGAAGCTCATCCAGGAGGCCCGGGCCGACGAGGAGGAAGAGGAGTTCGAGGAGAACAAGCTCCTCAAGGCCGCCGAGCGCCGCTTCGGCGTGGCCGACCGGTACCACGGCACCAAACTGTGGATCGAGCAGAACGGCAAGCGGGTCATGACCCCGATGCTGGTCGTGATGCTCGCCATCGGTACCACCGACGTCCTGTTCGCGCTCGACTCGATCCCCGCGATCTTCGGCCTGACCCAGGACCCGTACATCGTGTTCACCGCGAACGCGTTCGCCCTGATGGGCCTGAGGCAGCTGTACTTCCTCATCGGCGGCCTCCTGAAGAAGCTGGTCCACCTCTCCTACGGTCTGTCGATCATCCTCGGCTTCATCGGCGTGAAGCTGGTGCTGCACGCCCTGCACGAGTCGGGGGTACACGTTCCCGAGATCAGCATTCCGGTCTCGCTGGGCGTGATCTGCGGGGTCCTGGTCGTCACCACGATCACCAGCCTGCGGGCCTCCCGCAAGCTGGCGGAGGCCGAAGCCGCAGAGGAGCGGGAAGGCCGGGGAGACGGCACCGTGAAGGACGAGGTCGACGCCTGATCCGTCCTCCGCACGGAACAACCGCCCATACCGGGACGGAACAACCGCCCATACCGGGAACGGAGAGAGCGCATAGCAGTCCCTCATTCCCGCTGTCCGCATGTTTCGGTGGCGTGTCGTTGCACGAACACGCCACCGAAACATGCCTACATCCGCGCCGAACGGTCGGCGCCCATCGCGACAAACTCGTACGAGGAGGCCATACGTGACCATGATGACCCCGAGGCGATCAGGACGGCGGAGCGCACGGATACCCCGTGCGGTGGTGACAGCCATGACACCCGCCCCGGTCCACCGGTGGTCCAAAGGAGTCTCCGGCACGGTGCGCCGCCCGCTGGAGGCCGGGGCGGTCGCTCCGTGATCGCTCGGATGAGGCCATTCGCGACCCAGTGGACGACCCTGGTGCCGCCGCTCGCGGTGATCCTGCTGGTCTTCACCTGGGGACGCGAGCTGCCCGGAGGGATCGTCGCGGTGGCCACCCTGGTCCTCGCGGGGGCCGTGCTGGCGGCCGTGCACCACGCGGAAGTGGTCGCCCACCGGGTCGGTGAACCCTTCGGCTCCCTGGTCCTCGCGGTCGCCGTCACCGTCATCGAGGTGGCGCTGATCGTGACCCTCATGATGGACGGCGGGGACAAGAGCGCGACGCTCGCCAGGGACACCGTGTTCGCGGCCGTGATGATCACCTGCAACGGCATCCTCGGACTGAGCCTCCTGGTCGGCTCGCTGCGCCACGGCACCGCCGTCTTCAACTCGGAGGGGAGCGGTTCGGCCCTCGCCACGGTCGCGACGCTGGCGACCCTCAGCCTCGTGCTGCCGACGTTCACCACGAGCAAGCCGGGCCCGGAGTTCTCCTCCGTGCAGCTCACGTTCGCGGCGGTGATCTCCCTGGTCCTCTACGGCTTGTTCGTGGCGACCCAGACCGTGCGGCACCGCGACTACTTCCTGCCCGTCCCCCGGCAGGAGAAGGAGGACACCTCCGAGGGGCCCGTCGAGGAGCACGCCGAAGCGCCGTCCGCGCGCACCGCGCTGATCAGCCTGGGGCTGCTGGGCCTGGCTCTGATCGGTGTGGTCGGCCTCGCCAAAGGAGTCTCGCCCGCCATCGAGTCCGCGGTGGACACGGCCGGTCTGCCCCACGCCATCGTCGGTGTGATCATCGCCCTGCTGGTGCTCCTCCCCGAGACCATCGCCGCGGTGCGCGCCGCGCGGCGCGACCAGGTCCAGATCAGCATGAACCTCGCGCTCGGCTCGGCGATGGCGAGCATTGGTCTGACCATTCCCGCGGTGGCGCTGGCCTCCCTCTGGCTCACCGGCCCGCTCATCCTCGGCCTGGGCAGCACCCACATGGTGCTGCTCCTCCTGACCGTGCTGGTGAGCGCGCTGACCGTGGTCCCCGGACGGGCCACACCGCTCCAGGGCGGGGTGCACCTGGTGCTGCTCGCGGCCTATCTGGAGCTGGCGATCAACCCGTAGCGCGGAAGGCGCCCCGCCGGTCCCCGGACGAACCGCACACGGCGGCTCGCCCGGGGACCGGGCGGTTTCCGTACGTGACGCTCCGGCTGGTGACGGTGATGTGCCGGGCGGGGCCGTCCACCCGGACCGGGCCGCCGCAAGATCACCGGCCGCGGATCGGTGGGCCCGAGGCCCACGCATGTTCCGCAGGGTGCGAGGCCGGGGCCGGGCAGCCGTCCGGCGCACCGTGATAGACCGGGGTCCAGCAGCGGTCCCGGCGGGGACCGCCCCCACCCCCGAACGGACCGGAGGAACCGTGCCCCGCAATCTGGCCACCGCCCCGATCATGATCCTCAACGGCCCCAACCTGAACCTGCTCGGACAGCGCCAGCCGGAGATCTACGGCTCCGACACGCTCGCCGACGTGGAGGCGATGTGCGCCAAGGCGGCGGCCGCCCACAACGGCACGGTGGACCTGCGGCAGTCCAATCACGAGGGCCGGCTGGTGGACTGGATCCACGAGGCGCGGCTGAACCACTGCGGGATCGTCATCAACCCCGGCGCGTACTCGCACACCTCCGTCGCGATCCTGGACGCCCTCAACGCCTGTGACGGCCTGCCCGTGGTGGAGGTCCACATCTCCAACATCCACCGGCGCGAGTCCTTCCGGCACCACTCCTACGTCTCCCTGCGCGCCGACGGCGTCATCGCGGGATGCGGGGTGCAGGGGTACGTGTTCGCGGTGGAGCGGATCGCGGCCCTGGCCGGCGCGGGAGCGGCCGGGGCGTGAGCCCACCCGCTCACCACCCGCGCGCGTGCCACTCCGGCAGGTGCGGGCGCTCCGCGCCCAGCGTGGTGTCGTTGCCGTGGCCGGGGTAGACCCAGGTCTCGTCGGGGAGCACGTCGAAGATCTTGGTCTCGACGTCGCGGATCAGGCTGGCGAACGCCTCCGGGTCCTTGCGGGTGTTGCCCACACCGCCCGGGAACAGGCAGTCCCCGGTGAACACGTGCGGATGCCCGTGCGGATCGTCGTAGACCAGGGCGATCGATCCGGGCGTGTGGCCGACCAGGTGGCGGGCGGTGAGTTCCACCCGCCCCACGCGGAGGGTGTCGCCGTCGTCCACCAGGACGTCGGTCGGCACCGGGATGCCCTCGGCGTCGTACCGGCCGGCGTGGGTGCGGGCGCCGGTGGCGGCCACCACCTCGGCCAGCGCCTGCCAGTGGTCGCCGTGCCGGTGGGTGGTGACGACGGACGCGAGGCCGTCGTCACCGACCGTGCCCAGCAGGGTGTGGGCGTCGGCGGCCGCGTCGATCAGCAACTGCTCGTCGGTGGCCCGGCACCGCAGCAGATAGGCGTTGTTGTTCATGGGACCGACCGCGACCTTGGTGATCATCAGGTCCTTGAGTTCGTGCACGTCGGCCGGACCGCCGACCGTCACCCGACCGCTGTACGTCATGGCCGTCAGCCTATAGCGGCAACCCCGCGCGGTCGTCCCCGGTGCGGCGGGGGAGCGTCGCCGTCCCCGTTACAGCGGCGGGAGCGCCGGAAGCGCGCCGCCCTTCACCCTCAGCCCGGAGCCGTCACGGCGCCCGGCGAGCCAGCCGAGCAGGTCGGCGGCCGCGCCCTCGACCACGACCGGGCCGCCCCCGGCCCCGCCCCCGGTGCTCCAGGAACGGCCGTCGTCGGCGGTCAGGGCCGTCGCGGGCACGTCCCGGTGCCCGGTGAACCGCTGCGCCAGGAAGTCGATCTCCCGTTCCGTGAACTCCTCCGGCAGGTCCTCCAGTTCACGGCCGATGCCGAGGTCCACGTGGTGCAGCTCCACCTCGGCCCAGCGCCGGAACAGCACCCCGGCCGCCCGGTCCGTGACCCCGTTGCGCAGTTCCACCGTGCGCGACCAGTCCGCGGGTGCGGCACACACCGCCCGGAAGCGCTCCGCGCTCTCCCGCACATCGGCGAGGTGCGCGTCGAGGGGACGCGGGGCACCCTGCTCGATGTCGGCCTCCCGGGCCTCGCCGGAGACGTACATGGGGCGCCCCTCGAGGACGTTCACCAGGGCGTCCGCGTTGCGGGCCAGGTGGGCCAGCACGTGACCGCGGGTCCAGCCGGGCAGCCGTGACGACTGGGTCACAGCCGCGTTGTCCAGTGCGTCGACCGCGGTGAGCAGCCGCTCGGTCGCGGCCTGCACAGACGCCAGGTCATGAGCGTGATCGTTCATGGCGCCGACCCTAGCCGCGCCACACCTTCGGGTGAAGGGGGCGAAGCAGCGCCGTAAATCGAATGCACGTGCTATAGGGTCGTGGGTGGCGTCGGGCATGCTGGAAGGCCGGGATGTGTTCTCAATCTGTGAACCCGACCGGCGTTGTCAGTGGCTCCCCCTAGTCTGAAAAAGCACGGGGGCCCCGCCCCTGTCACTTCTCTCAAGAAAGGTGCGGACCGGCGTGGCCGACCGTCTCATCGTCCGTGGAGCGCGCGAGCACAACCTCAAGAACGTCTCGCTCGACCTCCCGCGCGACTCGCTCATCGTCTTCACGGGCCTGTCGGGGTCGGGCAAGTCCTCGCTCGCGTTCGACACGATCTTCGCCGAGGGGCAGCGGCGCTACGTGGAGTCCCTCTCCTCGTACGCCCGGCAGTTCCTCGGCCAGATGGACAAGCCGGACGTCGACTTCATCGAGGGCCTGTCCCCGGCGGTCTCCATCGACCAGAAGTCGACCTCGCGCAACCCGCGCTCCACGGTCGGCACCATCACCGAGGTCTACGACTACCTGCGTCTGCTCTTCGCGCGCATCGGCAAGCCGCACTGCCCCGAGTGCGGCCGGCCGATCTCCCGCCAGTCGCCGCAGGCCATCGTCGACAGGGTCCTGGAGCTGCCGGAGGGCAGCCGCTTCCAGGTGCTCTCCCCGCTGGTGCGCGAGCGCAAGGGGGAGTTCGTCGACCTCTTCGCCGACCTCCAGACCAAGGGCTACTCCCGCGCACGGGTGGACGGCGAGACCGTCCAGCTCTCCAACCCGCCCACGCTGAAGAAGCAGGAGAAGCACACCATCGAGGTGGTCGTCGACCGCCTCACGGTGAAGGACGGCGCCAAGCGCCGCCTCACCGACTCCGTGGAGACCGCCCTCGGTCTGTCCGGCGGCATGGTCGTGCTCGACTTCGTCGACCTCCCCGAGGACGACCCCGAGCGCGAGCGCATGTACTCCGAGCACCTGTACTGCCCGTACGACGACCTGTCCTTCGAGGAGCTGGAGCCCCGCTCCTTCTCCTTCAACTCGCCCTTCGGCGCCTGCCCCGAGTGCACCGGCATCGGCACGCGGATGGAGGTCGATCCCGAGCTGATCGTCCCCGACCCGGACAAGAGCCTCGACGAGGGCGCCATCCACCCCTGGTCGCACGGCCACACCAAGGACTACTTCGACCGCCTGATCGGTGCCCTCGCGGACGCGCTGGGCTTCCGCACGGACATCCCCTTCGGGGGCCTGCCGCAGCGCGCCAGGAAGGCGCTGCTGTACGGCCACAAGACCCAGGTCGAGGTCCGCTACCGCAACCGCTACGGCCGCGAGCGCCGGTACACCACGGCCTTCGAGGGCGCCGTCCCCTTCGTCAAGCGCCGGCACAGCGAGGCCGAGAGCGACGCCAGCCGCGAGCGCTTCGAGGGGTACATGCGCGAGGTGCCCTGCCCCGCCTGCGAGGGCACCCGCCTCAAGCCGGTCGTCCTCGCCGTCACGGTCATGGGCAGGTCCATCGCCGAGGTCTCCGCGATGTCCATCAGCGACTGCGCGGACTTCCTGGGCGAGCTCAAGCTCACCGCCCGCGACAAGAAGATCGCCGAGCGCGTGCTCAAGGAGGTCAACGAGCGGCTGCGCTTCCTGGTCGACGTCGGCCTGGACTACCTCTCGCTCAACCGCGCGGCGGGCACGCTCTCCGGCGGCGAGGCCCAGCGCATCCGCCTGGCCACCCAGATCGGCTCCGGACTCGTCGGCGTGCTCTACGTCCTCGACGAGCCGTCCATCGGCCTGCACCAGCGGGACAACCACCGGCTGATCGAGACCCTGGTCCGGCTGCGCGACATGGGCAACACGCTCATCGTCGTCGAGCACGACGAGGACACCATCAAGACCGCCGACTGGGTCGTCGACATCGGCCCCGGCGCCGGCGAGCACGGCGGCAAGGTCGTGCACAGCGGCTCCTACAAGGAACTGCTCGCCAACACCGAGTCGCAGACCGGCCAGTACCTGTCCGGCAGGAAGTCCATCCCGCTGCCCGACGACCGCCGCCCGCACGACCCGTCGCGCCGGCTCACGGTGCACGGCGCCCGCGAGAACAACCTCCAGGACATCGACGTGTCCTTCCCGCTGGGCGTGTTCACCGCGGTCACCGGCGTCTCCGGCTCCGGCAAGTCCACGCTGGTCAACGACATCCTGTACACCCACCTGGCCCGCGAGCTGAACGGTGCCCGCAGCGTCCCCGGCCGGCACACGCGCGTGGACGGCGACGACCTCGTCGACAAGGTCGTCCACGTCGACCAGTCGCCCATCGGCCGCACCCCGCGCTCCAACCCGGCCACGTACACCGGTGTCTTCGACCACGTCCGCAAGCTGTTCGCCGAGACCACCGAGGCGAAGGTCCGCGGGTACATGCCCGGCCGCTTCTCCTTCAACGTCAAGGGCGGACGCTGCGAGAACTGCTCGGGCGACGGCACCATCAAGATCGAGATGAACTTCCTCCCGGACGTGTACGTCCCGTGCGAGGTCTGCCACGGCGCCCGCTACAACCGGGAGACCCTGGAGGTCCACTACAAGGGCAAGTCCATCGCCGACGTGCTGAACATGCCGATCGAGGAGGCCCTGCACTTCTTCGAGGCCGTCCCGGCGATCTCCCGTCACCTGAGGACGCTCAACGACGTCGGGCTCGGCTACGTCCGGCTCGGCCAGTCCGCGACCACCCTGTCCGGCGGTGAGGCGCAGCGCGTGAAGCTCGCCAGCGAGCTGCAGAAGCGCTCCACCGGCCGCACGGTCTACGTCCTGGACGAGCCGACCACCGGACTGCACTTCGAGGACATCAGCAAGCTGCTGAAGGTCCTGTCGGGCCTGGTCGACAAGGGCAACACGGTCATCGTCATCGAGCACAACCTCGACGTGATCAAGACCGCCGACTGGGTCGTCGACATGGGACCCGAAGGCGGTTCCGGCGGCGGCCTGGTCGTCGCGGAGGGCACGCCCGAACAGGTCGCGAGCGTTTCGACCAGCCACACCGGCAAGTTCCTGCGGGAGATCCTGGGCCCGGAGCGGATCAGCGACGCCACCCAGGTGCCGGCCCCGCGCAAGGCGGCGAAGAAGACGGTCGCCGCCCGGTCCACCACCCGGAGGACCGCCACCAAGGCGGTCGACGGCACCGCCACCGGGAAGACGGCCGGGAGCGGCAGGGCGACGGCCGCCGCGAAGAAGAAGACGACGCGGACGGCCGAGGACTGACCCGGCCGGACTCCCGCACGCCGTCGTGTCCCCACGGGACTGCCCGTGGGGACACGACGTGCGGTACGGCTCCCACGGCGGGCACGGGGCCGGCCGGTCCCGCCGCGGCGGTTCAGCCGGCCAGCTCGTGGGCGTACGGGGGCTCCGCGCCCGCGCGTGAGCAGGTGACCGCCGCCGCGCGCGCCGCGAAGCCGAGCAGCCCCGCCCAGTCGTCGGCGTCCAGAGCGGCCACGCCCGTGTCACTGAGCGCGTCCCGGGCCGCGAGGCCGTGCAGCAGGGCCGCGTTCACCGTGTCACCGGCGCCGATGGTGTCCACCACCTCGACCCGCTCGCCCGGTACGGAGTACTCGCCGCCCCCGCGGGTGAACACGGTCAGCCCGTCGCCGCCCCGGGTGACCACGACCGCCGCCGGACCGGCGGCCGACCATGTCCGGGGGGACCCGCCGAGCCACTCGGCGTCCTCCGCGGACAGCTTCAGCAGCGACACCGACGGCAGCCAGCTCTCGAACCGGGCCCGGTAGGCGTCGGGGTCGGGGATGAGTCCCGGACGGACGTTGGGGTCCAGCGCGGTGAACACACCCCGGGCGGACGCGGTGCGCAGCAGTTCCTCGTAGGCGCTCGCGCCCGGTTCGAGGACGAGCGAACAGGTCCCGAAGGACACCGCACGGGTGCCGGCCGGCAACGCCCGGGGCGCCGTGAACAGCCGGTCCGCGGTCCCCTCCACGTAGAAGGTGTACGCCGCCGAGCCGTCCGCGCCGACCGTGGCGACGGCGAGCGTCGTCGGCTCGTCCCCGCGCTGCACCGACGACACGTCCACCCCGGTCTCCCGCAGCCGGTCCAGCAGCGCCTCGCCGAAGGCGTCGCGGGACACCCGGGAGCAGAAGGCGGCGGGGGAGCCGAGGCGCCCGAGCGCCACGGCCGTGTTGAAGGGGCCGCCGCCGAGGGCCGGCGTCAGCGCCGCGAGCGCGCCGGCGCGCTGCGGT
>NZ_MSGP01000371.1 GCF_002078235.1 Streptomyces viridosporus
GTGCCGTACGGCACACCCGGGGGCGCGGGACCGTGCCGGTGCGCGGCTTCGCGGTGCGGGCGCGAACGGCCACGGGCCGCCGGCGACCGGTGGTGGGGCGCGCCCTTTCCCGGCCGTCCCGTTCGGTGCCGGGCGGGGCGGTGCGGCAGAATCGGGCTCGATGAGCACCTACCGCGACTTCACCGCCCCCATCGGCTCCCGCCGGGCCCCGGTCCTCAGAACCGTCGGCACGCGGGAGCGCCGCTCCCACCTGACGGCACCCCGTGTCCCGACGGTGGGCATCGACATCGGCGGCACGAAGGTCATGGCGGGAGTGGTGGACGCCGACGGCAACATCCTGGAGAAGCTCCGCGCGGAGACCCCGGACAAGTCCAAGAGCCCGAAGGTCGTCGAGGACACCATCGTCGAACTGGTGCTGGACCTGTCCGACCGGCACGACGTGCACGCCGTCGGCATCGGCGCGGCCGGCTGGGTCGACGCCGACCGCAACCGCGTGCTGTTCGCCCCCCACCTGTCCTGGCGCAACGAGCCGCTGCGCGACCGCCTCTCCGGGCGGCTGTCCGTGCCCGTGCTGGTCGACAACGACGCCAACACCGCCGCCTGGGCCGAGTGGCGCTTCGGTGCCGGGCGCGGCGAGGACCACCTCGTCATGATCACCCTGGGCACCGGCATCGGCGGCGCGATCCTGGAGGACGGGCAGGTCAAGCGCGGAAAGTACGGCGTCGCCGGGGAGTTCGGGCACATGCAGGTCGTCCCCGGCGGCCACCGCTGCCCCTGCGGCAACCGCGGCTGCTGGGAGCAGTACAGCTCCGGCAACGCCCTGGTCCGCGAGGCGCGCGAACTGGCCGCCGCCGACTCACCGGTCGCCTTCGGGATCATCGAGCACGTCAAAGGGAACATCGCCGACATCAGCGGCCCGATGATCACCGAGCTGGCCCGGGACGGCGACGCCATGTGCATCGAACTGCTCCAGGACATCGGGCAGTGGCTCGGCGTCGGCATCGCCAACCTCGCCGCCGCCCTCGACCCGTCCTGCTTCGTCATCGGCGGCGGGGTATCGGCCGCCGACGACCTGCTGATCGGCCCCGCGCGGGACGCCTTCAAGCGCCACCTCACCGGCCGCGGCTACCGCCCCGAGGCCCACATCGTCCGCGCCCAGCTCGGCCCCGAGGCCGGCATGGTCGGCGCCGCCGACCTCGCCCGCCTGGTCGCCCGCCGCTTCCGCCGGGCCAAGCGCCGCCGGGTCGAGCGCTACGAGCGCTACGAGCGGTACTACGCACAGGCCCGCCGCGCCGTCCAGGAGTCGCTGTGACGGGCGAGTTCCCCCAACGGACGGCGGCCCCGGCCGAGGGCCGCCGGCACGCGATCCGCCGCAGGGCGCTCACCCTGCTGATCATCGTGCTGCTCATCGGCGTCCCGGCCGGGTACCTGGTGATCTCCGCGAACCAGAGCCGGGCCAGCGGCAAGGACAAGGAGGCGAAGTACTCCGCGACCGGACTGACCGAGGGCTGGCCGTCGAAGCTGCAGCGCCGCCTCTACCAGGTGCCCGTCCCGCACCCCGCCTGGTGGGTGGCGTACTACGAGACCAACAACTGGAAGACCAGCCGCCTCTACGTCGAGTTCGAGACCACCGACGCGGGTCTGAGCGCCTTCCTCACCAGCATGGGCCTGCACCCGGACGACCTGAAGCAGGGTGACATCACCATCGGGGAGCGCGACCGCAACGTCACCGGCTGGACCTTCGACGGCCCCGGCACCTGGTCGGGCCTCGCCCACGAGCAGAAGGACCCGGCACCCACCCACGACATCGTCGTCAACCACGACAAGCCGGGCTATCCCTGGGTGTACGTCGTCTCCCGCACCGTGCCCTGACCCCGCGCCGCCCCGGGGCCGGTGTGCGCCGGACGGGCCGCCGGAACCGATTGTCGGACCCCGCCCGTAGAGTCGGGGACGGACCGGTCCGGCACGCGGGCGGGAGGTGACGAGACACATGGCGGGACACATGGACGGACGGACCGTGACGGCCGGACGGACCACGACCGGGTCCGGCGGCACGGGCGGCACGGACGTCCCCGTCCGGCTCGCCGCCGTCTTCCTGCCCGCACCCCTCCCGCGCGACGGACGCATCGCCCTCTACGACCCCGAGGGCGGCCCCGTCGAGGTCCCCGGGCAGGAGCACCCCGGACCGCCCGACGACGCACCCGACGGGGCCGCACCCGCACGGCGCACCGACCTCACCGTGGTCCGCCCGCACGGCACCGGGGTCCGCCGGCGGGCGACCCCGGCCCTCTCGCTCCCCCTCGACGAGGCGCTGCCGCTGCTGGTCCGCGCCCGCCACGACCCCGCGGCCCACCCGGCCACCGCCTGCTGGGGCGCCGCCGCCCTGCACGCGCTGCGGCTCACGGCGCGCGGTCGGCTGCTGCCCGGCCTGACCGCCACCGGCCACGACGCCTGGCGCGCCGGCCCGCTCGACCCGGACGACGTGGCCCACCTGCGCGCCGTGGCCGCCGCCCTCCCGTACGAGGGCCACGCCGTCCCGCTGCCCGGCCCCGGCCCCCTGCGGCTGCCGCAGCCGGAGGCGCTGGTGCGCGCCTTCCTGGACGCGGTCGCCGACACCCTGCCCCGCACCCCGGCCGCGCCGTACGCCTCCGGAGCGCCGTTCGCCGCCCGGCGGGCCCAGCGGCTGCCCGGCGCCCACGACTGGGCCGCGGAGGTCGCCGCCGGCATGGACGCGGGCGTGCGGATCTCGCTCCGTCTCGACCTGTCCGCGTACGACCTCTTCGACGGCGCCCCCGCGGGCGGCGACGGCACGCGCGCCGCGGGCGCGGCGGTCGTCCAGGTGCACAGCCTCGCCGACCCCACGCTGGTGGTCGACGCGGCCGACCTGTGGGCGGGCGGGGCGGACGGCGCCTTCGGCCCGCGCGCGCGGGTGGACGCCGCCCTCGCGGTCCGCCGCGCGGCCCGCGTCTGGCCGCCGCTGGACCGGCTCGGCGACCAGGACGTGCCCGACGTGCTGGCGCTGTCCGAGGACGAGCTGAACGACCTGCTCGGCGCGGCGGCCGGCCGGCTCGCCGCGGCCGGGGTCGCGGTGCACTGGCCCCGGGACCTCGCCCAGGACCTGACCGCCACGGCGGTCATCCGCCCGGCCCCCGGCTCGGCGACCGACGGCACCGGCTTCTTCGAGAGCGAGGACCTGCTGCGGTTCGGCTGGCAGCTCGCGCTCGGCGGCGACCCGCTCACCGAGGCCGAGATGGACGCCCTGGCCGAGGCCCACCGCCCGGTCGTCCGGCTGCGCGACCAGTGGGTGCTGGTCGACCCCGCCCTCGTCCGCAAGGCCCGCAGACGGGACCTGGGGCTGCTCGACCCGGTCGACGCGCTGTCCGTCGCCCTCACCGGCCGTGCGGAGGTCGACGGCGAGACGGTCGAGGCGGTGCCGGCCGGTGCCCTGGCCGCCCTCCGCGACCGCCTGACCGCCGGCGTGCGGCCCGCCGAGCCGCCGCCCGGCCTGGCCGCCACCCTGCGCGAGTACCAGTTGCGGGGCCTGGCCTGGCTCGACCTCATGACCTCCCTCGGCCTCGGCGGCTGCCTCGCCGACGACATGGGACTGGGCAAGACGATCACCCTCATCGCCCTGCACCTGAAGCGGGCCCGCACCGAACCGACCCTGGTGGTCTGCCCGGCCTCGCTGCTCGGCAACTGGCAGCGGGAGATCGCCCGGTTCGCACCCGGCGTCCCCGTCCGCCGCTTCCACGGCCCCGACCGCACCCTGGACGACCTGGACGGCGGCTTCGTCCTCACCACCTACGGCACCATGCGCTCCGCCGCGCCGGCCCTGGCCGCGCGGACGTGGGGCATGGTCGTCGCCGACGAGGCCCAGCACGTCAAGAACCCCCACTCGGCCACGGCGAAGGCGCTGCGCACGATCAAGACCCCGGCGCGGGTGGCGCTGACCGGGACCCCCGTCGAGAACAACCTCTCCGAGCTGTGGGCCCTGCTCGACTGGACGACCCCGGGACTCCTCGGCCCCCTGAAGTCCTTCCGCGCCCGGCACGCGCGCGCGGTGGAGACCGGCGAGGACGAGGAGGCGGCCGAGCGCCTCGCCCGCCTGGTGCGCCCCTTCCTGCTGCGGCGCAGGAAGTCCGACCCGGGCATCGTCCCCGAACTGCCGCCCAAGACCGAGACGGACCACCCCGTGCCGCTCACCCGCGAACAGGCCGCGCTCTACGAGGCGGTGGTCCGCGAGTCCCTGCTCGCCATCGAGAGCGCACAGGGCATGGGCCGCCGCGGCCTGGTGCTGAAACTGCTGAGCTCGCTCAAGCAGATCTGCGACCACCCGGCGCTGTACCTGAAGGAGGAGCACACACGGGGCGGGGGCGGCCGGCTCGCCGCCCGCTCGGGCAAACTCGCCCTGCTGGACGAGTTGCTGGACACCCTGCTCGCCGAGGACGGCTCGGCCCTGGTGTTCACGCAGTACGTCGGGATGGCCCGGCTGATCACCGCGCACCTCGCCGAGCGCGCGGTCCCGGTCGACCTCCTCCACGGCGGTACGCCGGTGCCGGAGCGGGAGCGCATGGTGGACCGCTTCCAGAGCGGGGCGACCCCCGTCCTGGTGCTGTCGCTCAAGGCCGCCGGCACCGGCCTGAACCTCACCCGCGCGGGCCACGTCGTCCACTTCGACCGCTGGTGGAACCCGGCGGTCGAGGAGCAGGCCACCGACCGCGCCTACCGCATCGGCCAGACCCAGCCCGTCCAGGTCCACCGCCTCATCACCGAGGGCACCGTCGAGGACCGCATCGCCGAGATGCTCCAGTCCAAGCGCGCCCTCGCCGACGCGATCCTCGGCTCCGGCGAGGCGGCCCTCACGGAACTGTCCGACCGCGACCTGTCCGACCTGGTGTCCCTGCGGAGGCCGGCATGACGCCCCGCCCGTCCGACGAGGCCCGCGAGGCCCTGCGCGCGGCGCGGGAGCGGGCCGCCGTCGGACGGGCG
>NZ_MSGP01000372.1 GCF_002078235.1 Streptomyces viridosporus
AGCCCCTCGGCGTCCGCGCCCGGTCACCCCGGCAGGGGGAGCCGGGCCCGCGCGGTCGGGGGCGCGGACCGGTTCGGAGGGGCGCGGAGGTTTCTTGAAGTAAGCGGTCGTTAACTGGTGACTCGATGGCGCCGATCGGGCATACTCACAGCGCACAGCCGCTGGTCAGCAGCTTCCGAGACCCGGGAATGCGAGCATCGGCCAGGCACCGATATCCCGGCGGAGCCGCCCCACCCAAGGCGCACGTCCGCCGATGTGCCCGAACAGGGAGGAGAGCGTCGCCATGCCCGACCGCGCCCCGCAGCCGGTGGACCGACAACTGCCCACGGACGAGGCCCGGGACCTGATCTCGCTCGTCCGCGACATCGCGCAGCGCGAGGTCGCTCCCGGGGCGGCCGAGGAGGAGGACGCCGGACGCTTCCCCCGCGAGCTGTTCACCCTGCTCTCCGAGTCCGGCCTGCTCGGCCTGCCCTACGACGCCGAGTACGGCGGCGGCGACCAGCCGTACGAGGTCTACCTCCAGGTGCTGGAAGAGCTCGCCATGGCCCGTCTGACGGTCGGCCTCGGCGTCAGCGTGCACACCCTGGCCTCCTACGCGCTCGCCGCCTACGGAACCAAGGAGCAGCAGGCCGAGCACCTGCCGGCGATGCTCGGCGGCGGTCTGCTCGGCGCCTACTGCCTCTCCGAGCCCGCCTCCGGCTCGGACGCGGCCTCCCTGCGCACCAGGGCGGTGCGCGACGGCGACCACTGGGTGATCACCGGCACCAAGGCGTGGATCACGCACGGCGGCATCGCCGACTTCTACACCGTCATGGCCCGCACCGGTGAGGAGGGCCCGCGGGGGATCACCGCCTTCCTGGTGCCCGGCGACGCCGAGGGGCTGAGCGCCGCCGCGCCGGAGAAGAAGATGGGCATGAAGGGCTCCCCCACCGCCCAGGTCCACTTCGACGGCGTGCGGGTCCCCGACAGCCGGCGCCTCGGGGAGGAGGGCCAGGGCTTCGCGATCGCCCTGTCGGCACTGGACGGCGGCCGGCTCGGCATCGCGGCCTGCGCGGTCGGCCTGGCCCAGGCGGCACTCGACGAGGCGCTCCGGTACGCGGCCGAGCGGCGGCAGTTCGGCAGGCCGATCGCCGACTTCCAGGGGCTGCGCTTCATGCTCGCCGACATGGCCACGCAGATCGAGGCGGGGCGGGCGCTGTGCCTCGCGGCGGCCCGGCTGCGCGACGCGGGACGGCCGTTCGCCAAGCAGGCGGCCATGGCCAAGCTGCACTGCACCGACACGGCGATGCGGGTCACCACCGACGCCGTCCAGATCCTCGGCGGCTACGGCTACACCGCGGACTTCCCGGCCGAGCGCTACCTGCGCGAGGCCAAGGTCCTGCAGATCGTCGAGGGGACGAACCAGATCCAGCGCATGGTCATCGCCCGCCACCTCGCGGGGCCGGAGTCGCGCTGAACCGTCCGGGCCCCCGCCGGGCGCCGCGAGCCGTGTCCGCTCCGGGATGTGCCTCCCGGGCGGAGTGCGGCCCCGGTCCACCCGGGTCCGCAGCGGATCGCGGTGGACGGGAGGAGCCGGCACCCGGGCCGGCGCGGCCGCCCCCGTGGGCGGTGGCACGAGGACACGGCGCCGACGTCCGGTCGCCGGTCGACGTCCGGTCGCCGAGTGCGCGGGAGCCGTCACACCCGGGCGACGCGGGAGCGGCCGGGCGGGTCACCGACCGCCGGAACGGGGTGCGCGTGCGCGGCCGCCCCGTACGGCGGACCGGCGGCGCCCGTGGACCGGGAGTCCTTCGACGCGTCCCGCCGCCGGGCGCGTCACGTCCAGGCGGTGGACGGGGGCGGTGGGGCCGCGCCGCCCCCACTGCGGCGTGCGCTCAGGCGGCGTGGCGCCGCATCGACGGCACCCTGATCGGACGCGAGCCCGGGCCGCCGACGTGGGAGAAGGGCTGGGTGCGCCAGTCGAGCCCCTGAGGCAGCGTCAACAGCAGGGCGGTGTCCTGCTCCTGGAGCGCGAAGGACTCGTCCGCCGGCCGCGCCTCGGAGGCACGGCGACCGGTGCCGGCGCAGACGGTGAGTCCGAACGGGTTCCACGGCGACGCGCACAGCGCGTGCTCCGGCAGGACCTCCTCGTCCGCCAGCAGGGCGATGGGCTGCGCGCAGTCCGGGCACACGACCCGGTACATCTCGAAGGTGTCGTACGCGTCGAACTCGTCGTCGAGGGCGTCGGGTTCGACGCACTCCGGAGCGAGCTCGACGACCGGCTGCTGTCGCTTGGACGTGGTACGACCAAGGCGCTTGAGACTCTGCATGGGTTTTCTCCCCCTCGGGCTGGGCCGTGAAAGGCGCTGCGGCCTCGACCACAGCAAGCACTTCCCGTTGGCCCCGGGGGGTAATCACGAGAACATCACGGAGACCGGACGAAGGGTGTGGCGTTCGTCACACGCCGCTCGCGGGTGCCCCATGCGGCGGCTTTGTCCCCTCCGGTCGCTCGCGGCGGGCCGCCGGCACATCACGAACCGGGTGTGACCCGGGCTGTTCGGGTATCCGCGGAGATCAAGGGCCCTGTAGGTTCTTGCGTCATGGAGGAGCTGGACCGACAGATCGTGCAGCTGCTCGTCAAGGACGGGCGGATGAGCTACACAGACCTGGGCAAGGCCACGGGCCTGTCCACGTCGGCCGTGCACCAGCGGGTGCGCCGGCTGGAACAGCGTGGCGTCATCCGCGGCTACGCCGCGGTCGTCGACCCGGAGGCCGTCGGCCTGCCCATGACCGCCTTCATCTCGGTCAAACCGTTCGATCCCAGCGCCCCCGACGACATCGCGGACCGCCTCGCCGGGGTCCCCGAGATCGAGGCCTGCCACAGTGTCGCGGGCGACGAGAACTACATCCTCAAGGTGCGGGTGTCCACACCGCACGAACTGGAGGAACTCCTCGCGCGCGTACGCACGTTGGCGGGCGTCTCGACCCGGACGACGGTCGTGCTGTCCACGCCGTACGAAGCCCGGCCGCCGCGCATCTGAGACGGACGCGGCGGCGCGCGGCGGACCCCCGTGCCGGCCCGGCCGCGGTGAGCCGGACCTGCGTGCGGCCCGCCCCGCCCGACGCGCGAGACTGGGGACATGAGCGAACGCACCGCCCCGCCGCACACCGTCCTGCTCCGCCGCGGAGAGGTCCACAGCCCCGCCGATCCCTTCGCGACCGCGATGGTCGTCGAGCGCGGCCAGGTGGCCTGGGTCGGCTCCGAGGGCGCCGCCGACGCCTTCGCGGACGGGGTCGACGAAGTGGTCGACCTCGACGGGGCACTGGTCACCCCGGCGTTCACGGACGCGCACGTCCACACCACGGCCACGGGCCTCGCCCTCACCGGCCTCGACCTGTCCACCGCCGCCTCGCTCGAGGCCGCACTGGTCCGCGTGCGGGAGTTCGCCGCCGCCCGCCCGGACGACCGGGTGCTGCTCGGCCACGGCTGGGACGCCGCCCGCTGGCCCGGCGGCCGGCCCCCGACCCGTGCCGAACTCGACGAGGCCACCGGCGGCCGTCCGCTCTACCTGAGCCGGATCGACGTCCATTCCGCGGTCGTCACCACCGCGCTGCTCGACCTCGTCCCGGGCGGGGCCGTCCGCGAGGACCGCCCGCTCACCGGGGACGCCCACCACGCCGTCCGCGCCGCCGCCCTGGCCGCCGTCACCCCGGCCCAGCGCACCGAGGCCCAGCGCGCCGCCCTCGCCCACGCCGCCTCGCTCGGCATCGGCACCGTCCACGAGTGCGGCGGCCCGGAGATCTCCTCCGAGGACGACTTCACCGGTCTGCTGCGGCTCGCCGCCGGGGAGCCCGGCCCGCGCGTCGTCGGCTACTGGGCCGAACGGGACACGGCCAAGGCCCGGGAACTGGGCGCGGTCGGCGCCGCGGGGGACCTGTTCGCCGACGGCGCCCTCGGCTCGCACACCGCCTGCCTGCACGAGCCGTACGCCGACGCCGACCACACCGGCACCGCGCACCTGGACGCCGCCGCCGTCGCCGCCCATGTCGTGGACTGCACCGAGGCCGGCCTCCAGGCGGGCTTCCACGCCATCGGCGACGCCGCGGTGAGCACCGTCGTCAAGGGGATGCGCGCCGCCGCCGAGAAGCTCGGCCTCGCCCGTGTCCGGGCCGCCCGCCACCGCGTCGAGCACGCCGAGATGCTCACCCCCGAGACCGTCGCCGCCTTCGCCGAACTCGGCCTGACCGCCTCCGTCCAGCCCGCCTTCGACGCCCTGTGGGGCGGTGAGGACGGGATGTACGCCCGGCGGCTGGGCCCGGAGCGGGCCCGCTCCCTGAATCCGTTCGCCGCGCTGCTGCGCGCCGGTGTCCCGCTCGCCTTCGGCTCCGACAGCCCGGTCACGCCCCTCGACCCCTGGGGCACGGTCCGGGCCGCCGCCTTCCACCGCACACCGGAGCACCGCGTCTCCGTGCGGGCCGCGTTCACCGCGCACACGCGCGGCGGCTGGCGGGCCGTCGGACGCGACGACGCGGGCGTCCTGGTGCCCGGGGCGCCCGCCGACTACGCGGTCTGGCGCACCGGCCGGCTCGTCGTCCAGGCCCCCGACGACCGGGTGGCGCGCTGGTCCACCGACCCCCGCTCCGGCACCCCCGGCCTGCCCGACCTCACTCCGGGACGTGACCTGCCCGTCTGCCTGCGCACCGTGGTCGGCGGGCACACGGTCTTCGTACGGCCGGGCGAGTGATCCGCGCGGGGGGCGCGGTGACCGGCACGCACCGCGCCCCCGCCGTACGACCTGCGTCTCCACCCCGCTGACCAGGCATGCGACCCGCATGACGCAGGTCAAACGACGGTTGACAGGCGGCTGCGGACGACCGGTAGGTTCGGCCGGGTCCACCGTCGGACACCCGACCGGGGAACTTCCGGCCACGCGCGTCAGCGCCGCTGGGTCAGGGACGGTGTACCGCACCGGGGCACCGCCCCTGGGAGCCAGGCTCAGCGCCGGCGCCGCGTCGGGGGAGCGTTCCGGTCGGTCGGGGAGGTGGGACCCGGGTGGGGCCCGGGCGCTCAGTAGACAACGGCCTCGGCCGATCCGCAGCCGGCGGGTCCGGGGCCGGCCCGAAGGGCGCCGGGCCCCCATCCGTTGCGTACGCCGTCCCCCTCGCGCACCGCTCGCGCACACCGAGGGCCCATCCTTACCCGATCTTCGGCAAACGACACCACCATACGAACGTCCTGTCACGTCATCGCAGGCGGTGACCACTATGGTGGGACCCTGTGCACAGGACATGAAGGGGCAGCAGTGAACGACGGCGACGGGACCCTCGCGGCAGGAGCCCAGGGGAGGCGCTTCGGCCCGCTCGGCACGGCTCTGGTGATCATCCCGACCTACAACGAGGCGGAGAACATCAAGGCGATCGTCGGCCGGGTGCGCAAGGCCGTCCCCGAGGCACACGTTCTCGTGGCCGACGACAACAGCCCCGACGGCACCGGCAAGTTGGCCGACGACCTGGCCGCCGAGGACGACCGGGTCCAGGTGCTGCACCGCAAGGGCAAGGAGGGCCTGGGCGCGGCCTATCTCGCGGGCTTCCGCTGGGGCATGGAGCACGGCTACGGCGTGCTGGTCGAGATGGACGCCGACGGTTCCCACCAGCCCGAGGAACTGCCCCGCCTGCTGACCGCCCTCAAGGGCGCGGACCTGGTGCTCGGTTCGCGCTGGGTGCCGGGCGGCCGGGTGGTGAACTGGCCGAAGTCCCGTGAGTTCATCTCGCGCGGGGGCAGCCTCTACTCGCGTATGGCGCTCGACCTGCCGCTGCGCGACATCACCGGCGGGTTCCGCGCCTTCCGCCGCGAGACCCTGGAGGGCCTCGGCCTCGACGACGTCGCCTCCCAGGGCTACTGCTTCCAGGTCGACCTCGCCCGCCGCGCGGTCAAGGCCGGCTACCACGTCGTCGAAGTGCCCATCACCTTCGTCGAGCGTGAACTCGGCGACTCCAAGATGAACCGCGACATCCTCGTCGAGGCGCTGTGGCGGGTCACGGCGTGGGGCGTGGGGGAGCGGGTCGGCAAGGTCCTGGGGCGCGACGGGGGCAAGGACGACAAGCAGGCCGGGGGCAAGGACGACAAGCAGGCCGAGCAGGCCAAGCCGCAGGGCACTTGATCACCCCCTTATCCCGAGTTGAGCCGGACCCGGGCACACTGGGTGTATGACGACTGGCGCTCAGACCCCGTACCCCGCCGCCCGGCCCCGGCGCTCCCGGCTGCGCACGTTCCTGCCGTTGGGCGCCGCCGCGTGGCTCGTTCTGGAGATCTGGCTGCTCACGATGGTCGCCGGGGCGTCGAACGGGCTGGTCGTCCTCCTGCTCCTGGTCGCCGGTCTGGTCCTCGGCTCGGTCGTCGTCAAGCGGGCCGGCCGACGGGCCTTCCGGAACCTCACCGAGACCCTTCAGCAGCAGCAGGGCGGGACGGCTCCCGAGTCCCGGCCGAACAGCGAGGGCAACGGCCTGATGATGCTGGGCGGTCTGCTGCTGATCATCCCGGGGTTCGTCTCGGACGTGCTGGGGCTGGTCCTGCTGGTGCCGCCGGTCCAGAGGGCCGTGAGCCGGTACGCCGAGCGGACCTTCGAGCGCAAGCTGCGTGAGGCCGCGCAGGGGTCCCTGGGCGACGCCTTCCGGCAGGCCCGGATCCACCGGCCCGACGGCAAGGTCGTCCAGGGCGAGGTCGTCCGGGACGAGCCGGGACACACCTCGGGGGACACCCCGCAGGGGCCGCGCCCGCCGCTGACGAGGTGAGGGCGGGGAGCCCGAAGGTCGGGGAGCCCGAAGGTCGGGGAGGCGGGCCCGGACGAGGAGGAGGACGCACACAGGACCGCGGGCGCCGTACATGGGTACGGCGCCCGCGGTCCTGTTCCGATGTGCGGGGGGCCTCCGTCGGCGTCAGGCCGACTTCCGGCTGTCCCGAGGGTGAACCGCGATGTTCATCGCACCGGAACGCAGAACGGCGAGACGCTCCTCGAGGACCTCTTCGAGCTCCTCTCGGGTGCGCCGCTCCATCAGCATGTCCCAATGCGTACGCGCGGGCTTGGCCTTCTTCTCCTCGGGGCCGTCACCGTCCACCAGGAGTGCCTGGGCACCGCAGACCTTGCACTCCCACTCCGGCGGGATCTCCGCCTCGACCGAGAAGGGCATCTCGAAGCGGTGCCCCTTCTCGCATGCGTACTCCACGGCCTGGCGCGGGGCCAGGTCGATGCCGCGGTCCGTCTCGTAGCTGGTCACCACGAGGCGCGTGCCGCGAAGAGCTCGCTCACTCATGAATCGTGCCTCCCGGGCTTGTCGCCCACAGGACAGGTGTCGCTGTCGTCGTCATCCGGTCAACGTCCGGGCGGCGGTAAAGATTCCCGTCCCGAGTCCCGTTCCGGGTCATGCGTCGCCGTCGTAGCCGCAGCCTTGTCAACCAGTGCAGTACCCCCCGACGTCCGGTTTGTCACCTCTACTGGCAGATGTGACCCAGCGTTTCGGCATTTTTGACGCGCAGTAACGGTACGCCTGGCAGGCCAAACGCGTACACTACCGCCCTTTCGCGCCCAGTGCTAAATCCTTTCGGGGACCGGATTGCCCGCGTCGGTGATCGCCCGCCGCACCGGAACCCGCGCGAGCAGCACGAACCCGAGCACGAAGAAACCCACCAGGGAGACGATCGCGTCCCGGTAGCTGCCGGTCAGCTGGTAGGTGAGCCCGAACAGCAGCGGCCCGAGCCAGCTCATCCCGCGGTCGCTCATCTCGTACGCCGAGAAGTACTCGGCCTCCTTGCCGGGCGGTACGAGGTGGGAGAACAGCGACCGGGACAGCGCCTGGCTGCCGCCCAGGACCAGCCCGATCCCCGCGGCCAGGACGAAGAACCACTCCGGGGCCCCCGCCGGCAGGAAGTAACCGGCGGCCAGCGTCAGGGTCCAGGCGACCAGCGAGCCGAGGATCGTGCGCTTCGCCCCGTACCGCCGGGCCAGCCGGCCCAGCGCCAGGGCGCCGGCCACGGCCAGCACCTGGACCAGCAGCACGGCGACGATGAGCGTCGACTGCCCGAGCCCCAGCTCCCTCGAGCCGTAGACCGAGGCCTGCGAGATCACCGTCTGGATGCCGTCGTTGTAGACCAGGTAGGCCAGCAGGAAGGCGAGCGTCAGCGGATGGCGGCGCATGTCGCGGACGGTCGCCGCGAGCTGCCGGAAGCCGGGCAGGGCCGCCTCCCGCGCGGGAACGCGGCGGTCGCGCAGCCGGCGCAGCGGTATCAGCGCGAAGGCGCCCCACCACAGACCGGCCGACGCCAGGCAGATGCGGACCGCCGTGCCCTCGGAGACCCCGAAGGCGTCGTGGCCGGTGTACAGGACGAGGTTCGCGACGAGGACCAGGGCCCCGGCCGCGTAACCGAAGGCCCAGCCGCGGGAGGAGACCGCGTCGCGCTCCTCGGGCGGGGCGATCTGCGGCAGGTACGCGTTGTAGAGCATCATCGCCACGGACTGCGCCGCGTTCGCCACGACCAGCAGCGCCCCGCCGAGCAGATAGCGCTCGCCGTCCAGGAAGAACATGCCCGCCGTGGCCGCGGCACCCGTGTAGGCGGCGGCCGCGAGGAGGGGCTTCTTGCGGCCGGTGCGGTCGGCGGCGGCGCCCACCAGCGGCATCACCAGCACGGCCAGGACCACCGACAGGGACACCGCGTACGCGAAGAAGGAACCCGCGCGCACCGGGATCCCCAGCGGGTGGACGAACCCCTCGGCGTCCGCGGCCGACTCGGCGACCGACGTCAGATAGGGGCCGAGGAACACGGTGAGCACGCTCGTGGAGTACACGGAGCACGCCCAGTCGTAGAAGTACCAGCCGCGCTGCTCGCGCCGCCGGTCGGCGCTCTCGTCCGCCGCCGTTGATCGCACGGTGCCGGTGCCCACCCGTGCCCTCGCTTCCCCGTGAACGCGCGAAGGCGCCGCGGCACGGGGTCTCAGACCCAGATGCCGCGGTCCTCCATGACCTTGCGCAGTGTGTCGATGTGATCGGTCATGATGCCATCCACTCCCAGGTCCAGGAGCCGGTTCATCCGCTCGGGTTCGTTGACCGTCCACACGTGCACCTGCAGCCCGCGCGCATGGGCCGCGCGCACGAAGCGGTGGTCCACCACCCGGACGCCCGACTGCGCCTCGGGGACCTGGGCGGCGACCGCCGACCGGCGCACCGCGACCGGCAGGCCCCACGACCGCAGCCGCAGGTTCAGCACGCCCCGCGTCCCGTACGACGTGGCCAGCCGCGGGCCGGCCAGCCGCTGCGCGCGCACCACCCGGGCCTCGGAGAACGAACCGAGGCAGATCCGGTCCCAGGCGTCCGTGCGCCCGACCAGTTCCAGGAAGGGCAGGAGGGCCGGTTCGGCCTTGACGTCGACGTTCCAGCGCACCTCGGGGAAGGCCTCCAGGAGCTCCTCGAACAGGGGCACCGGTTCCTCGCCCGCCACGCGCGCGTGCGCCACCTCCCGCCACGGCAGGTCGGCGATCCGGCCCGCGCCGTCCGTCACCCGGTCCAGGGTCGCGTCGTGGAAGGCGACGAGCCGGCCGTCGCGGGTGGCGTGGACGTCGGTCTCGATGTACCGGTAGCCCGCCTCGACGGCGCGCCGGAACTGGCGCGCGGTGTTCTCCAGGCCGTCCGCCGCCCCGCCCCGGTGGGCGAAGGCGATCGGGCCGGGATGGTCGAGGTAGGGGTGGCGTATCCGCGGGGTCACGGACGCAGTATCGCCCGCCGCGGTCGACCCGTGGCAACGACCGTGCCGCCGTCGGGTACCGGGGGGACGGCGAACACGCGCAGGAACAGCTGGGCGAGCGGGCCGATCGTCACCGCGTACAGCAGGGTGCCGACGCCCACTGTGCCGCCGAGGACGAAGCCCGTGACCACGACGCCGACCTCGAGGGCCGTGCGGACCAGGCGGATCGAGACGCCCGTGCGCCGGTGCAGTCCCGTCATGAGCCCGTCGCGCGGGCCCGGGCCGAAGCGCGCCGCGATGTACAGCCCGGTCGCCGCGCCGTTCAGCACGATGCCCGCCGCCATCAGCGTCCCGCGGACCGCGGGACCGTGCGCGTCCGGCAGCACGGCCAGCGTCGCGTCCATCGCCGCGCCGATCACCAGGACGTTGGAGACCGTGCCCAGCCCCGGCCGCTGACGCAGCGGGATCCACAGCAGCAGGATCGCCGCGCCCAGGACTGTCAGCACCACGCCCATGGACAGCCCCGTCCGCTCGGACAGGCCCTGGTGCAGCACGTTCCAGGGTTCGAGGCCGAGTCCCGACCGCACGAGCAGCGCCGAACTCGCGCCGTACAGCGCCAGTCCGGCGTACAGCTGGAACAGCCGCCGTGCGAGGTGCCCCTGCCGGGGCGAGTGGCTGGACAAGACGTACCCCCTGTGGTGGAAGTGGACCGGTGCGTGACACCCTGTGGCACGGAAGGAGAGGCCGACCATGGCCAATCCGGGGAAGGTGGACTGATTCTCATGACGCAGTGGACCTCGGCGGTGGGGGCCGCACAACTCGCCCGGCTGCTCAGCTCCCAGCAGGACCGCCCGGCCGGTCCCGGAACCCGCCGCCCGCCCGCCTACCGTGCGCTCGCCGACGGCATCCGGCTGCTGGTCTTCGAAGGGCGCGTACCGGTCGCCGCACGGCTGCCCGCCGAACGGGAACTCGCCCTCGCCCTGTCCGTCAGCCGCACCACCGTCGCCGCCGCCTACGAGGCGCTGCGCAGCGAGGGGTTCCTGGAGTCACGGCGCGGCGCGGGCAGCTGGACCGCCGTCCCGGCCGGCAACCCGCTGCCCGCGCGAGGACTCGAACCGCTGCCGCCCGAGGCCCTCGGCTCGGTGATCGACCTCGGCTGCGCCGCGCTGCCCGCGCCCGAGCCGTGGCTCACGCGCGCCGTGCAGGGCGCCCTGGAGGAGCTGCCGCCGTACGCGCACACCCACGGCGACTACCCCGCCGGGCTGCCCGCGCTGCGCTCGATGATCGCCGACCGCTACACCGCGCGGGGCATCCCGACCATGCCCGAGCAGATCATGGTGACCACCGGGGCGATGGGCGCCATGGACGCCATCTGCCACCTCTTCGGCGGACGCGGCGAGCGCATCGCCGTCGAGTCGCCGTCCTACGCCAACATCCTCCAGCTGATGCGGGAGGCCGGCGCCCGGCTCGTCCCCGTGGCCATGGCCGAGGGCCTCACCGGCTGGGACCTGGACCGCTGGCGGCAGGTGCTGCGGGAGGCGGCGCCCCGGATCGCGTACGTGGTCGCCGACTTCCACAACCCGACCGGTGCGCTCGCCGACGAGGACCAGCGGCGCCGACTGGTGGACGCGGCGCGTTCGGCGGGGACGGTGCTCGTCGCGGACGAGACGATGACCGAACTGTGGCTCGAGCCCGACGTGGAGATGCCTCCTCCGGTCTGCGCCTTCGACCCGGCCGGGTCCACGGTGGTCACGGTCGGCTCGGCGAGCAAGGCCTTCTGGGCCGGGATGCGCATCGGCTGGGTGCGCGCGTCCCCCGAGGCGATCCGCAGCCTGGTCGCCGCGCGCGCGTACGCCGACCTGGGCACACCCGTGCTGGAGCAACTGGCGGTGAACTGGCTGTTCGGCACGGACGGCTGGGAGCAGGCCGTCGAGGTGCGCCGCGCACAGGCCCGGGAGAACCGGGACGCGCTGGTCGCGGCGGTGCGGCGGGAACTGCCCGGCTGGGAGTTCGAGGTCCCGCGGGGCGGGCTCACGCTGTGGGTGCGCGCCGGAGGGCTCTCGGGCTCACGGCTGGCCGAGGCGGGGGAGCGGGTCGGTGTGCGCGTGCCGTCCGGGCCGCGCTTCGGGGTCGACGGGGCGTTCGAGGGGTACGTGCGGCTGCCGTTCACCGTGGGCGGCGCGGTGGCGGAGGAGGCGGCGGTGCGGCTGGCCGCGGCGGCCCGGGTGGTGGAGAGCGGCGGGACCACGGGGGTGGAGGTGTCGCGCGCGTTCGTGGCGTAGCGGTCACGGCGGTGACGCGGCACGGGACGGGTGCCAGGGGGTGCCGGGTCCCTAGGAGGACTCCGCGACCGCCGCTTCCTTGGGGGCCGCGGCCGCGGCCATGTCCTTCGGGGCGGCGGTCTCGGCGGGCCCCTCCTCCGGGGCGGCCTCCACGGGGGACGGCCCGGAGGGGAGCGCCTCCTCGGGCAACGGCTTCCGCCCCGGTTCCTTCTCCACCGGTTCCTTCTCCACCGGCTCCTTCTCCAGGGGCACGGGATCCGCGGGCAGCGCGTCCAGGAGGACGGAACCCGCCGGAACCGCTCCCGGGCCCGGCCGCCCCGCGTCCTTCGCCGGAGCCGTGCGCGGCGGCAGCAGCTCCAGTACGGCCTGCCGGTGGGCGTCGCTGGTGGCCTCGTCGTACGGGTTCGGTGTGGCCGGCACCTGGAGGCGGTGCACCGGTCCCGTGCCCAGACGGGCGTAGCCGCGGCCCGCGGGGACCTGGTCGACGGGGGTGGTGTGCGGGGGCGCGCCCAGGACGGCCGTCAGCTGCTCCGCCGTCGCGGGGCCGAGGACGACCCGCGCGCGCGTGTGCTGCCGCACCGGGGCGGTGAGGATCTCCAGGCTGTCGAGCTGGTCCGCGACGACCACGGTGACATTCGCCGGGCGGCCGTGCCGCAGCGGGAGGTGGAGCAGCGACTGGGGGTCCTCCCGGCCCTCCGCGGCGGCCGGATGCGTGAACGCGCTCGGCCGGTCCAGCAGGATCCACAGGGGCCGCCTGGTGTCCTCGGGCGGCGGATCGCCCGCCTGGTGGGCGCGGTTCGCGGCGCTCAGCCGGCGCTCCGTCTCGTGCGCGGCCCACTCCAGGACCGCCAGCGCCCCCGCCGGCCCGCACTCGACGGCGAGCACCCCGTCCCGGCCGGTCAGGCAGGCGTACTCACCGGTGCCGCCGCCGTCGACGATCACCACGTCACCGTGGTGGAGGGCCTGCAGGGCGATGGAGCGCAGCAGGGTCGAGATGCCGCTGCCCGGCTGGCCGAGCGCGAGCAGATGGGGTTCGGTGGAGCGGATACCGGTGCGCCAGACGACGGGCGGGACGTCGCGCCGCTGCTCGCCGTGGGTGAGCGGCAGCGTCCGCCGCACCCGGATGGGGTCGGTGAAGCCGAGCACCGTCTCGCCGGGGGACGTGACGAAGGGCTGGGCGGCGATGTCGGTGGGCAGGGGCGCGAGGACGTGGACCGTGAGCTGGTTGCCCTCCTCGTCCCAGGCGAAGTGGTACTCGCGGCCGCGCCCCGACTTGGCGCCGAGCAGGTGCTCGATCCGCGCCCGGGCCTCCGGCTCGCCGTCGGTGAAGTAGGGGGGGTAGCTGATCACCAGGTACGTGATGCGGCCGGTGCCGTCGAACTCGTACTCGGGGAAGACCTTCTCCCAGTCGCCGCCGTGGCTGTAGAGCGGATCCGGGTCCTCGGCGGCCGAGAAGTACGGCACCAGGGCCTCGTACAGCGACTTCAGGCGCCGGATCTGGGACTCGTCGGGCCCGTCGGACGCCGACGGGCCCGACGAGTCCC
>NZ_MSGP01000373.1 GCF_002078235.1 Streptomyces viridosporus
GCCGGCGCGGCAGCGGGCGGTGCCGGCGGGCATCGCGCCGCAGCGGGGGGCGCTGGGCGCGGGGGCCGGAGGACGGCGGGCGTAGAGCGGGTGCCTGCGGATGCCTGCGGGTGTCGGCCGCGCACGGACGGATCCGGGCGCGGGTGCCTGCGGCGCACGGCGGATCCGGGCGCGGGGCGCCTGCGGCGGGCTGTGCGGATCGGGGTGCGCGCCTCTGCGGCGCGTCTTCAGGTGCGGGTGCGGCCGGGGGCGCGTGCGGCGCCCGCGGTGCGGCTTTCGATTCGACGGGGGTGCGCGGGGCGTCCGCGGCGGTGGTGGGGCCTGCCCCGGGCCGGGGCGGCTGCCGGGGGCCCCTCGCCGTCCCGGGCCCGCCGCCGTACGCGACGACGGGCACCCCGCCCGTGGTGGTGCCGGACGGGGTGCCCCGGTGGCTGGTTCTGTTCGGGTCCTGTTCGGGTCCTATTCGGGCCGTGAGCGCAGGCCCTCCAGCAGGATGTCCAGCAGGCGGGCCGAGGCCGCTGCCTGCTGGGCCGCGTCCGGCAGGGAGGGGGCGGCCGTGGCGATCACCAGGAGGACGTCCGACACCGACACGTCGGGGCGGAGCTCGCCCGCGGCACGGGCCCGTTCCACCAGCCGGCCCACCACGTCGAGGAGCCGGGCCGTGCCGGTGTCCCCGGGGTCGGTGGCCGCCGGCTCCTCGGACACCAGCCGCAGTTCACCCGCGGCCGGCTGGGTCCGCTGCTGCGGCACGTGCGCGTGCTCCTCCGCCACGCCCACCCGCAGCACCTGCGGCGGCAGCAGCCGACCGGCGCCGGAGGCGACCGACGTGCGCAGGAAGCGGGACAGCGCCGACCACGGCTCGTCCTCCTGGCCGAGCGCCGCACGCGCCTGGTCGGTCAGCCGGGAGGTCTCCTCCTCGGCGATCCGCCGCACCAGGACGTCCTTGCTCGGGAAGCGCCGGTAGACCGTGCCCACGCCGACCCGCGCCCGGCGCGCCACGTCCTCCATCGGCGCGCCGTAACCCAGCTCGCCGAAGACCTCGCGCGCGGCACGCAGCACGTGCTCCAGATTGCGCTGGGCGTCCACGCGCAGCGGTGTCGTGCGCGCGCCGTCCGCCCGCCCGTTGCCCGTGGGCGCGCTCATCGTGGCGCCGGTCGCGACAGCGGACGCGGAAGACCAATGAGAGTCCTGAACATGCATGTGTATTCCCCCGGTAATGACGTCTCCCCCCGGAGACTTCTCCCCGCCATTGATGGCTGGGGCGTGCGGGACGGACCCGGCTGCCGGACCCGCCCGCGGCGGATCCGATGAGCACATCCCCCTGCACCCCGTCGACACACGAACATAGTTGAGAGGAAGTCAATTCAGAAGGGGCAGGTTCCGCACGGAGCGCCCCCCGATCGGAGCACGAAGGGCATACGTCCCGTATGTGACCATGAACGGAGCCTGGTTCACCCTTTCTGACCTGCGTGAATTCGGCTCACGTCGGTAAATCGGCCAACTCCGCGCGTTCGGGTCCTTCGGTCACACAAAATGTCGAGGCTGTGGACAAACGCAAGCGGCGGGTGCGTCATGGGAGGGTGAAGGAACGTGCGCGCATTCTCGTTGTCGGCGGCGGCTACGTCGGGATGTACACGGCCCTGCGTCTGCAGCGGAAGCTGAAACGGGAACTCGGACGGGGCGAGGCCGAGATCACGGTCGTCACCCCGGACCCGTACATGACGTACCAGCCCTTCCTCCCGGAGGCGGCCGCCGGTGCCATTTCCCCTCGGCACGTCGTCGTACCGCTGCGTCGTGTCCTCGGCCGGTGCCACGTCGTCATCGGCGAGGCCACCGCCGTCGACCACGCCGGACGCACGGCGACCGTCACCACGCTCGCCACCGGGGAGGAGGGCACCGGAGGGCGGCGGCTCGCGTACGACGAGCTGGTCCTCGCACCCGGTTCCGTGTCGCGCACGCTGCCGGTCCCCGGCCTCGCCGACCACGGCATCGGCTTCAAGACCGTCGAGGAGGCCATCGGGCTGCGCAACCACGTCCTCGAGCAGATGGACATCGCCTCCTCCACCCGCGACCCGGCCCTGCGGGACGCCGCCCTCACCTTCGTCTTCGTCGGCGGCGGCTACGCCGGTGTCGAGGCGCTCGGCGAACTGGAGGACATGGCCCGGTACGCCACGCGGTACTACCACAACCTCCGGCCCGAGGACATGAAGTGGATCCTCGTCGAGGCCTCGGACCGCATCCTGCCCGAGGTCGGCGAGGAGATGGGCCGCTACACGGTCACCGAGCTGCGCCGCCGCAACATCGACGTACGCCTCGGGACCCGTCTGGAGTCCTGCGCGGACCGGCTCGCCGTGCTCAGCGACGGCTCCCGCTTCCCCACCCGCACGGTCGTGTGGACGGCCGGGGTCAAACCGCACCCCCTCCTCGCCGCCACCGACCTGCCCCGGGACGAGCGCGGGCGGCTGAAGTGCACCGCGGAGCTGGCCGTCGAGGGCGCCCCGCACGCGTGGGCGGCCGGGGACGCCGCCGCCGTCCCCGACGTCACCGCCGGGGAACCCGGCCGGGAGTGCGCCCCCAACGCCCAGCACGCCCTGCGCCAGGCCAGGCTGCTCGGCGACAACATCGCGCACTCCCTGCGCGGCGAACCCCTGGAGACGTACGCCCACAAGTACTCCGGGTCCGTCGCCTCCCTGGGCCTGCACAAGGGCGTCGCCCAGGTCTACGGGCGCAGGCTCAAGGGCTACCCCGCGTGGTTCATGCACCGCACCTACCACCTCAGCCGGGTCCCCACCTTCAACCGCAAGGCGCGCGTGGCCGCCGAGTGGACCCTCGCCGGGCTCTTCAAACGGGAGATCGTCTCCCTGGGCTCGCTCGAACACCCGCGGGCCGAGTTCGAACTGGCGGCCGGTGGAAAGCCTTCTCAGGACCCCCCGCACAACCCGAAGGGGTCGTCCTGACCGGGCCCGGGAACTCCGCCCGCCGGCCCGGCGTCTGACGGATGTCGGCCCGGGCGGCACCCTGCCAGACTGGTCCACCACCGAGGGCGGGCCGCAGCCCACCCCGGTGCGGCCCCGGGGCCCCGGCCGGTCCCGGTTTCCGGCCGCCGACAACTACACGAGGCAAGGATTCGTGAACTTCACGCGCTGGAGCGCCCGGCTCCCCGGAACGCAGCGCCGCGCCGCAGCGCGGACCGAGCACACGGTCCCCCCGGACCGGCGGGGAGAGGGCTCCGTGCCCGCGGCCCGCGCCGAACGGCTCACCGGCGGCGAGCGGTCCGTACCGGCCGTCGACGAACTGAGGGCGCGCGAGGTCCTGGATCACGTCCCCTCCCTCGTCGCCCTGGTCCACGGCCCCGACCATCGCGTCGCCTACGTCAACGGCGCCTACCGGGCGGCCTTCGGCGACCGCCCGGTCGACGCCCCCGCGCGCGGAGCCCTCCCGGAACTCGACGAACTCGGCCTGCTGCCCCTCCTCGACCAGGTCCTGCGCAGCGGCAAGCCCCGCACGGTCAAGTCCCGCAAGGCCCCCGACGGCCGCTCCTACACCTTCACCTGCACCCCGGTCACCGAAGGGGAGGGCGGCGGGCGCGGCGTCCTGGTCTTCGCCACCGACGTCACCGACCACGCCGAGGCCGCCGCACGCCTGCGCGCCAGCGAGCGCCGCCAGCGCGAGACGGCCGTCACCCTCCAGCGCTCCCTCCTCCCCCAGAAGCTCGAGCAACCCGACGACCTGCGCATCGCCGCCACCTACCACCCCGGCGGCACCGAGGCCGCCGTCGGCGGCGACTGGTACGACGTGATCACCCTCGGCGGCGGCCGCACCGCCCTCGTCATCGGTGACGTCATGGGCAGGGGCGTACGGGCCGCCGCGGTCATGGGACAGCTCCGCACGGCCGTCCGCGCGTACGCCCGGCTCGACCTCCCCCCGCACGAGGTCCTCCAACTCCTCGACGGCCTGGCCACGGAGATCGACGCCAACCAGATCGCCACGTGCGCGTACGCCGTCCACGACCCCAACGAGGGGCGCCTGGTGTACGCCTCCGCCGGCCACCTGCCCATCCTGGTCCGCGACGAGGACGGCACCGTCCGGCGCGCCGACGAACCGACCGGCCCCCCGCTCGGCACCGGCGGCTGGATCCACGCCTCCGGCTCGATCCCCCTCGGCCCCGGCTCCACCGCCGTCCTCTACACGGACGGCCTGGTGGAGCGCCGCAACGAGGACCTGGACGAGGGCATCGCCGCCCTGGAGCGCGCCCTGGCCGGAGCCACCGGCACCCCCCAGGTCGTCTGCGACCGCCTGGTCCGTTCGGCCGGGGTGACCCCGGACCACGACGACGACGTCGCCGTGCTGGTCCTCCAGCACCCCGCCCGCACGGGCCCGGAGAGCGAGCTGTTCCGCAACGCCGCCCTGGAGCTCCTCGGCGGCGTCGAAGCGGCCCCCCGCGCGCGTGCCTTCGCCTCCGGCGTGCTGACCAGCTGGCGCTTCCCTCCCGACCTGCACGACCTGGGCGTCCTGGCGGCGAGCGAGCTGGTCGCCAACTCCCTCCAGCACGGCACGCCGCCCATGCGGCTGCGTCTGCGCCGCACCGACCGGCGCCTGATCGTCGAGGTCACCGACGGGGACGACCACCTGCCGAGGCGCCGCCGCGCGGAGCCCGGTGACGAGTCCGGCCGGGGCATCGCCATCGTCGCGACGATCGCCTCCAACTGGGGCAGCAGGCGCACCCCGGGCGGCGGCAAGGCGGTCTGGTGCGAGTTCGCCCTGCCGAAACCCGCGGGCGCATGAGACGGCCCCCGGGGACGGGCCGGGAACAGGGACGGGAGCGGGGAGTCGGCGCGTACGTCAGGCGTGCGCCGGTGCCTGCCCCGCCGCGGTGCCCCCCTGGGTCACCACACGGCTCCGTGCCGCCGGATGGTTCTGCACGTCGGTGAGCCGCCGTCCCAGCCGCACCGCCAGCACGGTGATCCCCAGCGAGAACAGCAGGAAGGTCACCACGTACGGCCCGTGCAGCGAGGCGCCCATCGGCCCGCCCACCGCCGGACCGACGGCCAGCGCGAGCTGCTTCACCAGGGCGAACGCCGCGTTGTACTGCCCCGCCATACCGGCCGGCGCGAGATCGGCGACCAGCGGCGCGAGCGTCGGCGACAGCAGCGACTCCCCGAGCCCGAACAGCGCGTACGTGGAGATGAAGGCGGCGGTCGCCATCGCCTGGCTGCCGTTCCCGAGCCCCGCGTACGCGGCCGCGGCCCACGCGACGGCCCAGATCAGCCCCACGGAGGCGATCACGCGCGAGCGCTTGCGCCGCTCGACGAACCGCAGCACCGCGAACTGCGCGACCACGATCACCAGGGTGTTCGCCGCCAGCGCCGTCCCCAGCGTGGACGTCGAGATCCCGGCGGCCTCGACCCCGTACGCGCTCAGCCCCGACTCGAACTGCCCGTAGCAGGCGAAGAAGAGCACGAAGCCCAGCACGCAGAGCTGCACCATGGCCCGGTTGCCCAGCAGCTCCTTCCAGCTGCCCTTGGCCGACTGTGCCGGAGCGTCCCCGATGCGCGGCGCACGCGGCATCCGCACCGTCGCCATCACCACGACGAGCAGCAGGAACATCACCGCCTCGAGCGCGAACAGCAGAGTGAAGGAGCCGGCTTTCGTGGTGTCCACGAGGTGCCCGCCGATCAGACCGCCGACGCCGAGTCCGAGGTTCTGCAGGAAGAACTGCGTGGCGAACGCCCGTGACCGGGTCTCCGCGGTGGAGCAGTCGACGATCATCGTCGCGAGCGCCGGCTGCATCACGGCCTGACCGGCGCCGAGCGCCGCCGCCGACAGCAGCACGGTCGCGGCGCTGCCGGACAGTCCCAGGCTCATCGCGCCGACCGCGGCCGTGACCAGGGCGGCGAGCAGTACGGGCAGCGGGCCGCGCCGGACGATCGCCCGCCCGGCGAACGGCAGCACGATCAGCGCGGCCACAGCGAAGACGGCGAGCACGAGACCCGCCGTCATGGCCCCCAGCCCTCGCACCTGCGCCACGTAGACGTACAGGTACGGGACCGTGAAGCCGAGCCCGAAAGCGCTGAGTGCGTTGCCCACGTGGATCCGACGCATCGCAGCGCCCATCGCCCTGGTCACATTCACCTCTCTCACTGGTTAGGAGTGAAGACTTAGAAGCTAAAGTTCGACGCTAAAGAGTACACAGTGAAGGACTTCAAAGTAAAGGCGAGGCGTGCCATACTGCGGCCATGGGCGACACCACCGGCCTCGGCGAGCCGACACTCGAAGAGCAGATCGCCGCGTACCAGCGCGAGTTCCAGGACCTCGACCCCCAGGTCGAGAAGATCGTCAACGCGCTGTCCCGTCTGAACCGTCGGATGAACGTCGCCTACGGTCGCCAGACGGCCGAGCTCGGCATCACCAACGCCGACTGGGAGGTCCTCAAGGCCCTCGTCCTCTCCGGCGCCCCCTACCGCATGGGCCCCGGTGACCTCGCCAAGCGCCTCGGGCTGACCCCGGCCGCCATGACCCACCGGATCGACCGCATGGTCGCCGAGGACCTGGTCACCCGGGAGCGGGACGAGACCAACCGCGTTCGGGTGATCGTGGAGCTGACCCCGACCGGCCGCGAGAAGTGGCTCGAGGTCATGCGCATGGCCACCGTCTTCGAGGAGGACCTCCTCCAGGACCTCTCCCCGGAGGAGCGGGTGACCCTGGGCGAGGTCCTCACCCGTCTCCTGCGCAGGGTGGAGCACGCCCAGCCCGACGCCGGCGGACGCCTCTCCGACCTGGACTGACGGCAGGCCCGCCGTCCGGCCGCAAAGATCTTGACAGGGGTGCTTGACACCCCCCTGCCCGATCCGTAGAGTTCTCCGAGTTGCCGCGGAGCCGTAACGGTTCTGCGACGGCATCTCCGCCGCGACAGCGGCACTCAAACCACCAGCACGACCTCCCTGACGGGTTGTTTTCGGCATGCCGGAATTCAATTCGCACGGGACCCGGCGGCTTGAACGGAACCGAGTGGCTCCGATTTGAGAAGCGCCGAGCGAGTCCGCTAAGGTTTGAAACGTCGGAACGGCCCAACGGCCGGGAAGGCGCCCCCCTCTGACGGGGAGTCAGGCTCGAAAGGGTCTGCTAGAGTCGGAAACGCCGGAAAGGGAAACGCGGAAGCGGGACCCCGGAAAGCACCGAGGAAATCGGACCGGAAAGGTCTGATAGAGTCGGAAACGCAAGACCGAAGGGAAGCGCCCGGAGGAAAGCCCGCAGGGGTGAGTACGAAGGAAGCGTCCGTTCCTTGAGAACTCAACAGCGTGCCAAAAGTCAACGCCAGATATGTTGATACCCCGACACCGGGTTGTCCCGGTGGCGAGGTTCCTTTGAAGAAAACACAGCGAGGACGCTGTGAACTCCGGGACTATTCCTCCCGGCGTTCCGCTC
>NZ_MSGP01000374.1:0-25840 GCF_002078235.1 Streptomyces viridosporus
ACGGTACCGGTCAGGGGCCCGCGGGCGGCGGGGGTGCTTCCCGTCATCCGGGGGAGGCGCCGGTCGTGCCGGTCCGCCGGAACGGCCGGCGGGCACCGCCGGTGCCGTACCGTCACGCCCTCGTCTCCACCGGGCCGGAGCCCACACCGGTGGCCTGCTCCACGTCTTCCAGCACCTTGCCCAGGGCGGCCGGCCCCGCCATGGAGGCACTGTTCTCGTACTCGGCGCACTGGCGGCGGATGCTCGCGCCACTCTGGGCGTGCTGGGGCCGAAGTGCGACAACACCTCCTGCTGGCGGGACATACTCCGCGAGGATCTCGACCGTGGGCCCGTCGGCCAGGAGCTTGACCAGCCCTGACTGGCGGGCGCGGGTGATGGTGGAGCGGTCCACGCCGAATCAGCAGGCGAGCACGTCGTGGGTGGCGCCGTGACGAGGATGGATGAGGGTGGCCAGGAGGCGGTCGACGAACACCAGGCGGTGTTTCGCACCGCCGCCCACGGCCCGCTTCCGCGGTCGAGAAGTAAGCCTGGTTTCGTGACGCTCATGCCACAACGGACCTACCTCAGCGACGAGTTCAGCAATCACTCCGGCCGTCAGGCCCGTGATCCGCCGGTTGCTGATGATCACTGCACGAGTCGTGTTCCCACCACCTGACCATGATCAACCATCAAGGGCTCGACGCCTCACCGCTTACCGTGCACGAGCGCGTCAGCTTGAGCGGGCGCAGCTTCCCCGGTCGGCGCTCTGTGGCCCGTCGCCGGACGGGCGGATGTCGAAGTCGAAGATGGCGGTGGGCAGATAGAGCGTGGCGCAGGAGTTGGGGATGTCGACCACGCCGCTGAAGCGGCCTTCGATCGGGGCGGCTCCGAGGAGCAGGTAGGCCTGCTCGGGTGAGTAGCCGAACTTGGTCAGGTACTCGATCGCGTTCAGGCAGGCCCGCCGATAGGCGACCTGTGAGTCGAGGTAGCGCTGGCGGCCGTCCTCGTCGACGGAGATGCCGACGAAGGTGAGGAACTCGCTGTAGCGCGGCTCGACGTTGCCGGGGTAGAACACGGGGTTCGTCGTCACCCCGTAGGTCTGCATGCCGCCCTTGATGAGGTCGACGCCGAGATCGAGGTAGCCGCCCATCTCGATTGCGCCGCAGAAGGTGATCTCGCCGTCGCCCTGGCTGAAGTGCAGGTCACCGACGGACAGTTTGCCACCCTCGACATACACCGGCAGGAAGATCCGGGCGCCACGGGTGAGGTTCTTGATGTCCTGGTTGCCGCCGTTCTCGCGTGGCGGCGCGGTTCGTGCCGCCTCCCGTGCAGCGCGCTCGAACGCGTCGCCTTCCAGCGTGCCGAGGATTGCTCCTTGCGGATTCGGCGGCAACGCGAGCGGGGGCACTCGGTCGGGATCGGTCGCGATGAGCTCGGCCTCCCGGGCGTTCCACTGACCGAGCAGGTCGTGCGACGGGGCGGTGCCGACGATGCCTGGGTGGGTGATGCCGGTGAAGCGCACGCCGGGCAGGTGGCGGGAGGTCGCGATCTGCCCGTGGAAGTCCCAGACCGCCTTGTACGCGTCCGGGAAGTGCTCGGTGAGGAAACCGCCGCCGTTGGACTTGGCGAAGATGCCCGTGTAGCCCCAGCCTTGGCCGGCGACCGGCCCGGTCTCCTGCGGGACGGGACCGATGTCGAGGATGTCGACCACCAGCAGGTCACCGGGCTGCGCACCCTCGACGGCGATCGGTCCGCTCAGAGGATGGACCATCGAGAGATCGAGGTCGCGGATGTCGTTGGCGGAGTCGTCGTTGTGAACCGTCCCGTCGAACCACTCCCGGCATTCGAGGCGGAACTCGGCGCCGGGCCGAACGGTCGCCACCGGCGGGATGTCGGGGTGCCAGCGGTTGTGCGGCGGGACCGCCTGGTCGTAGAACGACCGGGACTGGTCGACGCTGAAGAGCACTTCGGGCATCTGTCGCTCCTTGCCTGTGGGTCACGGCCTCGGGAGGCGTGCGTGCAGTGGGTTCGGCGGATGGGCATGACGACGGGGTGGTGCGGGCATGCGGTGTTGCACCGTCGGCTCGTGCGCACTGGCCGCGGCAGCGTCGTGCGCCCGTCGCAGGGCGGAGTGGGGCGAGGTGAAGGCGGGCGGGGCGTATACACGCGTCGCCGCTCCGCCGCATGTGGCGCACGTCGGCTCATGTACCGGGGCGTCGATCGGACGGACGACCTCGAACACGCCGCACTGCCCGCACGCGTAGTCGTACCTCGCCATGTGAGAGCCTCCGCGTCACATTCGGGCGGACCGGGGGCATGATGGCGCTAGCCGAAATTCCCCACTGCCGCTGAAGCAAATGGTGATGGTTTGAGCGTAACGGTCGTTCATCGGTATAGCTGAACGACTCGGGATGGGGTAACTCCATTGGATGCGGCGGCGCGCAGATGGGGGTCGTGCTGTGTTCGACAGGTTCAATGGAGGTCGACGACCTTGCCGGTGGCCACTTCCAGTGCGATGAACAGGGCGGTGGTGCACTCCGAGATAGCCGTGGGCCTGCCTTTCGGGGCTCCCGGGCCGCAGCGGCAGAATCGGGGCATTGCGAGCCAGCGTCTGGATCTGGGGCTTCTCGTCGGTGCAGAGCGCGACGCATTCTCCGGGTGGGTGAACTTTCCCCGTGATGCTGGACACTCGATGCTTACGCTGCGACGGCGTGTTCTTGCTCGTGCCGCTGCCGGGTCTCCAGCGGGGTGAGGTACCCCCGGACCGGATGCTTCCGCAGCCGCTTGCGGTGGTAGAAGGTCTCGATGAAGGCGAAGATCTCAGCACGGGCAGTGGTCCGGTCGGATCGGCGGCGGATGCCGATCTCCGCTTTCAGTAACGCGAAGAAGCCTCGGCAGCGGCATTGTCGTAGCACGAGCCGGTTCGTCCCATGCTCTGCCGCAGCCCGAGCAGGCTTGTTTCCCGGCACACCCCCAGCAGTTCGTGGACCACGTCACCGCAGGGCCCGGTGGGGCCATGACCGACGAGGTCGGCGTCATCACCGGCGACCTCACCCCCCGCCACCCGCCTCCGCCCCGACAGAGAAGTCCACATCGCCATCCAGCACAAGGGCGCCGAGGAGTGGTACGCCCGCACCGGCAGTCCCGTCCCCCTGCCCCCCGACGGGCTGTAAGCCCTGCGCCACGACTTCCTGCTGGACGAGGCCATCACACCCGAGTGGGTGCCCGCGTTGCTGCCGGCCCTGCCCCTGCCGTGTGGGGACGGGCTCGGCCCCACGGACCGTTTTCAGATTGCCGTCCGCCCGGTGGACGAGATCTGGCGCCTGCTCTTCGTCACCGCCTCGATGGGTGGCATGGGCGGCTCGGGCACGCAGGCTGCCTACGGCCGGCTGTGGGCCTGGCGTTCGATCGCGGGGCTCAGCGGCGCTCCAGCGGACGCGAGCGTGGAAGAGGTGGAGCGCCGTGCCCGGCAGAGCACATGGTTCCACTTCGAGGCCGACACGGACTGGTTCCACAACGACATCGGCTCCGACTACGGCATAGCCGCCCTCTCACCCGACCGCCGCCGGCTCGCCGTCCCGGCGGCGACGGACACCGACTAGGTGTGCTGTTGGGCCACCGCGTTGCCGGAGCCGACCTGGAATCGATTACAAGTCGTCTCATTTGGTGAGTCTGCGGTGGTGGACGAGGTGCAGGCGCTGCTGGTGAGGGCCGGGAAGTGGGTGGCTTTGCGTCCGTGGCGGCGGTGGGGGCGTCGGCGCCCCGGCGGGCCAGGCCATGGGGCGTTCGACAATCCGGCGGTGCCGGCCGAGCCGTTGGCTGGAGTCTGTTTTCTTGCGGGCGGTCCGAGGCGTGCTGCCCCGGTCGCGTAACCGGCGCCGCGGGTGGTCGTGGGCGTAGCCCTTGTCACGGTGGGGCTTTCCCGGTCTGCGGCGTCGCCTGCCGCGTCGGGAGCGGATCGGCGGTGTGCCCCGCACGAGCGGGATCAGGGCCCGGCCGCCGTGGACGTAGGCACCGGAGGTTCCGGCGGGCAGGGGCAGACCGGTCCGCCCGGTGATCAAGTGGCTCTACGAGCCGTGCTTGCCCCGGTCCATGGGGTGCGCGCCCCGAGCTCGTCGGGGACCGGGCGGTGGAGCTCGGCCCGCACCCGGGCCTTCGGCCACTTTGTGAACCGCCGGTGGGCGGTGGTTCCCGACGGTCCGAACGAGGCGGACGGCGGCTGCTGCCACGTGCAGCCCGACATCGCGACGAATACGTGAGATGACCTGTTACTCGCTTTTCAGCAGGAGGCGTCCGCGCCGTTTGCGATGCGGGATGATCAGGTCGGTATTGAGGTGGGCGCCGTCGCCGAGCCGGTCACCTCCTGGCAGTACTCGGCCAGGCCGAAGCCCCGCCAGACCTTCGCGTCCGCGGTCCTTCCCGGCACCGGACGGGCCGCCGCCAGGCGGGTCTGCGTGTCCACGAGGCCCTGTGCACGTCCGCCAAGGACCGGTAGGCGCAGGAGAGGCCCTCACCTGCCGGTTGCGGACTGGGATTACCGTTTTGTCCACGATCCACAACCGCTCCACCGTGTCCTGAGAGGTGCGGGCCGACTCGAGTGCGAGCGGCTGCTGTGGACCCACACCGAAGATGCCAACCGCGCCCTGCTCGCCTCCCCTCCAAGTGAGGTGGCGTCGAGCCGCCCGTCCGAGTGCCTTGGCGCGGGGACGGCTCGACGCCACCTCGTACGCGGGGGAAGTCATCCCTGCTGTGCTGCGCCGACTGCCGTCATACCGTGCCGGCGGGTGCTGTCCGTCGTGCCGGACGGACGGCACGACGGACGGGTTCCTCAGTCCTCGGCGACCCGGATGACCGTCCGGCCGGCGATGCGCCGCTCAGGGGTGAAGGCAGTGGCCGTTTCAGCCAGCGGCCGCACCGCGCCGATCCGTACTTTCAGCCGTCCGTCCCTGAGCCGCTGAGCGAGGTCGGCGAGGCGTGCACGGTCGGGTTCCACCACGAAGAAGAGCGCCCGCCCGTCCTTGGGCCGGACGGTGGGTGGGTGGGCGATGGTGACGAGCGTGCCGCCGGCGCGTACGAGTGCGGCCGAGCGGTCGAGGATGTCGCCGCCGATCACGTCGAACACCACGTCGACCTCGCCGGCGTCCTCCAGCCGGTCGGCCGCGAGGTCCAGGAACGCGTGTGCGCCCAGATCGAGGACGGTGGCCCGGTCGGCGGACCGGCCGGTGCCGATCACGCGGGCTCCCGCCTCGCGCGTGAGCTGGACGGCGATCGAGCCGACACTGCCCGCGGCTCCGTGGATCAGGACGGTCTGGCCGGTTGCGATCCGCGCGTGGTCGAACAGACCCTGCCAGGCGGTCAGCCCGGAAATCGGCAGCGCGGCCGCCACCGTGTGGTCGATGTCCGCGGGCAGCGGAGCGAGGTTGCGGGCCTCCACGGCGACGTACTCGGCCAGCGAGCCGTTGCGGGTCCAGTCGGTCAGTCCGAAGACGCGCTGGCCGATGGTGGGGCCGGTGGTTCCGTATCCGAGCTCCGCCACGACGCCCGAGACCTCGTGCCCCGGCACGCTCGGAGTGCGGTCGCGGCCGGCACGGTCGGACCATGTTCCAGGCCAGTCGAGCTCTCCGCGGGTGAATCCCGCGGCATGCACCCTTACGATTACATCGTTTTCGGCGGCATGGGGATGGGGCAGGTCCTCCAGGGCCAGCCCGCTGACACCGGCGTTGCGGTCCCGGACAGTGATGGCTCGCATGCCTGTTCCTCTTTCTGTTCCTGTGCACGCGCGGGCGACGCCTTGCCGAGGGTTACGATCGTCGCGGCCGCAACCGCTGCCCACGGGATCATCGCACCGCCTCTGGCTTCTTCGAGCGCATTTCAGCTCGGCCAGGGCGCCTCGATGACGCGCTCGACCATGGTCTTGCTGCGGAAGCCGGGAACGAAGTGCTCCAGCACGTCCGCATTGACGGTCCCGTAGGTGGTGTCAGGACGGTTTTTGAGTCCCTCGACGAATGCCTGCAGAAATTCCTTCTTGAATTCTCCGCGCGGATGCGCGGCAGCGATTTCGTCCACCAGGCCGCCGTTCAGCCTGTCCAGCCCCCAGCCGACCGCGTCGGTCAGGACACCGTAGCTGGTGGCAGCCGTCTCCGGGCTCATCCGACCAGGAATTTCTGGGGTCGTGTGCAGCGCGATCGCCGTCCAGACCGTGTCAGCGGCGCTCTCCGGGAACCCGCGGCCGAGGAGGAACCTCCGTGCGTGATCGGCGCCGTCGAGTTCAAACCGCTGCTCCGTGGCGGAGTACGGAGTCAAAAGACCGGTATCGTGAAACATCGCGGATATGTAGAGCAGTTCCGGGTCATGCTGGAGACTGAGTTCCTGCGCATGGAGGGAACCGAAGAGGAAAACACGCCGGGAATGGTGGAAGATGAGGGGACTGTTCTTTTCCCGAAGAAAGCTCGTGGCCGCTGCCGCTGCCGCAGTCTCGGGGATCTCCACCCCTGCGATGATGTCGATCATGATGTCCGCGCTTCCAGTGCGGTGTGTGACGAGTGGACAGTGCGCCCGTCCTCCAGGGTGCCGACCGCGTGGCGTATGCGCAGCCCAGTCCGGCCATGAACCACTCGAATCCAGACGCCTGAGGAGAAGAACCGTGACCTCCGACGCTCACCACTGGGCCGCGATCCTCGTCTTACGAGTTGGCGCGTGACAGCGGGTGAGGCGTGTTCGCCCTGTTCATGGCCACTTTCAGGTCACGGCAGTGCGGTCGGAGACGAGGTCGGCGATGGCTCGGTAGGTACCGGGCAAGCGATCGCGGCGATGGGTCCAGCGCATGAGTCGTTTCCAACGTTTGTGATCTGCCAGGGCGTGTTCAACGGTGATGCGGTCGGATGAGTGGTCGTGTCGCTCGCGTTCCCACTGATCGACTCTGCCCGGTGGTGCTCCGGGCCGCGGCTTTCTGGGTGGAGTGACGGCCTGGCCGGGATGGTCACGGCTCGAGTCCAGGTAGCCGTCGTCGAGTAGCACTTCGACCAGATCAAAGTGGTGGAAGCAGTCGGTGATGCCCGCAGTACGAGCCGCGGTCGCATCGTGCATCCGCCCCGGCCGCGGGCCATCGGCCGACCGGGTGCGGCCTTGATGGTCGGCGATGACGGTGGCCTTCATCGTGTTCTGCTTCTTCTGGCCCGAGACGAATGCCTGTCGGCCGCCCCGGCCCGCGACAGGCCGTCGGACCTGAATCTCGGTGGCGTCCAGCCTCAGCTCGACACCCTCGGCCTGGGCGTAGGCGAAGACGTCCTCCAGCATTCGAAGCCGCAGGCCAGGGCGGTCGGGAACAGCAAAGCCACGCTCCGTCGGCGGGCGGCGGACCTCACCGACGGCCCGGGTGACCGTCGAGCGGTCGATGCCGAAAAGAACGCCCAAGACAGCATGAGGCAGATCGTGGCGCAGATGTATCAGCATGACCACCAGCCGGTCCACGCACACCAACCGGTACCGGGCGCCCGCACCCGGTGCACGTCTCCTCACCCCGTCCCTCACCGCAAGAGCATGCCCATCCGCTGTCATGCACCAACTCGTAAGACGCTGCTTCAGTGGCGGATGAGTACTTGAGCCGGCGGGGCCGGGCGTCTGAGCTGAGGCGTATCCGGCGGATCATGGTGCGGCTGGAACGGTGAAGCGGGATCTCACTACGATCGTGGGATGTTTGAGTACCACGGGTGGATCACGGTCAGGGAGACCGCTGCCGATGACGACGATGAGCCCCGGTTGCGGCAGATCGTCGATGAGCTTCGCCTTCGCATTGCCCGGATGGACAGTCCGTACTTGCTCGACTTCAGGTGGATGAACGGCGAGCCGTTCATCCACCTCGGCGGCTGTTCCAATCACCGCTCGTCGCCTGACGTGGTCGAACTGTTCGAGCATGTGGCCGTGGTAGCCCCTGGTTCCTACGGACTCCTCCACGTTCGCGATGACGAGGAGCCGGGCCACGAGAACGATGTGCGCGTGCTGAAGCTGGTTCGAGGCACGGTCACGCAGCACACGGAGGTGCTGCTGTCCCCGTACATTCCGACGGTGGAGGATCCCTTCACAGGCTGAGGTGTCGTCGGCGCATCACCTTCGGAGCCAAAGTCGGATCGCGGCCACCGTGGCAGTGCCATGGAAGACGTAGGCCCGTTTGTCGAAGCGGGTAGCGCCGGCGCGGTAGCTCTTCAGGCGGTTGATCGTCCGTTCGACCTCGTGGCGGCGTCTGTACTGCTCCTTGTGGAAACTGAGGCCCATGGTGGAGGGTCACCGAACGAGACACGACCCCCACAGCGGCTGGTACTTCAAGCCCCGGCGTCTGCACGCGGACAAAGCCTACGACCGCGCCGACCTGCGCAGATGGCTGCGCGGGAAGCGCATCGGCGTGCGCATCGCCCGCAAGGGCATCGAGTCCGGCGAACGATGAGGGCGGCGCCGCTGGGTCATCGAGCGCACCATCCCCTGGCTCTCTGGCTACCGGCGCTCGAGCCCTCGCTACGAGCGCGATCCCCGCAACTACCCGGCCTTTCCCGGCCTCGCCGCAGCGCTGTGCTGCTACAAGTGACTCGTCCGCCTCACCACGTAGGACACGGTGTAAATTCCGTTGGGGATGATGGCGACGGCCGGAACTTTCATCAGGCGAGAGAGATCGGAACGGAATTCGACATGACCGAACCGTGGAACACCGATACCCCCAAAGTGATGACGCTCCCCTCGGGGCGGAGGATCCGCGGACGCGGGCTGAGATACGACATGCCGGAGGGCCAGACACCGACGTTAGCCGTGCATTTGACCGACCATCAGCCGCCCGCGCCGCCCTGGGAGTCCCTCTGGATTCCGTGGCGGGATTTCTGGCTTCCCACCGACCCGATGGAGGCCATGCGCACACTCCGTACCGCGTACGACCGCGCCGCGGACGAGCGCGTGGAGATCTGCTGCGGGGGCGGCGTCGGGCGGACCGGCACGGCACTCTCCGCGCTCTGCGTCTTCGAGGGCATGAACCCCAAGGACGCGGTCAAGTGGGTGCGGCAGAACTACCATTCCCGTGCGGTCGAGGTGCCCTGGCAACGGCGCTTCATTCGTCAGGTCGCCGGCGCGACCGGCTCGGGACAGTCGTAGGCGCGCCCGGGAGATGAGCGGAACGCCCGGCCGGGTATCCCGGCCGGGCTTCCTGTTTCGCCGGCCGGAGCACCGGCGGGGTCCTGCGCGGTCCCAGGGCCCGTCGTTCGGGCCGTGCCGGACCGGGTCCGGGTCGGCCGGTGCGGCCACGCCCGCGGCCAGCAGGTAGCCGATGAGGCCACGGATCACCCCCGTGGGCAGCGGCAGGGCGGCGACCGCGTTCTCCACCCGGCACGGGCGGATCAGCGTGCCCACGTCCCAGACGGCCTCGGGGCGGTGCACGACCACCCGGTAGGGGCTGCCCGGCGTCTCCAACCACCAGGCCCTCGATGCGCATCACCAGGGACGTGCCGAGCACCAGCCGCAGGGAGGAGCCCTCCGGCACCCCGACCAGGGCGAAGGAGGTCTGCCGGCTCAGCGGATGCACCGACGCAGCGGCCCCCACAGGTCGTCCATGGCGATGGTGCGGACCACGAGGTGCGCCATGTGCCGCAGGACGGGCCCCAGTTGCAGATGGATGTGCGCGCCTCCGCCGACGCCGGGCGCGTACTCCACGTTGGTCAGCCGCACCGGCCCCGGCGACATGCGGTACAGCGCTTCACGCACATAGTCGTTGGTCGCGATCCGCTGGGCACCCCGCCGACCGCAGAGGGCGGTCTCCGTCCTGTCGTCGCCCCCGACGACGATGACGTCCTCGCCCAGCGACCAGAGGTGCACCGCCTGGTGCTCGCCCGTGTCACTCAAGGGTGCCTTCCAGGTCCGATGGATGTGCCGGGTCGGTAACGGGGAAGCGACACGGTCGGAGGAAGGTCGGCAGACACACGGCGCACGTGAAGATCTCATACGAACACGTGACGCCCGAGGGGCAGTTCGGGGCGGCCCGGGACCCTGCGGTTTTCCGCAGGGTCCGGGTGCGGGGAACCGCATCGGACCGGGTGGCAATCCTCATACCGCCGCCGGTCTCCGGTTTCTAGGTTGGAGGTCATCGGGGGCAGCCGCCCCGCTCCACCGACCCGCCCCCTCGGAGACCCACCATGCATCACATGACTCTGGCTCTGCCCCAGGAACCCGCGGACGGCATCGCGGGGTGGGCCGCCGACCTCGTGGACGCGCTGGGCGCTCCCGGCGCCGGCCTGTTCGTCGCCCTGGAGAACGTCTTCCCGCCACTGCCCAGCGAGATCATCCTCCCGCTGACCGGCTTCGCCGCCGGCCAGGGCGTGCTGACCCTCGCCTCGGCCCTGTTCTGGACGACGCTGGGTTCGGTGGTCGGCGCGCTCATCCTCTACTGGATCGGCGCGCTCTTCGGCCGGGAGCGGATGTACGCGCTGTGGGCGAAGCTGCCGCTGGTGAAGGCCTCCGACCTCCAGCGCACCGAGGAGTGGTTCGCCAAGCACGGCACCAAGGCGGTCTTCCTCGGCAGGATGGTGCCGATCTTCCGCAGCCTGATCTCGGTGCCCGCCGGCATCGAACGGATGCCGATTCCGGTGTTCATCATGCTCACCACGCTCGGCAGCCTGATCTGGAACAGCGTCCTGGTGCTGGCCGGTTACTGGCTGGGTGACCAGTGGGACGAGGTGGGCACCTACGTCGGTGTCCTGAGCAAGATCGTCCTGGTCATGGTCGTCATCGCCTTCGCCGCCTACGTGGCCGTACGGGTGAAGGGTCGCGACAAGGCCCAGCACCGCCGCGCCTGATGCGTACCGACCGCGCGCACGCCGGCCCCCGCCCCGTGCTCCCGCGCACGGCCCCCGGCGATCTTGCCCGGGGCTGTTCGGCCGCACTAGGCTCGGGCGCTGTGCAGGAGGACTTGACGCGCGCCGCGTCCCACGGTCCCGCAGGAGCCCTCGGCACCGCGGACCCCGGCGACGACCGGAGCGCCGCCTCGCCGCCCCTGCGGCTGCGCCGCGGCCTGGGCGTGCTGCTCGGCTGTGCGACCGCCCTGCTCGGCGCCCTCTACTTCCTCGTCGTCGGTGTCCTTCTCGGCCCCTTCCTGCTGTGGCCGCGCACCCGCCCGGACGCCCTGCGCGTCCTGATGGCCGGAGCGCGCCGCCTCACGGCGCTCGAACGGATCCGCCGCTCGGTGTTCTTCGGCGACCGGTTCCCCGAGCACTACAAAACCTCCGATCAGAAGATCCTGCGCTACCTCGCCGTCCGCTGCTACACGGGTCTGCTGTGCGCCGTCGTGATCGGGCTGCTCGGTTTCGGCGCCCTGCTGGCCGGGCTGCTGATGACCGGGGTGGCGCGGGGCAGCCTCGGCTGGGACGAGCTGCTGACCCAGGCGGTGCTGGGCAGCGTCCTGCTCTTCCTCGACCTGCAGGGCCTGTACTCGCTGGCCGCCCTGGACACCCGCACCGCCCGCGAGTGCTTCGGCCCCTCCGAACGGGAGCTGCTCCAGCAGCGGATCGACGAACTCGCCGCCAGCCGGGCCGCGGTGGTGCAGGCGGTCGACGTCGAACGCCGGCGCATCGAACGCGACCTGCACGACGGCGTCCAGCAGCGCCTGGTCGCGCTGGCCATGCTGCTCGGCCGCGCGCGCCGCAGCCGCGACCCCGAGCGGGCCGACGCGCTGCTGATCCAGGCGCATGAGGAGTCCCAGGGGGTCATCAACGAGCTGCGGGAAGTGGCTTGGCGGGTCTACCCTTCGGCGCTGGACAGCTTCGGCCTGGAGGAAGCGCTGAGCGGGGTGGCCGAACGGTGCAGCATCCCGTTGCGCATCCGGTTCGAGGCCGGCGCGCCGCTGCCCCAGCCCGTGGAGACGGCTGCCTACTTCGTGGTGTCCGAGGCCGTCACCAACGCCGCCAAGCACTCCGCGGCCACCGCCATCGAGGTGCGGGTGGCGCTCACCGGGGAGCGGCTCGCCGTACGGGTCGAGGACAACGGCCGGGGCGGCGCGGACCCGGCCGGCAGCGGGCTGGCCGGGCTGCGCGGCCGGGTGGCCGCCCTGGACGGCGTGCTGCACATCGACAGCCCCCTCGGGGGACCCACCACCATCTCAGCGGAGCTGCCATGCGCGTGATCCTCGCCGAGGACTCGGCCCTGCTGCGCGAGGGCCTGGTCCGGCTGCTGGCCGACGAAGGCCACGAGGTGGTGGCGGCGCTGGGCGACGCGGTGACCCTCCTCAAGGAGGTCGAGGAGCACCGGCCGGACATCGTCGTCGTCGACATCCGGATGCCGCCGACCCACACCGACGAGGGCCTGCGGGCCGCCGTGGAGATCCGCGAGCGCTTCCCGGACGTCAGCGTGCTGGTGCTCTCGCAGCACATCGAGCGCAACTACGCCGCCCAACTGCTGGCCTCCAACGCCGAACGGGTCGGCTACCTGCTCAAGGACCGGGTGGCCCAGGTCGAGGAGTTCCTGGACGCGCTGGAGCGCCTCCACGCGGGCGGGGCCGCCATCGACCCCGAGGTCGTACGGCAGTTGCTCATCCGCACCACGCACAGCGATCCGCTGACCCGGCTCACCCCGCGCGAGCGCAGCGTGCTGGAGGCGCTGGCCATGGGGTACACCAACACGGCCATCGCGGAGAAGCTGCACCTGTCGCTGAGTTCGGTGGAGAAGACCCTCAACGGCGTCTTCGACAAACTGGATCTGCCGCACACCACCGGCTACAACCGGCGCATCCTGGCGGTCCTGCGCTACCTGGAGTCGTAAAAGGGGTCTCCTCCCGGGTCCTCCGGGGGACCGCCAAGGCCGCCCCCCGCCGGTGCACGGCGGACGGCGGCCTCCTCGCGTCGTGCTACGCGAACGCGTAGGGGTTGAGCGTGTCCTCGGGCAGGTGCTCCATCCGGACGTAGTCGCCGATGCCGGCGTCGTTGGCCAGCTCCAGCAGGACGCCGAAGGCGATGGGGTCCTCCAGGGCGAATCCGGTGGGGTCGAAGACGGTCAGGCCTCCCGGTGCCGCTCCGCGAGGGACGGATCGGGGCACAGGTCCATCAGGTCCGGACCCAGGTCGCTCTCCACCAGGTGCTGCGACTTCCCCCTACGCAGCGTCTGTCCGCGGTGGTCGGTGGTGACGAACGCGGACTTCAACACGTGCAGCGGCACCTCGACCTTGCCGATCAGGTCCGGGCCGATGGCGTTGACGTGCGCGTGCGGCAGCAGCCGTTCACCCGGCAGGACCGGCCGGCGCCGGCCCCCACCGAGGTGACGGTGCAGATGATGGCGGCCGCGGCCTCCGGCACGGCGACCGGGACCACCTCGACGTCCGGGCCGAGGAACTCCACGCGCTCGGCGAAGGTCCGCTCGTGGGCGGGGTCGACGTCGAGAATGAAAATTTCCTGCCGACTTTCCGATCGGCGCGGGTAGAAATGTAAAGCTGAAATCGAAGACGGCCAGGTGAATTCTTTCCGGTCAAGATTTCAACCGGTGGCATTACGGGAAACCGCAGGGTCCCCGGACGGTTTACCTCATGTTCCGGACGTGACCGAGTCCCTAGCGTTTCCTCTGTCGCCACGCGGCACGGGCAGTGCCCGCAGCAACGGAAGGAAGCAGAAGGTGCGAAAGAAACCGGCAACGGTACGGATCGCGCGATGGAGTGCCACACACCCGTGGTCCGCCATCGGGCTGTGGGTGGTCTTCGTCGCCCTGTGTCTCTTCCTGGGCGGGGCCGCCGGCACCAACAAGATCAGTGACGAGGAGTCCGGGGTCGGCGAGTCCGGCCGGGCGGGCCGCATCACCGCCGCGGGCGACTTCCCCGAGAAGCCCGAGGAGAACGTGCTGATCACGGCCGCGGACGGCCACACGTTCGACGCCGGGGTGGCCCGGGAGGCGGCTCAAGACCTCTCGCAGCGGATGAAGTCGCTGCCCGAGGTGGAGAGCGTCGCCACCGCCGTGCCCTCCCCCGACGGCAAGGCGCTCCTGGTCACGGTGACCATGAAGGGCGACACGGAGAACGCCGACCAGCGGGTCCAGCCGCTGCTCGACGTCAGCGAGGCGACCGAGAAGGCCCACGACGGGCTGAGGATCGACGAGGTGGGCACGGGCTCGACCGCCAAAGGGCTGGGAGAGACCCTGGGCGAGGACTTCGTGAAGGCCGAACTGATCAGCCTTCCGCTGACCCTGCTGATCCTGCTGGTCGTCTTCGGTGCCGTCATCGCCGCCGGCGTCCCCGTGGTGCTCGCCCTCTCCTGCGTCGCCGCCGCGATCGGACTGTCGACCCTGGCCTCGCACGTCCTGCCCGAGACCAGCGCCGTCAGCAACATCATCCTGCTCATGGGCATGGCCGTCGGCGTGGACTACTCGCTCTTCTACCTCAAACGGGAACGGGAGGAACGCCAGAAGGGCGTCGCCCACATCGACGCCATCGAGATCGCCGCGAAGACCTCCGGGCACACCGTGGTGGTGTCCGGCACCACGGTGATCGTCTCGATGGCCGGTCTCTACCTCGCGGACGAGGCCACCTTCGCCTCCCTGGCCACCGGGTCGATCATCGTGGTGGCCGTCGCCGTTCTCGCCTCCCTGACCGTGCTGCCCGCGCTCCTCGCGAAGCTGGGACGCTGGGTCGACCGGCCGCAGGTGCCCTTCCTGTGGCGGCTGACCATGCGCTCGGGCGACTCGAAGCTGTGGCCGGTGCTGCTGCGGCCCGCCTTAGGGCGACCGGTGCTCACGCTCGTGGTGTCCGTCGGCGCCCTGCTGCTGCTCGCCCTGCCGGCCCTCGACATGAAGCTGAAGCAACCCGGCTCCGACGACCTGTCCCGGGACATCCCCGTCGTCCAGGCGATGGACCGGCTCACCGAGGCCTTCCCCAGCAAGGGCACCGTGCACCAGGTGGCGGTACGCGCCCCCGCCGACCGGGCCGCCGACGTCGAGGCAGCCCTCGGCGGGCTGCTGAAGCGCACCGCGGGGGACGACCTGTTCGCCCACGACCAGACGCCCACGATCCGCACGTCGGCGGACAATCGGGTGCACACCGTCCAGGTCGGCACACCGCACTCGCCCAAGAGCGACGGCGCCCGTGACTCCCTCGAACTGCTGCGGGACTGGGTGCCCCAGGCGATGGAGGGCGTGCCGGGGGCCGAGAGCGCGGTCGGCGGCAAGGTCGCCCGGGGCGTCGACTTCACCGGCCACCTGGAGGACCGGATGCCGTGGGTGGTGGGCTTCGTCCTGCTGCTGACCTTCGTCACCATGGTCCTCATCTTCCGGTCACTGGCCGTGGCGCTCTCCGCGATCCTGCTCAACCTGCTGTCGGCCGCGGCCTCGTTCGGTGTCCTCGTCGCGGTCTTCCAGCACACCTGGGCCGAGGGGCTGCTGGACTTCCACAGCTCCGGAGCGGTCGTCTCCTGGCTGCCGCTGTTCCTCTTCGTGGTGCTGTTCGGCCTCTCGATGGACTACCACGTCTTCGTCGTGAGCCGGATCCGCGAGGCCGCCCAGAACGGCGCGACCGTCAAGGACGCCGTCCGCGAGGGCATCACCCGCTCCGCCGGGGTCGTCACCAGCGCGGCGATCGTCATGGTCGGGGTCTTCTCGATCTTCGGCACGCTGAGCATGGTCGAGTTCAAGCAGCTCGGCGTGGGCCTGGCGGCGGCGATCCTGCTGGACGCCGTGGTGATCCGCGTCTTCGTCCTGCCGGCCCTGATGACCGCGCTGGGCAAGTGGAACTGGTGGCCGGGCGACCGCTCGACGGGCCGCGGCGGCCAGCACGCCACGGGCTCCGACGACACCCGCCGGCTGCGCCCGGTCCCGGCCGCCCAGCCGCACTACGCGGGAGCGCAGCACCAGCAGCCGTACGCGGACCGGCAGGACTACACGAACCGGCAGGACTACACGAACCGGCAGTCCTACGCGGACCAGCAGCCGTACGCGGACCGGCAGGACTACTCCGGGCAGCAGGGTTGTGCCCCCTTCGGCACCCCGCACCAGCCCCAGCAGCCGCAGCACCGCGACCACCGACCTGACTCCTGGCAGTAGCGGCAGGAAGCAGGTCCCTCCGACGAGGAGGGAGGGCAGCCCGTACCTCCCCCGGCGGGCGCCCTCTCCTCTGGTGATCGACCACAGCGGTCCCTTGGGTCTTCTTGGCCTCGCCTGCCGGCTCCTGACCGGCGTTCTGTGCGTGGTGGTCGGCCGGGCCATCGTCACCGCCCGGCTCCAGTGGACCACGGCGCCTGGGCACAGTTCTGGGTCGTGCTCCTGAACACGGTGGTCGGCGGGATCACCATGTGGATGCGACCGAGCCCTTATGCCGTCGCCGCACACTTCATCGCCGCTGCTGCTCACGACCGCGGTTGTGACGGAGCAGTGATCTTCAGGGGGTTGGGCTGCCCTGTTCTGGTGCCCCATCGGCTGACCAGCTGATGCGGTCGGCCGACCGAGCGATCAGGAGGGGACATGGAACCAGTCACGGTGGAGTCAGGTGGATCCGAGGCACAGGCCCGTGAGGAAGTGCTGGCAGCGATTTACGCGGCAGGCCCGTTCGGTGGGGGAGCAGACGGATGCCGAGGCGTCCCGGGCTTGGAGCACCTGGCCCGCGCACTGACGGCCCTCCGCGGTCGTGGCACCACTCAGGAGGGCGATACGGACGCCGCTGCCGGTCTGCAGATGACGGGCCCCGGGCAGGAACGGTCGGGCGGTCGCAAGGTCGGCCTGGCCCTGGAGCGGTAGCGCGAGAGCGGGGGCGGAAAATGCCCCAACCTCAAGCAGGCACACACGACATTCCCGGCCTGGCACAGGCTGGAGGCCGCGCACCATGACAGCGCCCCCTGTCCGACCCCGCTGTTCGTCGAAGCGGCGGCGTCGGCGATCCATTCCCCAGGGGAAACCCGGCGAGCGTGGCCGGTCACCCTTCGGTTTCCGTCTCCTGGTTGTCGTGAGCGGGGACGCGATAGGTGAAGGGGATCTTCAGGTCGCCGTGGAGCGGTGGTAGATGGCGGCGGCTTCGATACCGCGGCGCCGGCCCTGGTGTTCGGGGTTGATCACGCGACCGCCCTGTCGGTGAGAAGCGCTCAGTGCTCCGGATGTCAGACCCGTGTGCGAGCGTGTCACGCGAAGGAGTGCGTGACACGAGGGGGATCGATGGCGGCGGGAAGCGACGGCTGGGTCGGCATGGGCTGGGACTGGACGGACGCGGCCGAGATCCGCCGGCGTCTCGACGGAGGCGCTGATCCGGAGCACTGGAGCGGGGGACGCCCGTTGCACCGCGCGGCGGTGTTCGGGTCCTCACGGGTCGTCGCCGAGCTGGCCGGCCGGGTCGCGGATGTGGACGCGCTGGAGAAGGGGGTGACGGCACTGTGGGAGGCCGTCGTCTCCCGGAAACCGGACAACGCCCGGGCACTGGCCGCCGCCGGGGCCGACCCCTGGCGCCCGTCGCTCGGCGGCTGGTCACCGGGACGGCTGGCCCTGGCCGGCCCGACACCGGACCTGTTCCCGGTGCCGGAAGGCGAGTGCCTGACCGACGCCGAGCGTGCGGTGGCGCAGGAGGCCCATCGGCTCACCACGGCGCTGGGCACGTTCTCCTACGACGGCACCGGGCTGGCCTGCGTCGCCGGCATCGACGCGGCCGAGGCGGTGCGCCGTCTTCAGGCGGTGCCGATGGAGCACGAGGTCATCGACGAACTGCTGGAAGACCCCTACGAGTACGACGCCGACGAGAGCCTGCGAATCGTCGGTGTCACCTCGGTGCCGGGTGGCTGCATCGTCACCCAGCCCTGGGGCTACGCACCGCAGATGCCGGGCGTGCTCACCCGCTTGTCCACCGGCACCGTCTGCTACGGCCTGTACGCCAACCCCAAGAGCGGCAACCAGGGCAGCATCGCCCGCGATGGCGCCGTCGAGGGCTGGGACCTGCACCCGGGCGGAGGACCGAACGAGCACGACACCCCCGAGGAGGTACTCGTCTCGTACCTCTACCAGGGCAACGCCGTGGCTTACTCCTGCGCCTTCGCGGGACTGCGCCCGACCGACGCACGCGGGGTGGTCGGACCCCCCGATGCCTGGGTCGAACTGCCACACCGCGACTACTGGGGGCACTGACGTTGACAAGTCGTCATCGTGCGACCGGGCCCCTGCGCGACAGCGGGGATGCCGGCGACCGACGCGGGTAGCCGGTCGAACACAGCAGGGATGAAGGGGGTTGGGCATGTCCGGATCGGCCGGTGAAGCGCGCGGGCGCGGGGCGCACGAGTACGGTGGTCCTCTCCTCGCCGTACTGCTGACGGCGGCAAGCGTGGCATGAGGATGTGTGGGCCCTACCCGAAGCAGCACTCGCCGCCCTCTGTGGCCAGAGCTCGTGCGTGATGCCAACTCCGGCAGACTGAGCACGGACCTTCTCCTCAACCGCGCCGACGACCTCGGCGCCCCGATGCTGCTGACCTGCCTGGAATCGGCCTTCCCTGGAGACGTGGCCAAGGACGCAGACCAGGACGACCTCCTCTCCGGCGTCTTCGGCGTAACGGTGACCCCCAGCAGACTTGCCAGCATCACGACACCCGCGCGTGCGGGTTGATCTCTGCCTCCTTTTCCGGCTTCGGGACTGATGAGGCCGCATGTTCATGCGTCCCGTATTCCTCGATCATGCAGTCCAGCCTGTGACGCCGGTCGTCCCCAGAGGGTCTGCCGGGGCGTCCCGCGACACCTGCGACCGGTGCAGGGCATCAGGGGTTCGTCGGTCCGGATCGGCCAGCCAGTGGTGGACCGCGAGCGCGGTGGTACGGGCATGCTCTTCCAGCATGGTGAAGTGGTCTCCGGGCACGGTGACTTCGGTGTGCGGAAGATCCCATGCCGGGGCGGGCTCCACGCCGGGCAGCGGGTCCCGGGCCCGTACGAAGAGGGTGGGGGAGGCGAGCCGCAAAGGCTTCCAGTCGGCGAAAAGCTCGAAGTACCCGGCCATGGCGGTGAGTCGGTCCGGGGCGGTCGGGAGGAACTCCGCCGCCCGGTGCAGCATGTCCGACGTCATCGCGGAGAGCGCCTGCCCACGGTCGTCGTCACTGCTGGGATAGGTGTCCACCAGGACAACGGCGAGCGGGGCGGAGCCTTCGGCCTCCAGCCGCTCGGCCACGGCCTGGGCCACCCAGCCACCGGCCGAGCGGCCCAACAGGACCAACGGCCCGTCATCCGCGGCCGCGCGGACGGTGGCGGCCTGGGCGGTGACGAGGGCGTCCAGCGTGGCCGGCAGCGCCTCCCCGTGCCCGAACCCCGGGTGCCGCACCGCCGCGACCGGCCGCAGGCCCCGCAGTCCGGCGCCGAAGCGCGCGTATTCCTGGGGTCCCGAGAGCGCACTGAGGGCGGGGAAGCAGATCAGCCGGGGCCCCGCGCCGCCCGGTGCGAGCGTCACAGGAGCGAGTGCCGCACCGGGCGCCCCGGCGCTGTCGAAGGCCGGGCGGAGGCGTGCGGCGATGGTGAGCAGCGCCATGCCGTCCCAGGCTCGCCCCCGGTCGCAAGCGGCGCGGAAGAGCGCACCCAGGGAATCCGAAGCACCTCCGGTGTCCGGTGCGTCCCCGGCCCGCGCCGGGGCTTGCGGTGGACCGGCCATTCCCGGACCGCCGGGAACACCGTCGTCCGCCGTTCGGTCGGGGCCGCCCGGGTGGCCGATGGCATCCGGCCGTTCGAGGACGCCGGGGTTGCCGGGGACACCGGTGGTGCCGGGAGGAGTCGCCTCCTGGGCGTACCGCTCCGCCAGTTCGGCGGCGACCGTGCGCGGGGTCGGGAAGTCGAACAGCAGCGTGGGCGGCAGTGTCAGCCCCGTCGACGTCGCGAGCAAGTTGCGCAGGTCGACCGCGGCCAGGGAGTCGAGCCCCAGGTCTGCCAGCAGGTCGTCCCCGTCGATCGCGGCCGCCCCCTCCGGGTGACCCAGTACCGAGGCCGCCAGGGCCCGCACCTCCGTGAGCAGCAACTCGCCCCGCTCGCCCGGGGAAGCGGCCGCCAGCCGTCGGCCGAACAGGGCCCCGCCCCCACCGCCCGTCCCCGTCGCACCGGGGACGGGCGGCCGGGGCCGGCCCGCCGCTGGACCGCCGCTCAGGGCGGCCGGGGTGAGGCGGGCTGCCACCACCACCGGGTCGTCACCGGCCACGGCGGCGTCGAAGAGGGCCAGGCCCTCGTCCGCCTCGAGCGGGCCGAACCCCGAGCGGGCCATCCGCCGCAGGTCCGTGTCGGTGAGGTGCGCCATCATGCCCTCGCTCTGCCGCCAGGGACCCCAGGCGATCGACGTACCGGGCAGACCGAGCCGTCTCCGGTGCCGTGCCAGGGCGTCCAGCACGCAGTTGGCGGCCGCGTAGTTGGCCTGACCGGCGGAGCCGAAGGTGCCCGCCACCGAGGAGAACAGCGCGAACATGGCCAAGTCGCGCCCCCGGGTCAGCTCGTGCAGGGCGAGGGCGGCGTCCGCCTTGGGCCGCAGCACCCGCTCCAGACGGTCGGTGGTGAGCGCCGGGAGGGTGCCGTCGTCCAGCACCCCCGCGGTGTGCACCACACCGGTCAGCGGATGGTCCGCCGGCACCGAGCCGAGCAGGGCGGCGAGCTCCGTCCGGTCCGCGACGTCGCACGCCCGGACGGTCACCTCGGCGCCCGACTCGCCCAGTTCCGCGACGAGTTCGTCCGCCCCTGGTGCGTCCGGTCCGCGTCGGCCGGCAAGCAGCAGACGTCGGACGCCATGGGCGGCGACCAGGTGCCGTGCCACCAGCATGCCCAGGGAACCGGTGCCGCCGGTGACCAGGACGGTGCCCCCCGGATCGAGCCGCCGCCCAGGCCGCCGTTCCCCCGTCGCCCCGGCCACCCGGACCAGCTTCGGTACGTACGCTGTTCCCCGTCGTACGGCTGTCTCCGGCGCCACGGCGGCCAGTAGGAGGGGGAGGAGACGCACGGAGTCGGGGTGATCGTCCATGTCGACCAGGGCGAACCGGCCCGGATTCTCCCGCAGGGCCGAGCGGACCAGCCCCCACACCGGTGCGTGGGCCGGTGCGGAAGCGCATCCACCGGATGCGCCGGAATCCCCGGAACCGGTGCCACCGTCAACCGGACCACCATCGTCCGGGGGGACGGCGCCGGAAGTGACAAGGACGAGACAGGAGTCCGCCGGGCGAGGTTCGGCGAGCCACTCCCGTACCAGCTTCAGTGCCCAGTCCGCCGCCCACCGCATCTGCGCCGCCGGGTCCTGTGCACCGCCGGCCGTGTCCGGTGGGGGTGGGCACGGTGCAACGAGGACGGCCGGTGATGCGCCGTCCGCCGCCAGGTCGGCGTACACCGGAACGCCGGAACCCCGGGGCGCGAGCACATCCACCGGCCGTGTGCCCGCCGTGCCCAGGACGCCCCACGGGGGCACCACCGGAGGTACGGGCGGCTCGGGCAGCGGCACCCAGTCCATCCGGTGGAGAACCCCGGGGACCGGATCCACCGTTCCCGATCCGGTACGCGGAAGGGGCCGGAGCGTCAGCGAACGTACCGCGGCCACCGGCGCGCCCGCCGCGTCGGTCAGCTCCACCCCGGCCCGCCTGTCCGGACCGGGAGTGATCCGCACCCGCAACCGCCGCGCGCCGGCCGTGTGCAGGCGCACCCCGCCGAAGGCGAACGGCAGGAAAACCCCACCACCATCCGTCCTGTCCGTCCCGGCACGGTCCGCCGTGCGCCCGTCGAGCGCCAGGGCGTGCAGCGCCGCGTCCAACAACGCCGGATGCAGGACGAACCCCGGGCCACCCGCATCCGGGAGCGGGGCCCCGGCGGCCTCGGGCAGCGTGACCTCGGCGTACAGCTCCTCCCCGAGCCGCCAGGCGGCGCGCAGGCCTCGGAAGGCGGGGCCGTAGCCCAGCCCGCTTCCGGCCAGCCGCTCGTACGGGTCGGCACCCGGATCGCCGGCGTACAGCGGCACCGCGCCCGGCGGCGGCCAGGGCGCGGCCCCTGCCCCGGTCGCGGCCGCAGCCGCTCCGCGGTCCGCCGGCTGCCGCTCCGGCACGAGCGTCCCGGAGGCGTGCCGGTGCCAGGGCCGGTCACCCGTCGGCGTCTGCGGCCGGGCGTGGAAGAGCACGGTCCGCCGTCCCGCACCGTCTGGACCCGACACCTTCACCTGCAGCTCGACCGTGCCGTCCGCAGGCAGCGACAGCGGCGCGGTCAGGGCGAGTTCGTCCAGGACGGGCGCGCCCGCCGACTCACCGACGTGCAGGGCCATCTCCACGAAGGCGGCCGCCGGCAGCAATACCGTCCCCGCCACCACATGGTCGGCCAACCAGGGCTGCTCGTGCACCGAGAGCAGCCCGCTCAGCAACAGCCCGTCGTCGTCGGCCGTCGCGGTGCGGGACGACAACAGCGGGTGGGCCGGGGCGTTCGGTGGGGGAGTGGCCCGATGCCGCGGGGTGGCGTCGAGCCAGTACCGGCGGCGCTGGAAGGCGTACGTGGGCAGGGGGACGCGCCGACCGCCGCGCCCGGCGAAGACGGCCCGCCAGTCGACGGGCACGCCATGGGTGTGCAGCGCGGCCACGGTGTCGAGCAGGGCGTCCGCCTCCGGCCGCGCCCCGCGCAGAGTCGGCAGGACCAGCGGCGTCGGGGTCCGCTCGCCGACGGGTGCTCCGTCCGTGCCCGGGCCCGCCGGAGCCGCTCCGGTCGCGGCGAGGCCGCTGCGGACCAGGCCGGTGAGCACCCCGTCCGGCCCCAGCTCGACGTAGTGTGCCGCGCCCCGGTCCTGGAGGTACGCCACTGAATCGGCGAAGCGGACCGGGCGGCGGACATGGTCCACCCAGAACTCCGGTGAGCTCAGCTCCTCCTCGGTGGCGGCCCGGCCGGATACGGCGCTGACCAGGGGAATCCGTGGCGCGGTGAAGGAGAGGCGCCGCACCACGTCCGCGAAGTCGGCCAGCATGGGTTCCATCCGCGCGGAGTGGAAGGCGTGGCTCACCCGCAGTGGCGTCGTGGACCGGCCCCGCTGCTGGAAGTGCGCGACGGTCTCTTGCACTGCGGTCTCGTCCCCGGAGACGACCACCGAGGCGGGCCCGTTGACGGCGGCGATCTCCACCGCACGCCCCGTCCCGGCGAGTCGGGCGGCCACTTCGGCCACTTCGGCCACCTCGTCCGCGTCGGCGGCCACGGCGGCCATCGCACCGCCCGCGGGCAGCGCGTCCATCAGCCGGCCCCGGGCCGCCACCAGGGTGCAGGCGTCCGCGAGGGACAGCACCCCGGCGACATGCGCCGCGGTCACCTCGCCCACCGAGTGCCCGGCCACCAGATCCGGGCGCACACCCCAGGTCTCGAGCAGCCGGAACAGGGCCGTCTCCAGGGCGAAGAGCGCCGGCTGCGCGAACCGGGTCGTGTGCAGGAGCGCGCCCGTCTCCGTGCCGGAGCCGGCGAACACGACGTCCCGTAGAGGCACCGGCAACAGCGGGTCGAGCAGGGAGCAGCTCTCGTCGAACGACCGGGCGAAGCTCGGATGAAGTTCCCGGGACTCGTACAGCTCACGCCCCATGCCCACGCGTTGGCTGCCCTGGCCGGTGAAGAGCAGGGCCAGCGGGCCCCGGCGACGGGACGTGCCCGTCCGCACCCCGGGCCGGCTTTCTCCCTCCGCCACCGCCCGCAGGGAGGCGAGCAGTTCCGCACGGTCCCGGGCCACCACCACGGCCCGGTGCTCGAAGGCCGCGCGGGTGGTGGCGAGCGAGTACCCGATGTCCACCGGCGCCGTGTCCGGGTCGGCGGCCACCTGGTCGTACAGCCGCCGCGCCTGGGCCCGCAGTCCCGGCCCGCTCCTTGCCGACACCGGAACAGCCACGGACGGCGGCACCGCTCCGCCCTCGACGCGGCTGCTCCCGGCTCCGTCGTCCGCCACGGAAGCCGGCGGTGGGGCATCCCGATCCGCCGGGGCCTCCTCCAGCACCACATGGGCGTTGGTGCCGCTGATGCCGAAGGAGGACACCCCCGCCCTGCGGGGGCGGTCCGTCCTCGGCCACTCCACCTCCCGGGTCAGCAGCGCCAACCGCCCCGACGACCAGTCGACCCGGCTGGTCGGTTCGTCGGCGTGCAGCGTACGCGGCAGCACGCCGTGGGCCATCGCCTGCACCGTCTTGATCACGCCCGCCACCCCGGCGGCGGCCTGGGTGTGACCGATGTTCGACTTCACCGAGCCCAGCCAGAGCGGATGCTCCCGCGCCTCCCGCCCGTACGTCGCCGAAAACGCCTCCGCCTCGATGACATCGCCCAGCCGGGTACCGGTGCCGTGTGCCTCCACCGCGTCGATGTCCCCGGGGGCCAGCCCCGCGTCCGCGAGGGCCTGCCGGATCACCCGCTGCTGCGCCGGGCCGTGCGGTGCCGTCAGCCCGTTGCTCGCCCCGTCCTGGTTCACCGCCGAGCCGCGGACCACGGCCAGCACCGGAAGCCCGGCGCGGCGCGCCTCGGACAACCGGCTCAGCAACAGCATGCCGGCGCCCTCGGCCCATCCCGTGCCGTCGGCGGACGCACCGAACGCCTTGCAGCGGCCGTCCGGGGCCAGCGCCCGCTGCCGGCTGAACTCCACGAACGACGAGGGTCCCGACATCACCGTGACCCCGCCGGCCAGCGCGAAGGAACACTCGCCCCGGCGCAGCGCCTGGGCCGCCAGGTGCAGGGCCACCAGGGACGACGAGCACGCCGTGTCCACCGTGACGGCCGGGCCCTCCAGACCGAAGGTGTAGGCGATACGACCTGAGGCGACGCTTCCGGCGCTGCCGATGCCGAGGTAGCCCTCGACATGCTCGGGTACCTCTGTGAGACGGCCGGCGTAGTCGCTGTACATCAGCCCGACGTACACCCCGGCCGACGAGCCGCGCAGGGTCCGGGGAACGAGACCGGCGTGCTCGAGAGCCTCCCACGCCACTTCGAGCAGCAGCCGGTGCTGCGGGTCCATGGCCAAGGCTTCGCGGGGGGAGATGCCGAAGAAGCCGGGATCGAAGCGGTCCACACCGGAGAGGAAGCCGCCCTCACGCACATACGTCCGGCCGGACCGCCCGGGGTCCGGGTCGTACAGCGCCTCCGTGTCCCAGCCCCGGTCGGTGGGGAACGGACCGATGGCGTCTCTCCCGTCGGCCACCAGCCGCCACAGTTCCTCGGGGGAGGTCACGCCCCCGGGATAGCGGCAGGCCATCCCCACGATCACCACAGGATCGTCGTCCGACCGAGCCGCGCCTCGGTGCGCGATCCCGGCTCCCGACGGTGCGGTGGCGCTCCGCGAACGGAGGTGGGCGGCGAGCGCGGCGGCCGTGGGGAAGTCGAAGGCGACGGCCTCGGAGAGCGGGAGGCCGGTCGCCGCCGACAACCGCTCCCGTAGCACCGTCGCCGTCAGCGAGTCCATGCCGAGATCACGGAGCGCCGTTCCGGACTCCACCGCCTCCGCCGTACAACCGAGCACGGCCGCAGCCTCGTTCCGCACCAGGGCCAGCAGGTCCGCCGTCGACTCCTCGGCCGCCCCTGTGCCCAGCGTCCGTGCGGGCCGGTCGGCGAGGGCGTGCCGCCGCACCTTTCCAGAGGCGGTACGGGGAATGTCCTCCACCTCGTACAGTTCGGCGGGCACCTTGAAAGCGGACAGTTCCGCACGACAGGCGGCGAGGACCGCACCCCTGTCCAGTACACCGCTGCCCGGTGCGGGCACCAGATAGCCGACCGGCACCTCGCCGAAGACGGGGTGCGGGCGTCCGGCCACGGCGGCGTCCGCCACCCCGGGCAGCCGCCGCAGCACCGCCTCCACCTCCGAGGGGTGGATGTTCGCCCCTCCTCGGATGATCAGCTCACTCGCCCGGCCGGTGATGACGAGTTCGCCGGAGGCCTCGATCCTGGCCAGGTCGCCGGTGCGGAACCA
>NZ_MSGP01000374.1:25926-26066 GCF_002078235.1 Streptomyces viridosporus
CCGCCATGGTGACCGGACCCGCCTCGGTGCTGCCGTAGTGCTCCAGGTAAGGGGCCCGGCAGATTGCCTCGAAGGACCTCCGGAACTCGGGCCCCGCCGAAGCGCCCCCGCTGATGCAGCCCCGCAGCGCGGGCGCCCTG
>NZ_MSGP01000375.1 GCF_002078235.1 Streptomyces viridosporus
CCGGGGGCGGCCCGGCCGCCGCCCTCGGGGCGCGCGGTGTCCCGGGTGAACAGCGGGAACCGGCGGGTGGCGCGGCGCGGCCGGCCCGAGGCGTCCGGCGCGCTGACCGGGTCGCGGACGGTGATCTCCTCGCCGGTCCCCTCGTTGCGCTCAGCCGACACTGCGCTCCGCCGCCTCAACCACGTTGACCAGCAGCTGGGCCCGGGTCATCGGGCCGACACCGCCGGGGTTGGGGGCGACCCAGCCGGCCACCTCGGCCACGCCCGGGTGGACGTCGCCCACGATCTTGCCCTCGGCGCTGCGGGAGACGCCGACGTCGAGGACGGCCGCGCCGGGCTTGACGTCCTCCGGGCGGATCAGATGGGCCGAACCGGCGGCGGCCACGATGATGTCCGCGCGCCTGAGGTGGGCCGACAGGTCACGGGTGCCGGTGTGGCACTGGGTCACGGTGGCGTTCTCGCTGCGCCGGGTCAGCAGCAGCGGCATCGGACGGCCGATGGTCACGCCGCGGCCGACGACCACGACCTCGGCGCCCTTGATCTCCACGCCGAAGCGGCGCAGCAGGGTGAGGATGCCGTTGGGGGTGCAGGGCAGGGGGGCCGGCTCGTTGAGGACGAGGCGGCCGAGGTTCATCGGGTGCAGACCGTCGGCGTCCTTGCCCGGGTCCATCAGTTCGAGGATGCGGTTCTCGTCGATGCCCTTGGGGAGGGGCAGCTGGACGATGTAGCCGGTGCAGGCGGGGTCCTCGTTCAGCTCGCGGACGACCGCCTCGATCTCCTCCTGCGTGGCCGTGCCCGGCAGCTCGCGCTGGATGGAGGCGATGCCGACCTGGGCGCAGTCCCGGTGCTTTCCGGCGACGTACTTCTGGCTGCCGGGATCCTCCCCGACGAGGATCGTGCCGAGGCCGGGCGTGACGCCCTTCTCCTTCAGCGCCGCCACGCGGGCGGTCAGATCGGACTTGATCTCGGCTGCGGTGGCCTTGCCATCGAGAATCTGGGCGGTCATGGACCCATCCTCGCGGATGACCGGCCCCGGGTTCCAATCCGCCCGCATGACGGGCGGGCGCGACGTCCCCGGCCCGCCCTCGGCTCGCCCTCGATCACGGATCGCCCGTTTCCGGTCAAGATCAGCGATGTTGCACTTGCACAACACATACGGGATGCGTCTGGACAGGGAAGAGACCGGTCAAGAACGATGAGTCGTACAGTGCCGCGGGCAGAACCGGGGGGACGGACCGCATCTGTAGAACTTCCTCCGCGCCGTGCCTCGCGTCGTCCCCGCACGCGTTGAATGACAACGGAGGAAGAACCGCCATGAGTTTCGGCGACCCGAACAACCCCTACGGCGCCCCGCAGGGCCAGCCGCCCGGCTACGGCTACCCGCAGCAGCCCGGCCAGCCCGGTCAGCCCGGCTACGGCTACCCCTCGGCCCCGCCGCTCCAGCCCTACGGCCACCCCGGGGCACCGGCGGTCATGCCCGGCAGCGTCAAGGCCGCGCGCGTGATGCTGTTCGTGCTCGGCGGCTTCCAGGTGCTCGGCGGCGTGCTGATGATGGTCGCCAGCGCCTGGTTCGCGGAGTACTTCGAGGACGCCGTCTCCTCCGACCCGAGCATCTCCGCGGAGGACGCGGACGCCGCCGCGAGCATCGGCGCGGGCGTCATGATCTTCTTCGGGCTGATCGTGCTGGCGTTCGCTTTCTGGGCGATCTTCACGGCCGCCAAGTTCGCCACGGGCCGCGGCGGCGTGCGCGTCTCCGCGATCGTCTACGCCTCGCTGGTCGTGCTGTTCAGCCTGATCAGCCTGGTCGGCGCCAATGTGTTCGCGTTGCTCAGCCTGGTGCTCGGCATCCTGATCATCGTGTTCTGCGCCAACAAGAACGGCGGATACTGGTTCAACCGGCCGCAGTACTGAGCCCGTTCCCGCTCACGCGGCTTTCTCGCCAAACACGTCACGGGGCCGTGTCTCACCCGAACGAGGGAGGACACGGCCCCGGTGCGTCGCCCTACTCTGGCCGAACAGCCGACAGGCACGGGGAGACGCACCTTGTACAGCCTCATCGTCGTACCTCCGCCGACCACTCAGGACGCGGAACACCGCACCCGTATCCACCTCGCCCCCGGCGAACGCCTCGCCTTCGGCCGCTCGGCGCACGGCAACGGCCTGCGCATCGCGCACGACGGCGTCTCCCGGAGGGCCGGTGAGATCACCGCCCAGGGCGCCTTCTGGCTGCTGAGCAATCTCAGCCGGGAGCAGACCTACGTCGTGGAGAACCCGGAGGGCGCGGGAGAGCACATCAAGGTCGGGCCGGGGCGGCTGGACGCGCCGGTGCCGTTCGAGTTCTCGCGGATCGTGCTGCCGGCCTCCGGCGAGCTGCTGCCGCTGGAGGTCTGGGCGCCGCGCCACGACCACGTGCGCTTCGCCGACGACCCCGACGGCACCGCCACCGCGCCCGCCTTCTCCCTGGACCGCACCAAGCGCTACTTCGCGGTGCTGGCCGCCCTGTGCGAACCCCGGCTGCGCGGCACCCCGCACGCCCCGCTGCCCACGGTCGAGCAGGTCGTGGAGCGGCTGCGGCCGGTCTGGCCCGCCGCGTCCCGCGCCTCGGTGCAGTGGAACATCGACTACCTCGCCGTGAAACTGCGCCTCAAACCGGGCCCCGAGACCGCGGATCCGGGGCCGCGGCTGAACGGCAAGAAGGAGTCACTGGTCTCCCTGGCACTCCGCTTCGACCTGGTCCGCGAGGACGACCTGGTGGTCCTGGCGGCGCCGTCCCGCCAGAGGGTCCGGTGACCGAGGCCTACGCCGTGCCGGTCCCCAAGGGGTACCGGGTGGGCGAGTGGGAGGTGCGCGAGCCGATCGCGACCGGCGCCTTCGGCAGCGTGTACGCCGGCCGGCGCGCCGGGGGCGGGGACGGCCGGCCGCGGGTGGTCGCCCTGAAGTTCCTGCCCACCGGCACGAGTACGCCCCGCCGGCTGAGCCACCTGCGCGAACTGGTCGAGCGGGAGGTCGACGTGCTGCGCCGACTGCGGCAGCCGCGGCTGATCCGGATGTACGAGACGCTCACCGTCGACGACCCCGGCCGCCCGGAGCTGGACGGCGCCACGGTCCTCGTCCTGGAGAAGGCGGAGGGCTCCCTGTCCGCCCTGCTCACCGCCTCGCCCCGGCCCGGGGCGGGCCCCGGACTGCTCGCCCAGATCTGCGAGGGGCTGGCCCAGCTGCACCGGGCGGGCTGGGTGCACGGGGACCTGAAACCGGCCAACGTGCTGCTGATGGCGGACGGTTCGATCCGCCTCGCCGACTTCAACATGGCCGCCGAGCTCGAGGGCACCCACGCCTACACGCCCGCCTTCTCCACCCCGGACTACACCCCGCCCGAGCTGCTGTGGTCCGAGATCGGTGAACGGGGCCGCCGCATCCGCCCGTCCGCCGACGTGTGGGCCTTCGGCGTGCTCGCCCACCTCGTCCTCACCGGCTCCCTCCCGCTGCCCGGCGCCACCCCGACGGTCCGTCGCGACGCGGCCGCCGCCTACGCGCGCGGCACCGACGAGCTGCGGCTCTCCCCCGCACTGCCGGACTCCTGGCGGGACGTCGTGCGGGCCTGCCTGACCCGGACCCACGAGGACCGCATCGACGGCGAGGAGCTGCTGCGGCGGGTGCGGACGGCGGCCGGTGCGGGACGTCCGTTCCGGCTGCCCCGCCCGCGGCCCGCGCGCAGCCGCCCGCGGCGGGCGGTCGTCACCTCGGCCGCCGCCACCGCCGCCGTGGCCGTCCTCGGGTACGGCATCGCCACCTGGGCCGGGGACACGTCCGACGGCGACGGCGGGGGCACGGGAGGGACCACCGGCGCCGGCGCCGCCTCCTACGGCGCGGACGAACTCCGCACCGACCGGGGCGTGCCGCCCGCCTACCGGCTGCTGATCGTGGAGACGGCGCACGACTGCGGGCGCGCGGGCGTCACCCCGGCGCTGATCGCCGCCATGCTGAAGGTGGAGAGCGACTTCGACCCCGACCTCGCCGACCCGGCCAAGGACGAGTACGGCATCGCCCGCTGGACGCCGAAGGTGCTGCGCTGGTGGATGAACGAGGACGGCACGCCCGGCGAGACCGTCCCCGAACCGCCCTTCCCGCCCGCCGAGTCCGTCCCCGCCATGGGCCGTTACCTCTGCTGGATCGCGCCCCGTCTGGAATCCGGTCTCCCGGACGACCGCCGGGTGCTGCTCGCCGCCGCCTACCGGACGTCGTACCGGAAAGTGAACGACGCGGGCGGTGTCCCCCCGAAGTACCGCCCCTACGCCGACCGCGTCGCCCACTACCTCCAGGAGTACACCCCGCCGGGCGCCTCCTGACCCTGGGACGTGCGAGGTACCGGCCGGCGGGCGTCCGGGCCACCGTGGGGGGTGTCCACCAACGGGGGTGGCACGACCGGAGGGACACACACCATGAAGCGCACACTCGCCTCGCTCGGCGCCGCGGCGCTCCTCGCGGCGGGCGCCGTCGTCCTCACACCGGCGAGCGCGTCGGCCGCGGACGGCTGCTGGGGGAACGCCGGACCGAAGAAGGGCCCGAACGGCGCGACGTACACGGCGCGTTACTGTCACAACTACCAGGCGGCCGACATCGGCGTGGGCGACACCAGGACGGGTCACCTCTACGCCGGCGACAACTGGTTCGTCTGCCAGCAGAAGTTCGCCAACGAGAACCCGCCGGTCAGCAGGCGGGCAGGCCCGGGATGGGCTGGTAGTTGCCGCCGCCGGACACCTTCGTGGCGGGGAACCAGCCCCAGCCGCCGTTCGCGTAGGCCTTGTCGCCCTGCGTCCACAGCCACCAGTTG
>NZ_MSGP01000376.1 GCF_002078235.1 Streptomyces viridosporus
ACGGCCCGTGCCGCCCGATGGCAACCATCGGGCGGCACGGGCCGTCTACACGTGGGAGAGCGGTCGAAGGTGGTACTCCATCGGGGTGACGAGCGCGGTGCCGGGTGTGAGCGCGGTCTCGTCCGCGCGGGGGCGGTGCAGGGCGATGAGGGCCCCGGGGCGCCCCTCCGCCTCCGGCCTGACCTGGCCCTTCGTACGCTCCGGTACGGTCTCGTTCCTCTGTGTGGGCGGACAGGGTACTGCATGATCAGAAAAATTGCGGGACGGGTGGGAATTCTGTCCGGATTCCAGTCGTTGTTTCCCATGGATGCAGGGCACCCGACCAGAGTCCGGAAGGGCCTGACGAACGTGCCTGACGTCCGCAGGACCACCCGCTGACCTCACCATCGCAAGGGAGCACGCATGGCAACCCGTGCCGTCGCCCGTCGTCAGTCCGCCGCAGGCGAGACGGTCGACTCGGCAAGCAGTGTTCGCGCCCACAGCGGCGAGATCGCCGATCGCGACCTGGTCGGCATGTACCTCGACGAGATCGCGCGCACGCCGCTGCTCGACGCCGCCAAGGAAGTCGAGCTGTCCCAGATCATCGAGGCGGGTGTGTTCGCGCGGCAGATCCTCGACGGGTACGAGGAGAGCAAGGCCGGAGCCACCACCGAGGAGCTCCAGGCCCTGGTCGACGACGCCGAGCGGGCCAAGGACATCTTCATCCGCTCCAACCTCCGCCTGGTCGTCGCCGTGGCGCGCCGCTACCCCCGCAGCGGTCTGCCGCTCCTCGACCTGATCCAGGAGGGCAACGCCGGTCTGGTGCGCGCGGTCGAGAAGTTCGACTACCGCAAGGGCTTCAAGTTCTCGACGTACGCCACCTGGTGGATCCGCCAGGCGATCACGCGGTCCATAGCCGACCAGTCGCGCACCATCCGCCTGCCCGTCCACCTCGTGGAGGAGCTCGGCCGGATCCGGCGCGTGCAGCGCGAGTTCAACCGCGAGCACGGCCGTGACCCGGAGCCCGCCGAGGTCGCAGCCGAGCTCGGTTCCACGCCGGAGCGCGTCACCGACGTGCTCGACTGGGCCCGCGACCCGGTCTCGCTGAACATGTCGGTGGACGACGAGGGCGAGACCCAGTTCGGCGACCTCCTGGAGGACACCTCGGCGGTGTCGCCGGAGCAGTCGGTGCTGACGCTGCTGCGCAGCGAGGAACTGGACGACCTGATCGGCCGCCTCGACCAGCGCACGGCCTCCATCATCAAGATGCGCTACGGCATCGAGGACGGCCGGGAGCGCACGCTGACCGAGGTGGGCAAGGAGCACGGTCTGACCCGCGAGCGCATCCGCCAGATCGAGAAGCACGCGCTGCTGGAGCTGAAGAAGCTGGCCCGCGACACCGGGTTCGACGCGGCGGCGTGACGCCGCCGCGCGGCCCGCGCGGTGGACGGCGCCCTCGTGCGGACCGCGGGGACGCGGCCGCACCGCCCGCCGACGCGGGAGCGGTGGGACGCACTCCCGCCCGGGCCGCGTACGCCGGGTGGCGAAAGACCGCGCAAAACATGGCCGTTCCGCGTCGCTTCAACCCACCGGGCCCAGGGAACAAGAACTCCAAGCCCAGAAGTCCGGGCCCCGGAGTCCCGTCCCCGGCCCGCCTGAGCCGCACCGCCCCTGAACCACGTCCCGACGCACAACCCCCCCGGCGCCGGGACTTCCCAGAGCCGGGTTCGGCGCCCTCCCCCCGGGCGCCGGGCCCGGCTCCCTTCGTGTCCGGGCGCGTGTGCTCCGTGGCCGGGCGCAGGTGCGCCGTGGCCGGGGACGGGACTCCGTGTCCGGGTACGTGCCGACGCGGCTGGACACGTGTCAACGCGGCGGGGGACGGAACGACGTGGTGGGGGGCGGGGCACCCCGGACCTGAACCCCGGGGTGGCCCGCCAGATGGCAGATTGTGCCACAGGGGCATAGCCTGCCGGGCGTGAGCAGCACCACCCCGACGCCGCTTCCCGCGACCCCCGCGGCCGGTACCGCCGCGTCGCTGACCGAGCGGCGCAAGGCCGAGACCCGTATGGAGATCGCCCGCGCGGCGGCCGGCCTCTTCGTCCGGCAGGGCCTGCGGGCCACCCGCGCCGAGGACATCGCCCAGGCGGCCGGTGTCGCGCCGCGCACCTTCTACCGGTACTTCGCCGCCAAGGAGGAGGCCGTCGGCCCGCTCTACGCGACCGGCGCCCAGCGCTGGGTGGAAGCGGTGCGCACCGCTCCCGCGGAGGTCCCCCTGCCGCAGGTCCTGGAGGGCGCCGTGCGCCACACGCTGACGCCCGGCCGCGGAGTGTCGGTGGCCTCCTGGGAGTGGGTGCGCGCCCTGATCCGGCTGGCCGAGGAGAACCCGTCCCTGCGCAGGGTGTGGGCCGAGGTGTGCCAGGCGGCGGAGCGGAGTCTGGCGGAGGTGCTGGCGGAGCGGGCGGGGGCCGGCCGCGTGCCGGACGGACGGGTGAGGGACGAGCAGGCGCCGAAGGAGGAGGGGACGATCGGTCAACTTCCGGGCGGGGTCGACAACGTTGCCGCTCTCGCCCGGTCGCGCTTCGCCGCCGCCGTCGCCGGTTCCGCCGTGCGCACCGCCCTGGAGGCCTGGGCGGCGGGTGACGGTCCGGCCGAGGGACCGCAGGGGCCGGCGGAGTTGGCGCTGGTCCATCTCGCGGCGCTGCGGGACTTCCCCTGGGAGGGTTTGACGGCGGGCGCGTGACACGACCGGCGGATTGCGACGCCTCACCGCCCCGCCTCACCCGCTGCCTTGGTTGGCCGTTCGCTCAACTCCCTCGCCCGGTCCCACGAGTTCGGGGCTCCTGTACGACGAAGGCGTGGCCGGGCGGCGCCGGCCGCATCGCCGGGTCGCCCGTGTCCAGGGTGCTGCTCGGCGTCGGCTTCGACACGGCGGAGATCGCCCGGGTGCTGTCCTGCGTGCCGGGTACGGGGAGGGCCCGTCCGCCTCCGCGAGTCCGGTCCTCGCCGGCGGGCCGGCCGACGACTACGCCCGCATCGACCGCACGCCGGGTCGGCGTCGGGCCTGACCTTCCCGCTGATGTCCGCCCTGCCGAAGCGCCCGGCACCCCGCGAGAGCACGGGGGTGCCGGACCCTTCCGCCATGACCGGACACGGAGGCTGGCCACGGAGCCCGGACACGAAGAGCGGACGCGAAGAACGGACACAAACGGACGCCCATTCGTGCCCGGATGAATCACCGGCTGTTTACTTTTCGGACATTCGCCCGTACTCTTCAAGCGAAACAACACGTTCGGGCATGGTCGGAGGCAAGCGGACATGTACGCACCGGAGCGCCAGCAGGAGATTCTGCGGCTCGCCCGCGACAGCGGCCGGGTGGACGTGGTCTCGCTGGCCGAGCAGTTCCAGGTGACGGCCGAGACGATCCGCCGGGACCTGAAGGCCCTCGACCGCGCGGGCCTGGTCCGCCGGGTGCACGGCGGTGCCATCCCCGCCGGGCGCCTCGACTTCGAGCCGGACCTCGCCGAGCGCGAGACGACCGCGGCCGACGAGAAGGACCGCATCGCCAAGGCCGCCCTCGCCGAAGTCCCCGATGACGGCACGGTGATCGTCGACGCCGGGTCCACGGTGGCGCGGCTGGCCGGCTCCTTCCCGGTGGAACTCTCCCTCACCGTCGTCACCCACAGCCTGTCCATCGCGGCCCGCCTCGTCGACCACCCCGGCATCCAGCTGCACCTCGTCGGGGGCCGCGTACGGCACCGCACGCGCGCCGCCGTGGACGCCTGGGCGCTGCGCGCGTACGCCGAGATCCGCGCGGACGTGCTGTTCGTGGCCGCCAACGGCTTCTCCCTCGAGCACGGCCTGACCACCCCCGACCTCGCCGAGGCCGCGGTGAAGCGGGCGGCGATGGCCGCCGCCCGCCGTGTGGTGCTGCTCGCCGACTCCTCCAAGCACGGCCAGGAGCACTTCGCCCGCTTCGGCGGCCTGGGCGACGTGGACCTGCTGATCACCGACAGCGGGCTGAGCCCGGAAGACGCCCTCGCGATCGAACGCGGCGGCACGGAAGTGGTACGCGCATGATCCTCACCGTCACCCCCAACCCCTCCCTGGACCGCACCTACGAGGTCCCCTCGCTGGACCGCGGCGAGGTCGTCCGGGCCACCGGCGAACGCGTGGACCCGGGCGGCAAGGGGGTCAACGTCTCGCGCGCCGTCACGGCGGCGGGCCGGCGCACGGTGGCCGTACTGCCCCTGGGCGGCGCACCGGGCGCCCTGGTTACCGAACTCCTCGACGCGCAGGGCATCGAGGTGGCGCCGGTCCCGATCGCCGGTGCCACCCGCTCCAACATCGCGCTGGCCGAGGCGGACGGCGTCCTGACGAAGATCAACGCGCCCGGCCCGCACCTGACGGCGGCCGAGCAGGAACTGCTCCTGGAGACGGTGCGGCACCAGTCGCGGGACGCGGACTGGATCGCCTGCTGCGGCAGCCTGCCGCGCGGCCTCGCGCCCTCCTGGTACGCCGAACTGGTCGCGCGGGCCCACGCCACAGGCGTGCGCATCGCCCTGGACACCTCCGGACCCGCGCTGCTCGCGGCGCTGCGGGAGCGGCCCGACGTGGTGAAGCCGAACGCCGCGGAACTCGCCGGGGCCGTCGGGCGTCCGCTGAGCACCGTGGGCGACGCGGTGAAGGCCGCCGAGGAACTGCGTGCCATGGGCGCGGCGGCCGTGCTCGCCAGCCTGGGCGCCGACGGCCAGCTGCTCGTGAACGAGGACGGCGCCTGGTTCGGCACCGCACGGGTGGACACGGTCCGCAGCAACGTGGGCGCCGGCGACTCCTCGCTGGCCGGCTTCCTCGTCGCCGGCGGTCGCGGACCGGAGGCGCTCGGCTCCGCGGTCGCGCACGGCGCGGCGGCCGTCCAACTGCCCGGCAGCCTGATGCCGGCACCGGGCGACCTGGACCCGGCCGCCGTGACCGTCACGGCGGACGTCCCGGTGGACCGCGTACTGAAGGAGCCGGTGTCGTGAACCCCCGTACATCCCCAGGCCGCCG
>NZ_MSGP01000377.1 GCF_002078235.1 Streptomyces viridosporus
GCCCGAGGAGAGACGTCCGTTGAACCCCCGCACCCCGGCCACCGGCAGCTACTACGAGCGCATCGACGAGCACCGTTTCAAGCCGACGGCCCACGCGAGCGGCGCCTGGGACCAGGACGAGCAGCACTTCAGCCCGCTCGGCGGACTCGTCGTGCACGCCCTCGACCGCCATCTGGCCGGACGCGCCGACCAGGGCCTGGTCATCTCCCGGATCAGCTACGACATCCTGGGGCGGCTCGCGCTCGACGAGTGCGAGATCCTGGTGGAGACCGTCCGCCCCGGCCGCACCATCGAACTGCTGGAGGCCGTCGTGCGGACGGCCGGCCGCCCGGTGGTCCGGGCCCGCGCCTGGCTGCTCGCCCCCCTCGACACGGCCGCCGTCGCCGGCGGTGCCGGGGAGCGGCTGCCCCACCCCCGGACCCTCGCTCCGTGGGCGATGTCCGAGCAGTGGCCCGGCGGCTACATCGCCTCGCTGGACGTCCGCCCGGTCGCGCCGCCCCGGCCCGGCCGGACGACCGCGTGGATCTCCACCCGCCTCGGGCTGGTCGCCGGTGAGGTCAGCAGCCCGCTCGCGTCCTACCTGGCCCTCGTGGACACGGCCAACGGCATCGCGGTGCGCCGGCCGCCCACCGAGTGGATGTTCCCCAACGTCGACCTCACCGTCCACCTGCACCGCCGGCCCGAGGGCGACTGGACGGGCCTGGACACCACCGTCGCCTTCGGCCCCACCGGCCAGGGCCTCACCAGTACCGTCCTGCACGACCTCGACGGCCCGGTGGGAACCGCCCAGCAGATCCTCACGGTCCGCCCGCAGCCGGGACGGCGGTGAACCGGTCCTGATCGGACCGTCGGCGCGCGGCCGGTGCTCCCGCCGGCCGCGCGCCGACGG
>NZ_MSGP01000378.1 GCF_002078235.1 Streptomyces viridosporus
GGCCGCCGCCTCGGCCGCCGCCGCCTCGGAGGCGGGAGCGTCACCGGCGCGGATCAGTTCCTCGGCGAAGGCGGTGTCGACGAGCACGGCGTCCCGCGGGGCTATGGACGTGAGCCGGGAGGCCAGATTGACCGTGGTCCCGAAGACATCGCCCATCCGGGTGGTCACGGTGCCGAGCGCCATGCCGACCCGCAGCTCCGGCATCGTCTCGTCGTTCGCCAGGGTCTCGATCAGCAGGAGGGCGATCTCCGCGGCGGTCCCCGCGTCGTCGGCGACGTACAGCACCTCGTCGCCCAGCGTCTTGATCAGCCGCCCGCCCCGGGCCGCGACGAGATCGGCTGCGGTGGTCTCGAAGGCCTCGACGAGCTCACCGAGTTCCTCCTCCTCCATCCGCCGGGTGAGCCGCGTGAACCCCACGAGGTCGGCGAACGCGACGGCGAGCCGCCGGTCCACCATCTCCTCGTCGTCGGCCCCCTGCACCACCCGCCCGGCCGAGGCGGCGAGCTGACGCCGCCAGACGTACACCAGGAACTCCTGCAGCTCGGGCAGGAGCAGCTCGACGATCGGGTACGTCACCTCGGTGCGGGTCATCCCCGGCTCGGGCGGCTCGGTCAGCCCCTCCAGGAACGAGTCCATCTGCCATTCGGCCAGCCGTGCGGTGGTCTGCCCGGTGGACCGCGCCACCTGCACCGCCATGGCCTCGCTCAGCAGCCCCGCCTCCACCAGACCGGCCAGCCGGCGCAGCGCCAGTACGTCGGCCTCCGTGAGCGCCTTGGCCTGCCCCACGTCGGCGAAGCCCATGGCCCGCCAGAACCGCGTGGCCAGCTCCATGGTGACGCCGGCGCTGCGGGCCGCCTGGAAGGGCGTGTAACGGCGCTCGGCGCCCAGAATGAGCTGTTCGACGCGCAGAGCGAGCGGATCCTCGCCGGTGTCGGCGGGAGGGGGGTCCCCCCGTTCGTGCGAAGCCGGGAGTGGGGGAGGTTCCACCCCGCCCTGCGCGTCCGTACCGGAACCCGAGTCGTCGACGGTCACGCGTTGCTGCCCTTCCGATCTGCCACGGCCATGTTCGACCGGCCTCAACTCTACGGCAGGTGTGCGCCAGCTCACTCCGTTCGGTTGGGCCGGCGGTGAGACGACCGCAGCCGCGTACGGCGGCGGGCCGGGACGGCGGTGGGAAGGGACGGCGGTGGGAAGGGGACGGGGCCGCGGTGTCCGCCCGCAGCGGCCGGCGCGGCGGCGACCGCGCCCGTCCGTGCGCCGCGGGCGTCCGCTCACACGGAGCGCAGGTGCACGATGTCCCCCGCCCCCACGGGCTCCTGCACCCCTTCCTCCGTGGCGATCACCAGCCGCCCGTCCCCGTCCACGGCGACCGCCTCCCCCACCATCGACCGCTCCCCCGGCAGCTCCGCCCGCACCCTCCGCCCGAGCGTCGCGCACCCCGCCGCGTACGTCTCCTGCAGACCGCACGCCGAGGCGTCGCCTCCGGCCGCCCGCCACCGCCCGTACCACTCCTCCAGCGCCCGCAGCATCCCCCGCAGCAGCGGGTCCCGGTCCGTGCTCACCGCCCCCGCCAGCGTCAGCGACCCCGCCGTCGGCACCGGCAGCTCGTCGGCGCGCAGGCTCACGTTGATGCCGACGCCGATGACCACACCGCCCTCCCCGGCCCCCCCGTGTCTTATACAAATCT
>NZ_MSGP01000379.1 GCF_002078235.1 Streptomyces viridosporus
GGGCGGCGGGCGGGGCCGCGGGTGTGCGGTAGCCGGCTGCCTGGAGTGCGTACAGGCGGGCGTACCGGGCGCGCCGGGCCACCAGTTCGTCGTGGGTGCCCTGCTCGACGACCTGCCCCCGCTCCAGGACGACGATCACGTCGGCGTCGCGCACGGCACCCAGGCGGTGCGAGACGAGCAGGCTGGTACCGCCCTCGCGGTGGGCGCGCAAGGAGGTGTGGATCTNNCGGCTCGTCGAGGATCACCAGGTCCCGCCGCTCGCGTACGAACGCCCGCGCCAGGGCGAGGCGTTGGCTCTGCCCCCCGGACAGCATGACGCCGGTCGCCGGGTCCTCCTTGTCCGACTCGGTGAAGAACATCCGCGACAGGAGCGTGTCGTACCCCCGGGGCAGCGCGCTCAGCGTGTCGTGGACTCCGGCCCGCACCGCCGCCTCCCGGATGCGCTCCGGCGCGCCGAGAGCGTCCAGGTCGCCCTGCGCGATGCTCTCCGCGGCCGTCATGTCGTACTCCATGTAGTCCTGGAACACGGCACTGATGCGGTCGCGCAGATCGGCCGGNNNTCGACTTCCCCGAGCCGTTGAGCCCCACGAGGGCGATCGACGCCCCGGCCGGCAGCCGCAGGGTCACCCCGCGCAGCACCCAGGGATGGTCGGGCGAGTAGCGGAACCACACGTCGCGCAGCTCGATGCAGCCGCGCAGCGGAGGCAGTTCCCGCGGCTCGGCGGGCAGGGGGAGTTCCGGCCCGGCGCGGACGACGGCCCGGTAGTGGCCGAAGAGCAGCAGGGCGTGGTGCGTTCCGGCGAGGTCACCGGTGACCGTGGTCAGGGCGGCCTGCACCCCGGCCACCGCGGCCAGGAACACCGCCACGTCACCCGGGGTCAGGCCGCCGCCCCGGGCCGCGCCGACCGTCCACAGCAGTCCGGCGCCCCCCACGACGGCCGCGAGCACGCCGAGACCGCAGCGCAGGACGGCCTCCCGGCGGTCGACGGCCCGCCGGGCCGCGTCCGCGTCGCGCCTGCTGCCGGTCATCCGGCTCCGCAGGAACGCGCCGGTGCCGAAGAGGCGTATCTCCTTCGCCGCCTCGACGTTGGCGAGCAGCCCCATGTAGAAGAACTGACGCCGCTCGTCCGGCCCGATGGACCACGCCGTCGCGGCGCGCCGGCGCGACAGCAGCACTTCGGCCACCAGGGTGGGTACGGCGGCGAGCAGCACCAGCACCATGGTCGGCGGGCTGATGACCAGCAGGGAGCCGAGGAACCCGAGGACGGTGAACGCGGCGCGTACGGCTCCGAGGATCCCGTCGACGGCCTGCACGGCGACCGGCGGGCCGACGACGGTCTGCTGGGCGAGGCGCAGCCGGTCCAGGAAGTCGGGGTTCTCGAACCGCTCCAGCCCGGGGAAGCCCTCCACGGAGGCGAACAGCCGGTCCTGCGCGAACAGGCCGACACGGCGGTCCAGTTCGGTCCGCAGGTACCGCGCCAGGTGCGGTACGGCCCCGGTGGCGATGCCGGTGGCCACCAGCACCAGCGCCGGGGCGAGGAGTTCCGGCACGCTCGCCCCGGTGGCGAGCCGGTCGACGATGAGCTTCACGGACCAGGCGGTGACGACCGGGAAGAACCCGGTGATCAGGGCGGGCACGGTGTAGAGCAGGAGGGTTCCCGCAGCCGCCCGTGCCACCAGCCGCAGGGCGTCGAGCGCCGCCGAGCGGTGGAGGCGGTCGCCGGACGGCTCCCGCGCGGGTGCGGAGGGCGCCCGGCGCGCGTCGCCGCCCGGCTCCGGACTCGCGTCAGACGGCATGGCTTTCCTTCCCAGGGACGGAGAACCGACAGGAGACGGCGAGCGGGCGGCCGTCAGTACGAGGCGACCGCCGGCCGTTCCACGTCGACCTCGTCGGTCATGACGAGCAGGCGGCCGTCGGTGCTCCGGTTCACCTTGAGCACCACCGGGAACGCCCGGACCTTGCAGGCCTCCGCGACGGCCTCGGCGTCCCGGCCGGTCAGTACCCGGGCCACGGGCGTCAGGGCCGTCACCATGGGGGCGGCGGCCTCCGCGTCCTGCGGGCCGTCGGCCGTCACCGCGGCGAGCACCTGCTCGCGTCCCCGCGGGACACCGCGCGCGTACTCCACGAACTTCGGCAGCTTCTCCTTGCACGGTCCGCAGGTGGGGGAGAAGAACGCGACCACCGTCTCGCTCCCGATCGCCGTGCCGTCCACGGGTTCGCCGCTCACGGAGGTCACCGAGAAGTCCCCGACCTCGTCACCGGGCCCGAGGGACATCCGGCCGCCGCCCCGCTCGGACAGCAGCTCGGTGTGCTCCCGCAGACGCCTGATGACGCCGACGGTGAGGATCAGGTCGAGGGTGCACAGCAGACCGACGAGGACGACGGCGGTAACGAGGACGGGCACGGACGTCTCCCTTCAGACGAGACGGACGGGACGGACGGGACTGGCGGGACGGGCGGGGCGGACGAGACGGACGAGGCGGACGGGAAGGAGAGGACGGACGGGACGAGGCACGGGAGCGGGCCGGCTCACCGGCCCGGCCGGACGGGGAGGCGCGGCTGCCGAGCGCGGTCGGCGGCGCCCGTGCCGCCCGTGCCGCCCGTGACGTTCGGGGAACGCCGAGGACGCGCGGTGCGCGAGGAGTTCACCGGGCCGGCGGGTCGGAACAGCTCCACGATCGTGTCGAGGGCGGTCACGCAGCCGCCGACGAGCAGCCCTGCCAGCGCGGCCACCGCCAGCGCCCCGGGCTGGACGGAGGTGGCCTCCCGCGGCGTCGACGTCCAGGCCGCGGACGCGGCGAGCACGGCGAGCAGCACGTTGCGCACGATGTGCCGGACGCCCAGCGGCTCCCTCGATGCGCTGCCGAAGCACCGGCAGACCGCTCGGGTGCCCCGGGCGACGACACGGGTGAGGGCGACCGCGAACACGACGAGCAGCGCGGCGGCCAGAGCCAGCCCGGCACCCGCGGGACGGGGCCACGGCATCAGGACCAGCGCGCACACCAGCCACTCCGCCGCCACCACGGCGACCGCCGCGGCCCGGGTCACCGCACCGGGCAGGACGTCCAACCGGCCCAGGGACGCGGTGAACGCGGCGAAGGACCGCCCGCTCCTCGCCTTGCCCACGGCAGCGGTCAGGAAGACGGTGGCGATGAGCACGCGCACGGCGAACTCCGCGTAGGGCACAGGGGTGACACCTCCTGCTGGACGGACCGAAAGGCGGGGGAGGAGCCGGGGACACCGGACGGTCGGTGAACGGCCGGCGCGCGCGGCCGCCACGCCGCGCACGGCACCGGTGTCCCCGGCGGCACGTCAGATCACGTCACCGCGTCAGCAACCCGGGCAGCTGCGCCAGCAGTTGATGGAGCCGCAGTAGGTGTTGACGCAGCAGGCGCTGCGGGCGCACTGCCAGCACTCGTTGAAGCACTGACAGGCCTGGGCCGAGGCCGCGGCCTCCACCTTCGGAACGAACAGGCCGAGGAGCCTGCTGCTGAGGGATTCCAGTGCCCTGGACATGAAGTCCTCCTTCTGGAAGGCGGGTGGGAGGGCGTCGCGAAGCCCGGAGCGCGGTGCGTCCCGGACGCCCGATGCGCTGTCGCAGTCGGTCTCTCCACGACGGCCACCCCGGAGCCTAGGGACGCCGGACGAGGCGATTCCAGCGTCCGGCCGTCCCGGACACCGTCCAGGACGGCGCGCCCGTCCCGCACGGTGTCCGGGACACGCCCCGGGACACCGTGCACGGCCCTGCCCGCACCCGACGACCGGTCCCGGAGGCCCACCCGTCCGGCAGCCGTCCCGGACGCCCTGCGGGAATCCGTAGTGCCCCTCTCCGCAAGGGGACCCGCCGGTTTCCGTCCGTGCCGGACGAGGGGGAAGGATCCCGGTGGGCGGCCCACGGACGGTCCAGGACCGCCGGCGTCCTGTTCGCCGGCGGCGTTCCGGACGTCAGGAGTAGAGCGCTTCGATCTCCTCGGCGTACGCCTCCTGCGCCGCTCGTCGCTTGACCTTGAGCGAGGGGGTCAGCAGTCCGTTGTCCTCGGTGAACTCGCCTTCGACGAGGGTGAAGGCCCGGATGGACTCGGCGCGGGAGACGGCCCGGTTGGCGTAGTCGACGGCCTGCTGGACGTCGGCGCGCATCCGCGGGTCGCGGACGACGTCGGACATGGGGGTGTCGGCGGGCATCCCGCGGACCGACAGCCAGTGGGCGACCGTCTCGGGGTCCAGGGTGATCAGCGCGGCGACGAAGGGGCGGTTGTCACCGACGACGAGGCACTGGCCGACGGGCGGGCGGCTGCGCAGGCGGTCCTCCAGGACGGACGGGGAGACGTTCTTGCCGCCGGTCGTGACGAGGACGTCCTTCTTGCGGCCGGT
>NZ_MSGP01000038.1:0-7507 GCF_002078235.1 Streptomyces viridosporus
AGGCACCCCGGTACCCGGCCTGGACGCCTCCACCCAGGCCCTCGTCAGCACCTACCGGGAGTTGCGCGGCCGGCGGTGAGGCACGGTGCGGGAGGCGGACGGCACGGCGCCGTCCGCCTCCCGTACAATCCCCGGCGATCATGGAAGCGAGCGCTCGGGGGAGCATCAGGTGGCACGCGCACGAGGAAGCTGGACGGACGGCACGCTGACGGCCCGGTCCTTTCTGAAGCCCCACACGGTCGCCCGGGCGGTGTTCCACCCCGCGTGGATACCGGACTCGCTCGATCCGACCGTGGAGCGCCTCAAGCGCTTCCGGGTCGTCGCCGGAGCGGTCGCCTCGCTCGGCGTCTACACCTTCGTCGAGGGCGGGTTCGCCCTCACGGAGCTGCTGGAGAACGCGCTGACCGCGTCGGCGGTGCTGCTGTTCCTCACCCCGCTGACGGTCGGCGTGATGCTCTTCGTCTGGCGGAGCACCGGTACCGTGCGGCAGCTCCGGGGGCCGCTGCTCAACTCCCTCAAGCTGCTCCTGCTGTTCGTCGGCAGCGTCGTCGGCCTGGCGTTGCTGGTGCAGACGACCAGCACGTCGGGCGGCATCCTGCTGTCCCTGGTCGGCGGCCTGGCGATGATGTGGCTCATGGTCTTCGTGGTCGCCGGAGCCGTGCGGGTCTCCGGCAACCTCTTCGGGGCGGCCGCCGTGCACCGCTCCCTGCCGGCGCTGCTCGCCGCGGTCACCAGCTGGCTGATGGCGGTCCCGGACCTCATCACCGGTGATCTGCACGGGCTCAGCCTCACCCTGGGCGTCGTCTTCATCCTGGGCGCGCCCGTCACCGTCACGGCCATCGCCCTGCTGGAGACGGGCCGGCTGAAGCGGCGCTACGGCATCCGGCTGCGCACGCACCCGGCGAGCCTCCCGCCCCTGCCGGGCCCCGTCCCGACGGGACTGCCGCACGTACCGCCGCAGGGCAACCCCTACGGCCACCCGCACGTCCCCCACCCGCAGCACCCGTACGCCCCGTACCCGCAGGGGCCGGGTCCGCAGCACCCGTACGGGCCGGGCCCGCAGGGGCCGTACGCGCCCGGGGGGAGCGGCAACCCGTACGCCCCGCGGCCGCCGTACCCCCCGCGGCACCCCCGGGGCCCCTACGGCGGCTGACCCCGCCGGGAGTTCAGGCGACCGCGCTCAGCGTGTCCGCGAGGCGGCGGCGGGCCGCCCGTGCGGCCGGGAGGGCGGCGAGGGCGGCGGCGCCCAGCACGGCGGCCGCCCCGAGCAGCAGCAGGAGCACGGGGGAGGGCCCCTGGGCGATGCCGGCGCCGATGCCGCTCGACCTGCCCTGGGCGTCGATCAGCCAGTGCGCCAGCGGCAGCCCCAGGGCGGTGGCGACGAGCACGGCCGCCAGCGCGGTGCCGGAGGTGGCCGTGACCGTGATCGCGGTGATCTGCCGGGGGGAGAGGCCGATGGCCTTCAGCGCCAGCAGGTCCCGCTCGCCCTCGCGGACCGTGCCGCCGATCGCCGTCAGCAGCTCGATCAGCCCGATCAGGGCGAGGACCACGATCAGCCCGAGCACCACCGCCCGCAGCGGGGACAGCCCGTCGGCCGGGTTGGCCACCGCGTGCACGTCGAGATGGCCGCGCCCGGCCTCGGTCAGCCGGTCGGCCACCGCCTCCGGGTCGGCGCCGGGGGCCAGACGGAGGTGGTGGAGGGTCGGCCGGAGGTCCGGGTCGTTGGCGCGGAGGGTGTCGAGCGAGGTGGAGATGACCCGGCCGGCGTTCTCCGGTTCGATGCTGCGGCCGACGATGTGCAGGATCTGCGGCCGGTCGCCGACGGTCACCCGCACCCAGTCGCCGACCCGGACGTGCAGCAGATCGAGCAGCCCCTGCCCGGCCACCGCCTCGTCCGGGCCGCGCGCGGCCCGGCCCTCGGCCAGGGTGAACGGGTACGGCTCCCGGTGGGTGCCGAGACCGCGCAGGGCGATGGTGGCCGTCTGCCCGGGCACCAGGGCGGCCACTTCCACGCCCGGGTAGGCGGCGGTGACCTGCGGATCGCGCTCCAGCAGGGCGCGGACCTCCCGCTCGCCGGGACCTGCGTCGGCGCGGACGCTGAGCGCGGTCGGCAGCCCCACCCGCTCGGGGGTGCTGTGGAAGCGGTCCAGGGTGGTCCACGCGCTCATCGCCACCACGATCAGCAGCAGCGGCAGCGCCAGCCGGGCCACCGCGCCCAGGGAACGCGGGCGGCGGGTGAACGCCCGGTGCCAGCCGAGCACCAGCGCCGGCGGCACCCGTGCTCCCAGCGCCCGCCGCGCCACGCCCGTCAGCCGGCCGGCCGGGGGAGCCGAGGGCCGCGGCACCGGCACCGGCGGCACCCGGCCGGCCCGCCAGGCGGCGAGCCCGGTGGTCGCGCCGATGAACAGCACCGCCCCCACCGGCACCGCGAACAGCGCGGCGGTGTGCCCGGGCAGCCCCTGCCACACGCCGACCGCGTCGCCGAGCCGCCCCGGCACCGCGCTGCCCAGCGCCTCGGTGAGCACGGCGGCGGCCACGGCGCCCAGCAGGGCGTAGACCAGGTGCTGGACCAGGAAGACGCGGACGACCTGGCCCGGTGTGAAGCCGATCGCCTTGAGGACGGAGATGTCCCGCAGGTGCCCCCGGATCCGGGTGCCGATCGCCCCGTGCACGGCGAACCCGGCGGCGATCAGCGCGCCCAGCCCGAACAGGCCCAGCACCTGGCCGAGCAGCCGGTTGTCGCCCTGGGCCTCGGCACGCGCCTGCTGCCAGGTGGTGACCTCGCCGATCGCCCCGGCGCCCAGCACGGTTACCGCCCGCTGCACGGCGTACCCGGTGTCACCGGGGTCGGTCAGCCGGAGCCCGACCACCTGTCCGCCCGGGTCCGCCACGGCCGACGGCAGGGCCCACACCAGGCCCGGCCGCTCACCGGGCCGGTAGCGGGGCTCGGCGCTGTCGGCGACGCCGACGACGGTCAGCTTCCGCGCGGTGCCGGACACGGTGAGCGTGTCACCGGGTGCCGCCAGCAGCGCACCGGCCAGACGGCTCTCCAGGACCACGCCGTCGGGGACGGCCGGGTCCAGCCAGTGCCCGGAAGTGACCAGCGGGCGGCCCACCTCGGGGCGCTCGACGGTGCCGCGCAGCTCGACCGAGGCGCGGCTGCCGCGCGAGACGAGGGTGGCCGGGGCGGTGGGGTGGGGGCCGGTGACGGACTCCACGCCGTCCAGGTCGGCCAGCTTCCCGGCGTCGGCGGCGGCGGTGGTGTGCAGCGTCACGTGCGCGCCGTGCGCCTGCGCGAAGACGCGCTGCCAGGGGTTGGTCGCGTACCCGAACAGGGCCGTGGCCAGCAGCAGGGACGCGACGATGCCCGCGGTGGCGAGGACCAGGAACAGCGCCTCGCCGCGGTGCGTGCGCAGATCGGAGTGCGCCCAGCGCAGGGTCGCCCGCACCGGCCTCAGTCCCCCGGCGCGCAATGGTCGTACCAGGCCCGCATGTCAGTCCTTCAGCTCCAGGACCCCGGATATGCCCTTGCCGCGCGGTGGCACGCCGTCGAGCTCCGCGTCGTCGGCGATCCGCCCGTCGAAGAAGCTGATCACCCGGTCCGCGGCGCTCGCCAGCCGGGCGTCATGGGTGACCAGCAGGATCGTCTGGCCCCGCCGGTGGAAGCGGGACAGCAGCCGCATCACCTCGCGGGTGCCCCTGCTGTCCAGGCTGCCCGCGGGCTCGTCGGCCAGCAGCAGCGGCGGGTGGTTGACCAGCGCCCGGGCCAGCGCGACCCGCTGCTGCTCGCCGCCGGACAGCTCGCCCGGCATGCTCCGCTCCTTGCCCTGAAGCCCCAGCTCGGCCAGCAGCTCCTCGCGCTCGGCGCGGGCCTTCCTCGGCGGCACCCCGGCGAGCAGGGCGGGCAGTTCCACGTTGTCGGCGACCGACAGGTCGGAGACGAGGTTGAAGAACTGGAAGACGATCCCGATCCGCTTGCGGCGCTCCACCGCCCAGCGCGCCTCGCCGTAGCCGTCGGTGCGCTCGCCGTCCAGCCAGATGCTGCCCGCGTCCGGCCGCTGCAGTCCGCCGAGCAGGTGCAGCAGCGTCGACTTGCCCGCGCCGGACGGACCGGTGATCGCGACGAATTCGCCGCGCGTCACGCTCAGATCGACCCCGCGCACGGCGTGCGCCGGGGCGCCCTCGCCGTGGTGCGTCTTGACCAGGCCTTCGGCACGCAGCACGGGAGCGGTGCTCTCGCTCACTGAAGCCCCTCCAGCTCTTCCTGGCACCGCTCCAGCCAGTCGAGGTCGGCCTGCAGGTGCAGCATCGCGCCCTCGATCAGCAGGTGGGCGATGCGGTTGTCCCGGTCTTCGGCGGCGGCCAGCTTCGACAACTGCCGCATGGTGTTGAGGTACTGGCGCCGCTGCCGGTTGATCAGGGCGATCTGGTCGGCGAGACCGGTCTGCGGGGCCAGGGCCAGCTTCATGAAGAACTCGTCCCGCACCCGCGGCTCGTCCGCCGTCTCCTCGTACCAGGCGTGCAGCGCCTCCCGCCCGGCGTCGGTGAGGTGGTAGACCTTCTTGTTGGGCCGGCTCGACTGCTCGACGTCCTCGCCCTCGATCAGCCCCGATTTCTCGAGGCGGCCGAGGGTGACGTAGATCTGGCCGACGTTCGGCTGAGGGTACGCGGAGCCCAGCAGTTGCTCAAGGTCCTGCTTGAGCTCGTAGCCGTGGGCCGGGCCGCGCGCGAGCAGGGCCAGGAGGGGCAGCCGCACTCGTGCTCTCCTCCTCGCATCCCGAGTTGTGTGCCGCGGGCCCTAGTATCGCGCATACCTAACGGGTATACATGGCCTCTGACTCCCGGACAAGGGTGCCCGGGTGCCGGTGTACAGGGAGGAACCTATGCGGTGGATCCGTGCCGCGGGTAGGGGCCTCCTCGTCCTGGTCGTGGTCCTGACCGGTTACGTCGCCTCCGGAGCGCGGGCCGGCGAGGCCGGCGCGGACGGCCGCGGCCCGCTCACCCTGGCCACCGCCGGCGACCTCACCGGCTATCTCGGCTCCGTCCTCGAGGGCTGGAACCGCACCCATCCCGGGGAGAAGGTCACCCTCGTCGAACTGCCCGACTCGGCCGACGAGACCCGCGCGCAGATGATCACCGACCTGCGCGGCGGCGAGCGCGGCCGGTTCGACGTGCTCAACATCGACGTCAGCTGGACCTCGGAGTTCGCCGCCGCCGGCTGGATCCGCCCGCTGCCCCGTGACCGCTTCCCGCTCGGCACCTTCCTGCCCCGGGTGGTGGACACGGCGACCTACGACGGCCGGCTCTACGCCGTCCCCTACGTCACCAACGCCGGACTGCTCCTGTACCGCAAGGACGTCCTGGCCGAGGAGGGCGTCGAGCCGCCGCGCAGCTGGGCCGAGCTGGAGCGGATCGCGAGGACCGTCGCCCCGGAGCACGGCCTCGACGGCTACGCGGGCCAGTTCCTGCCCTACGAGGGCCTGACCGTCAACGCGGCCGAGGCCGTCTACTCGGCCGGCGGCACCATCCTCGGCGACGAGGGCGAGCGCGTCACCGTGGACTCCCGGGCGGCCAGGGAGGGCATCGGCTTCCTGGCGCGCGGGGTCCGCGAGGGCTGGATCCCGCAGGAGGCGCTGACGTACAAGGAGGAGGAGTCCAAGCAGGCCTTCCAGGACGGCCGGCTGCTCTTCCTGCGCAACTGGCCCTACGCCTACGTCGCCGCCTCCGCCCCGGACTCCGAGGTCGCGGGCAAGGTGGGCGCCGTGCCGCTGCCGGGGCTGGACGGTCCGGGGACGAGCGTCCTCGGCGGCTCCAACCTGGCCGTCAGCAGCCACGCCCGGCACCCCGACTCCGCGGCGCGCCTGATCGCGTACCTCACCGGCGAGCGGGTCCAGCGCCAGGTCCTCACGCGCGGCGCGCTGCCGCCGGTGCGGGCCGCGCTGTACGACGACCCCGAACTGGTCCGGCGGTTCCCCTACCTGCCGACCCTGCGCGAGAGCGTGCTCGCCGCCGCCCCGCGCCCCAAGAGCCCGCACTACGACCAGGTGAGCCTGGTCGTGCAGGCCGTCGCGCACGACGCGATGACCGGGCAGCAGACGCCCGAGGCCGCGGTGCGCCGGCTGGCGACCGAGCTTGCCGCCGTCTCCTCCCGCTAGATCCTCCTAGTTACTTGTTAGGTAACGCCGACGTCTCATTCGTCGGCGATTCGTCCGGATATGAATCCTTTTCACCCCGGCAACTCCCTGGCAGCTTCCGCGCATTCGTTGACACCCTCTCGACACGCCTACTTAACATGCATGCATAACCGCCGGCCCGGAGTCCCGGGCGGCCTCCGCACGCACAGACAGGTCGACGGGGTGAGTCTCCAGCACATCGACACCCACCACTGGTGGCGCGACGCAGTGATCTACCAGGTGTACGTCCGCAGCTTCCTGGACAGCACCGGTGACGGCATCGGCGATCTCGCCGGAGTCAGGGCGGGGCTGCCGTACCTGAGGAAGCTCGGCGTGGACGGGATCTGGCTGAGCCCCTTCTACCCCTCGCCGCAGCACGACCACGGCTACGACGTGGCCGACTACACGGACGTCGACCCGGTCTTCGGCGACCTCGCCGAGTTCGACCTGCTGGTGGACGCCGCCCGGCGGCTCGGCATCAAGGTGCTGCTGGACATCGTCCCCAACCACTGCTCCAGCGAGCACCCCTGGTTCCGCGCGGCGCTCGCCGCGGCCCCCGGCAGCCCGGAGCGCGCCCGCTTCCACTTCGCCGACGGCCGCGGACCCGACGGCGCCGAACCGCCCAACAACTGGCACGCCATGTTCGGCGGCCCCGCCTGGACCCGCCTCACCGAGCCGGACGGCCGGCCCGGCCAGTGGTACCTGCACATGTTCACGCCCGAACAGCCGGACTGGAACTGGCGCAACCCGGAGGTCGCCGCCGAGTTCGACCGCATCCTGCGCTTCTGGCTGGACCGGGGCGTCGACGGCTTCCGCATCGACGTCGCCGCCGGCCTGTTCAAGCACCCCGAGCTGCCCGACTCGCCCGACCCGGAGGCCGACGCCCGCACCCGCGACTCGGTCAACCCGCTGGCCTGGAACCAGCCCGAGGTGCACGAGGTGTGGCGGCACTGGCGCGCGGTGTGCGAGGAGTACACCGCCCGCGACGGCCGCGAACGCCTCCTGGTCGGCGAGGTCTCCGTCCCCAGCGCCCGCGAGCACGCCCAGTACGTCCGCCCGGACGAGCTGCACCAGGCGTTCTTCTTCGACCTGCTCGGCGCCCCCTGGGACGCCGACGCCTTCCGCAAGGTCATCTCCGAGGCCATGGAGGACATAGCCGGCACCGGCTCCACCGTCACCTGGGTCCTCAACAACCACGACCAGGTCCGCACCGTCACCCGCTACGGCGAACCCACCCCCCAGGGCAGCGGACTCGGCGCCGCCCGCGCCCGGGCCGCCGCGCTGCTGATGCTGGCGCTGCCCGGCGCCGCATACGTCTACCAGGGCGAGGAACT
>NZ_MSGP01000038.1:7552-7720 GCF_002078235.1 Streptomyces viridosporus
CACCGACCGCGCCCTCGCCGACACCCGGTCCTTCTGGCACCTGTACCGGGACGGCCTGCAACTGCGCTCCGCGCTCCCGCAGTTGGGCGAGGGCACCCTGCGCTGGCTGGACAGCGAGCCCGACGTGCTCGCCTTCGTCCGCGGCGACGGCCTGGTGTGCGCCGTCAA
>NZ_MSGP01000380.1 GCF_002078235.1 Streptomyces viridosporus
CGGCTCCGGCAAGTCCACCCTGATGAACGCGCTCACCGGCCAGCGCCCCGCCGACCACGGCACCGTCCTCTACGACGGCCGCGACCTCTACCACGACTACGCAGAGCTGCGCCAGCGCATCGGCCTCGTCCCCCAGGACGACATCCTGCACACCCAGCTGACCGTCCACGCCGCCCTGTCCTACGCCGCCGAGCTGCGGTTCCCGCAGGACACCGCCAAGGCCGAGCGGCGGGCCCGGGTCGACGAGGTGATCCGCGAACTCGGCCTGGAGGAGCGGACCCGCCAGCATGTGCACAGCCTCTCCGGCGGACAGCGCAAACGGGTCAGCGTCGCGCTGGAACTGCTGACCAAGCCGTCGCTGCTCTTCCTCGACGAGCCGACCTCGGGCCTCGACCCCGGCATGGACCGCTCGGTGATGCACATGCTGCGCGGCCTCGCCGACGACGGCCGGACCGTCATCGTCGTCACCCACAGCGTGCTCAGCCTGGACGTCTGCGACCGCCTCCTCGTCCTCGCCCCCGGCGGCAGGACCGCCTACTACGGCCCGCCCGGCGACGCCCTCGCCTTCTTCGGCTTCGAGCACTGGCCGGAGGCCTTCGAGGCGTTCGAGCAGCAGAAGGACCGGGACTGGGCGGGGCAGTACCGCGACTCGCCCTTCCACCGGCGATACGTCGTCGGGGCCGCCGCCCAGCCCCAGCGGCCCCGCGAGGCGCCGGTCGACGTGGGGCTCCCGCCCAAGCCCCGCGGCTGGGGCGCCCAGCTCCGCACCCTGGTCCGCCGCTACACCGCCGCGCTCGCCGTGGACCGCACCTTCCTCGCCATCATGATCGCGCTGCCGTTCGTGATGGGCGCCATGGCGCGGGCCCTCGCGGGCAGTGAGCTGACCCGCAGGTCCGCGCTGAACGCCCTGCTCATCCTGTGCGTCGGCGCGGTCCTCACCGGCGCGGCCAACGCGGTGCGCGAACTCGTCAAGGAACGGGTGATCTACCAGCGCGAACGGGCCGTGGGCCTGTCCAGATCGGCGTACCTGATGTCCAAGGTGGTCGTGCTCGGCACGGTCACCGTGCTCCAGGCCGTGGTGCTGACCCTCGTCGCGCTGCTCGGCGTGGACCTGAACGCACCTGGCGGTGAAGGCGTGTTGATGCCGCCCCTTGTCGAGATCACCGTCGCCGTCGCGCTGCTCGCCTTCAACGCGATGATGCTCGGGCTGCTGGTCTCCGCGGTGGTGCGCAAGGAGGAGGTGACGATGCCGCTGCTGGTGCTGCTCGCCATCGTCCAGGTCGTCTTCTGCGGTGCCCTGCTGCCGCTCGAGAACGTGCTGGTGCTGGAGCAGCTGGCCTGGCTGGTGCCCGCCCGCTGGGGGTTCGCCGCGATGGCGTCCACCATCGACCTGCCCGCGTTCGCGCCCGGCGACCACGACCCGCTCTTCGCACACACGGCGGACGTGTGGCTGCTCTCCGTCGGCATGCTGCTCGCCCTGTCGCTGCTCTTCGGTCTGCTGGTGTTCCGTCTGCTGCGGCGCCACGAGCCGGCCGTGATGCGGAAGTGAAGCAGGGGCCGCCGACGACGGCCCCTGCTCCCGGTCCCCGCACGTCGTCCCCGTCCTCGACGCGGGCGGGACGGGCTTCGGGGCGGTGGGGCGGACGGCGTCCTCCGCCTCCGTCACGGGCGGCGTCCTCCGCCTCCTCACGGGCGGTGGGAGCACGGCCGCTGTCCGGTCCGCGGGAGCGCACCCCGTCGGCGGTCGTCAGCGGCCGGTCCTGCCCCGTCGGCGCACCTCCCGCTCCAGCAGCGCCCCCACGAACCCCGTGACCAGGCCCCACAGCAGGGCCAGGCCCAGGGCGCTCCACAGCCGGGGTTTCAGTAGTACCTGCCCGGAGAACCCTTCGCCCAGATCGCCGATGCCGAGCACGGACAGGCCGAGCCGCGCGTCGATCCGGGCCATGAGGCAGATCATCAGGACCGCGAGCGCCAGGGCCACCGCCAGGTGCACCGCGTGCTGCCAGAGCCGGATCCGGGCCGGGGACAGCGCCGCCATGACGAAGGCCGTGGCCAGCAGCAGGACCGCGTCGACCACCACCAGCCACCACACCCGGCCGTCGTGCTCGGCGAGGGTGCCCAGGTTCAGCGCGGTGACGTCCGGCGTGCGCAGCACTTCGTCCAGCACGTGCGGCATGGGCAGCCCGAAGGGCCCCTCCACCCTGCCGTCCCAGGTGGCGCCGAGCCCGATCGTCAGCGCCGGCCAGGCCACGTTGGGCAGCCCGAGCAGGATCACGGCGAACGTCTCGGCCGGGTGGCCGCGCGTGGCGGCGACGGCCAGCGCGACGGCGAGGCCGATCACGACGTAGGCGAGCAGCAACTGCACCGTCGCGTGCGCCGCGGGCCGCACCGACGTCTGCAGCCGCAGCAGCCGGCCCGGCAACGGGGCGCCGCGCGCCACCAGCAGGGCCAGCACCAGCACCCCGGCCAGCCAGACCAGGCCGATGAGGACGGCCGGCGGGACGTCGGTGGAGAAACCGACCTCGGGCGTGATGCCGAACAGGTCACCGAGATCGCCCAGCGGCCCGTCACCGAGGGAGATCTCGAACGTGTGCCGCGCGGCGAGCGCCAGCGCGAGCAGCGCGAGCAGCCACAGGGCGGCGATCCTCGCGGCCCACCCGGCCAGCTCGGACGCCCCGGCGACCGCCCGGTGCCGCAGTGGGCGCAGGAAACCCCAGCCGATGACCAGCGCCCCGGTGAGGGTGACGGACAGCGGGAGGACGGTCAGGCCGCCCTCCGTGCCGGCCAGCACGCCGATGTCCCCGGAGAGCTTCACGGTGCCTCCGACGGACATGATCATGATCGCCGCGACCACCGGGGGGAAGGAACCGTCCGGCAGGTCTGCGGCACCGGCCGCCCACAGCCCGAGCGCGGCCACCGCCCCCATGGCGACCAGTCCGCCGAGCACCGTGACGAAGGCCTGCGCCCAGCCGTGCCGGGCGACCGCCCGGTCGGAGAGGGTGGGTGCGCTCACGTTGTCACGCTAAGCAGGGGCGGCGGGCGCCGCCCGCCGGGAGGTCCGTCCGCGTCGGCCCGCGGGCGGCGCCGGACCGGAGCGCACGATGGACCCACGGGGGACGGACGGCGCGCGGCGCCCGCGCCCGGAGCGAGGGCCGGGGGACCGGCGGGAGGCGTCAGGCGCCCCTGGAGGTGGTGCGCACGGCTAGAGGTGGTGCGCACGGCGGCTCCGTACCACCAGGGCGTGGTCGCCGAGCCCCAGCAGACGGTCGCCCGGCACCTCGCCGAACGTCGTGAGGACCGCCTCGATCCGGCCGTCGGCCGGGTCGAACGCCGCGTCGAGCACGGTGCCGCGCTCCTCACCGCACTCGGTGAGGACCCTGCTCCCCAGCAGGTCGTGGTGCGGCGTCGCGGACGGCCCGCCGTCCGGCGGGCGCACGATCAGCCCGTCCGGGCCGGCGGCCTCCACGGCGCCCAGGGCGAGCACGATCTCCCCGCGCAGCCGTCCGCGCCGCACCCGGACGTGCGTGACCGTCCGCGACGCCGCGTCGACCGTCAGCGCCCGCACGGTCCCCAGGTGGTCCGCGCCGCCCGGGGCCAGGACGGGCAGCCCGCGCACCCGCGAGAACAGCATCACGGCAGCACACCCCTCCCGCGGTCGTGGCGGGCACCGGCGCGGGCCGTGAAGCCGGGCAGGTCGTCGGTGACGTAGGCGGTCGCGTGCGCGGGGACCACCAGCGTCCGGCCGGAGGCGCTCAGCGCCTCGCCCCGCGGCACGTACACCCGGTGCCGGCGGTGCCGGGAGCCGTGCACCAGGTCCCGGTGCGCGGCGAGCCGGAAGGCGACGAGGCGGCCGCTGGTGCCGCCCTCGACGAGGACGTCGAGCACCGTGCCGACCGTGTCGCCCGCGTCGGTCACCACCTGCGCCCCGAGCAGCCGCCCGCGTAGGGCGTCCCGGCGCGCCACCGACAACGGCACGTCGACCAGCGCCTCCCGCCCGCGGACCATGACCGCGTGGTGGCCCAGGCAGTGCACCGCCGGCCAGGGCAGGTCCTGCGGCACCGGTCCCGACAGCAGGGTCCGGCCGGTGAGGGTGAAGCCCGTGATCCGGGTGGCCGAGGCGTCGAACACGGTGTCCTTGACGTGGGCGACGACATCGCCGCCCAGCGTCACCACGGGCAGGGTCGTCAGACCCCTCACCGCCATCAGCTCGTTCATGGCACGCCCTTCCGCCGGGCCGGCGTCCGCCCCGTGCCGGACCCGGCGGGGTCCGGGTTCCCCGCCCCGTGGAGGCGAACACCGATCAGGGGGACTGCACCGCCGGACTCGGGGTACCAGGACTGGTGCAGAACATTCGGCCGACCCGGCTTCCCAGAGAGAAACGCATGACCTACCACCTGGACGGGGCAGTGATACCGACTGGTTTCGATGTACCCGTGGAACCGCTGCGGCGGGCGGCACACTTCACCGGCGAGCCGGGATGCATCGCCGAGGCGCGGGCCTTCGCCGCGGTCTTCCTGGAGCAACTGAGGACCGAGTGGTGCGCCACGATCGACGAGCGGACCGACGGCGCGGCCCTGCTGGTGGTGAGCGAGCTGGTCACCAACGCCGACCGGTACAGCAACGGGCCGTACATCCTGGAGCTGGAGGGCACGGACACCTCGCTCACGGTGGCGGTCTACGACAGCAGCGCCACACTGCCCCGGGTCTTCCCCCGTGATCCCCGGCGCGTCGGCCGGCACGGGCTGGAGATCGTGCGGGCACTGGCCCGGGACATCAGCGTGGAGCGGGTCCCGGTCGGCAAGCGCGTGCGCGCGGTCCTCAGTCTCGACGGCGGCTGAGGACCACGGGCCCACCCCTCCTCCGCACGGGTCTCCTCCGCACAGGTCGACGGCGCGCGGACGCCGCCGCCCGTCCCCCGCCGCACGCACGGGGAGGGCGGCCGCGCCCACGCGCCGTCGACCGTCGGTCAGGCGCAGCCGAGCTCGCCCAGCATGCCCTCGCGCAGCCGGGCGATGATCCGCTTGATCAGACGGGACACGTGCATCTGCGAGCAGCCCAGACGCTCGCCGATCTCCGCCTGGGTGGCCTCCTCCACGAACCGCATGTGGATGATCCGCCGGTCGCGTTCGCTGAGCTCGGCCATGAGCGGGGCGAGCGCGTGGAAGTCCTCGACGAGCCGCAGCCCCTCCTCCTCCACGCCGATGAAGTCGGCGAGGACGGCCTCCCCGTTCTCCGGGCCGTCACCGGTGAGGGCGGCGTCCAGCGACGAGGAGTTGTACCCGTTCGCGGCGATCTGCCCCTCGACGACCTGGTCCTCGGTGATGTTCATCAGCGTGGCCAGCTCGGCGACGGTGGGTTCCCGGTCCAGCCGGCTGGCGAGTTCCTCGCGGGCCTTGGCCAGCTCGACCCGCAGCTCCTGGAGCCGGCGCGGCACGTGCACGGCCCAGGTCGTGTCGCGGAAGAAGCGCTTGATCTCGCCGACGATGTACGGCAGCGCGAAGGAGGTGAACTCGACCTCGCGCGACAGTTCGAACCGGTCGATGGCCTTGATCAGGCCGATCATGCCGGTCTGCACGATGTCGTCCATGTCGTCGCCGCGACCGCGGAAGCGCCCTGCGGCGAACCGCACCAGGGACATGTTCATCTCGATGAGGGTGTTGCGCGCGTACTGGTACTCGTGCGTGCCCTCCTCCAGCTCCGCCAGGCGGTGGAAGAACTGACGGGACAGCTCCCGGGCGTCGCGCGGAGCGACGGTTCGCGGGTTCGCCACTCCGGGCAGGCTTCCGTCACCGGTCCCGGCCTCGGTGTGCTCATCGACGACCTGCGCCTGCGACCGGATCACGGCGGTCTTCATTACCTCTCCCCACGGACGTCACGGCTGACATGCATGTGCCTGGGCCCTTTCGGGCTTGCGGGTACCCGGGTCGGGCGGACCCATTCCTCCGATGTTCCGAACGATTTCCGGGCCCGGCGACCGGTGCCGGGGCCGCCGGGCCGGAGGCCGCTCGTCACTCGTACGTCCGAGGGTACGGGGGAGGAGCCCGCGGGGCGCCCCGGGCCGTGCCCGGACACGCCGTGCGGGCTCCTTCACTCAGGGCGGAATGCCGCTCCCTTCCCCCGGGGACCGGGATTCCTAACCTGAAGGGATGACCCGACAAGCGCCGAACCACGCCCGTACCGTTCCCCTGCGCCCGGTGACCGTGCGCCCGATGACCGCACGCCCGGGGCCCGTGCGCCCCGCCGCCGCCGCGCCGCCGGGCCCGGCCCCCGCTCCGTCCGCTCCCGCCTCCGCCCCGTCCGCTCCCGGAGAGCCGCTGTGGCGCGATCTCGTGGGCGACGTGCTGCGCGGGGAGCGGCTCGCCCAGGAGCGGACCCTGAAGGACGTCGCCGAAGCGGCCCGGATCTCGGTGCCGTACCTGTCGGAGGTGGAGCGGGGCCGCAAGGAGGCCTCCTCGGAGGTCCTCGCGGCCGCCGCCCGGGCCCTCGGACTCGGCCTCGGCGACCTGCTCGCGCGGGCCCACGGAGAACTCGTCCGCGTCACCGGCCGCCGGCCCGGCGCGGTCCGTGGCAGGTCCGGCTCCTCGTACGACGGGCTGTGCCTGGCGGCCTGAGGTGCCGTGTGGACCGGCGCCTCACCCCCGTGGGAGGCGCCGGGTCAGCACCTCGTCGGCCAGGCCGTACGCCACGGCCTCCTGCGCCGTGAACACCTTGTCGCGGTCCATGTCCGCCCGCAGTGTCGCCACGTCGTGGTGCGTGTGCCGGGACAGCACCTCCTCCACCTGGGAGCGGATCCGCACCATCTCCTGGGCCCGGAGCGACAGGTCGGAGACCGTGCCCCGCGCGCCGCCGGTGGCCGGCTGGCCCAGCAGCACCCGCGCGTGCTCCAGCACGAACCGCCGCCCCGGATCCCCGCCGGCCAGCAGCACGGCCGCCGTGGACGCCGCCTGTCCGATGCAGAAGGTCGAGACCGGCGCCTGCACGAAGGTCATCGTGTCGTAGATCGCCATGAGCGAGGTGACCGAGCCGCCGGGGGAGTTGAGGTAGATCGCGATCTCGCTCTCCGGAGCCGCCGACTCCAGGTGGAGGAGCTGTGCGATGACCACATTGGCGACCCCGTCGTCGATCTCCGTTCCGAGGAAGACGATCCGCTCGGACAGCAGTCGGCTGAAGACGTCGTAGGACCGCTCGCCCTGCGCGGTGCGCTCGACGACGTTCGGAATCGTGTACGTCCCCATCACTGCAGCCCCATCCTGCGCCGGGTCGCGGCCGGGCGGACGTCGGCGAGCGACTCCACCACCCGGTCCACCATTCCGTACTCCCTGGCCTCCTCGGCCGTGAACCAGCGGTCCCGGTCGCCGTCCCGGGAGACGGTCTCCGGGGACTGCCCGGTGTGCTCGGCGGTGATCCGCTCGATGGTCCGCTTGGTGAACTCCAGGTTCTCCGCCTGGATCTCGATGTCGGCGGTGGTGCCGCCGATCCCCGCCGACGGCTGGTGCATCATGATCCGCGCGTTCGGCAGGGCGTACCGCTTGCCGGCCGTGCCCACGCTCAGCAGGAACTGGCCCATGCTGGCCGCGAACCCCATGGCGAGCGTCGAGACGTCGTTCGGGATCAGCCGCATCGTGTCGTAGATCGCCAGACCCGCGTGCACGGAGCCGCCGGGGCTGTTGACGTACAGGCTGATGTCGGTGCGCGGGTCCTCCGCGGACAGGATCAGCAACTGCGCGCACACCCGGTTCGCGGACACCTCGTCGACCTGGGTGCCCAGCAGCACGATCCGCTGGGCCAGCAACCGGTCGGCGAGGAGGTCGTCGAACCGGGTCGGCGGGGTGTCGCCCTCCTCGGCCCGGGGCGGCGGGACCGACCGTGGGCCGGCGGTGAGTGCAGACATGGGACGCTCCTGGTGGTCGCTCGTCGGACACGCGGCCGGTGCGGCCGCGTGCCTCCACTCTTGACCGGCGGCGGGGGACCGCGGGCCTTTCTCTGCCCGTGGCAGATTCGCCGCGGGCAGAGCGCCCGTCCGGCCTGTCTGCTCCTCGACTCCCGGAAGAACGCCCGCACTTCGCCCACCAGCAGGTCCGGCTCCTCCACCGCCGCGAAGCGCCCGCCCCGATCGGACTCCGTCCGGCGCACCGGGTTCTCCGTGCGCTCCGCCCCGTGCCGCGGCGGGACCCGCGACTCGGCCGGGAACAGGGTGAGCGCCGTCGGCACGGCCGACGGCTCGGCGGGCCGCGCGACGCGGCCCGTGACGGCGCCTTCGAATTGTTTCGCGGCCCGCCGATGAGTTCTCCGGCGCAAACGGGTCGGCACCGATGACCGCGTTCCCCACCCAGGAGGTACTCATGACCACCGGCGGATTCACCACGTGTCTCTGGTTCGACGGCCGGGCCGAGGAGGCCGCGAACTTCTACGTCTCCCTCTTCGAGGACTCGGGCATCGGCCGGATCCTCCGGCACACCGAGGCCGGTCCCGGCCCCGAGGGCACCGTCCTGACCGTGGAGTTCACGGCCAACGGCCAGAAGTTCGTCGCGCTGAACGGAGGGCCCGAGTTCACGTTCGACGAGGCGGTCTCCTTCCAGATCGACTGCGCCGACCAGGCCGAGGTCGACCACTACTGGGACCGTCTCGTCGAGGGCGGCGGCGAACACGGCCCGTGCGGCTGGCTCAAGGACCGGTTCGGCGTCTCCTGGCAGGTCACCCCGGCACGGCTCATCGAGATGATCAACGACCCGGACACGGAGAAGGCGGGCCGTGCGATGAAGGCCATGATGTCGATGGGCAAGCTCGACATCGCGGAGCTGGAGAAGGCGTACGCGGGCGAGTGACGGCCGGGGCAGGGCCCCCGTCCGGCGCACGGCCGGCCCCGCCCCTATCCCCGTTCGGCCAGGATCTCCTCGATCACATGGCGTGAGTTCGCCGCGAGCGGCGGGTTGGTGTCCCAGTAGTACGGCAGCGCGATGAGCGCGATCGACAGCGCCCAGCCCCGCCCGCGTGCCCACTGGGCCTCGTCGGCGCCCACCGCCGCGCGGAAGGCGCCGCGCGCCTCGGTGGGCAGCAGGTTCCAGGCGACGATCAGGTCCACCGCGGGGTCGCCCACCCCCACGCTGCCGAAGTCGATCACCGCCGTCAGCCGTCCGCCGCCGACCAGCACGTTCCCCGGCGACAGATCACCGTGCGCCCACACCGGCGCACCGGCGTGCTCCGGGACCCCCAGCGCCTCCTCCCACAGCGCGGTCACCGCGTCGGTGTCGACCCGCCCCGCCAGCCGCGCGATCGCCTCGCGCGTCGGAACGTCCCGGTGCGCCAGGGGGACGCCCCGGTGGCACGGAGGTCCGCCCGTCGCGTCGACGCCGCGCAGCGCGGTGACGAACGCCGCCAGGTCCCGGGCGAGCGACACGGGGTCGTCGAGCGCCCCCGCGACCGGGTTGGCGCCGTCCAGCCAGCGGTACACCGACCAGGGCCACGGGAAGCCCTCACCGGGCCCGCCCCGCCCGAGCGGTTCGGGCGCGGCGAACGGCAGGAGCGGGCCGAGACGGGGCAGCCACCGCTGCTCGTGCGCCACGCCCTCCACGGCACCGGGATGACGGGGGAGCCGCACCACCAGGTCCGGGCCGAGACGGAACATGGCGTTCTCGGTCCCCGACGACCGCAGCCGCTCCACCGGCAGCCCGGCCCACCGGGGGAACCGGCCGGCGACCAGCCGGCCGACCAGCGCGGCGTCGACGTCCACCTCGTCGGGGTGCATCCTCACGGCACACATGCCGCCCATCCCAGCAACGGACGCACGCCGTGTCGAACGGATTTCACCCCGCCGGCCGGCCCGTGCGGACGTGCTCCCCGATCACGCGCGTGATCTCCCGCGCCATGCGCAGGATCCCGGGGGAGCGGACCGGGCAGGGCTTCGGATCGGACGTGGTGGGCGCCAGACAGAAGTGCAGGTAGTCGTCGTCCCGGTGCAGGGCCGTGCGGTCGCGGCCGGGCTGGGTGCAGTAGTCGGGGTGGGCCCGCTCGTGGGCGTCGCACGGCAGGTACTGCGTCCAGGAGTACCGCGCTCCCGCCGGACTCACCGTCCGTCCCGCGTCCGCGACGAGGTCGCCGGAGGCGGCGGCCCGCTCCTCGTAGAGCGCGTTGACCCGGCGGACCCGGTCGGGGGTGATCGGGTCGGGTCCCTGCAGCACCCAGACGATCCGGGGCCGCCGGGACCCCCCGGCAGCGGCGATCTGCTCGGTGAGCCGTCGCGCGTCGGCCGCGTACCGCTCGAAGTACCTCTCCCGCGAGGTGCCGTGCGCGATCCCGTCCATGCACGGCGTGTAGTCCCAGGCGTTGCCCCAGAACTGCAGCACCACGTAGTCCGGCTTCAACGAGCGCACCAGCGCCGCCGCCTTGTCCGGGGCCGGCACGAGGGACCGCTCGGCGGAACCCTCCAGGTAGTCGCAGAGGGTGGTGCCCGAGTAGGGCGCGCTCGTGTAGCGGGCGCGCAGCTCCGCGCGCAGTCGCCCGCCGAGGACCTCCTGGCTCTCCATCGCCAGCGAGTCCCCGAGGTACAGCACCACCGGCGGTTTCCCGGGCGCGGCACTCGGGGAGGCGACGGGCCGCTGGTGCGTGGTGGCCGACGCCTTCGGCGAGGCGAGCGGCGGCGGCTCGGCCCCCGGTCCGGACGACGGGTCCGTGCACGCGCCGAGCAGCACGCCGGCCAGCACCACTCCCGCGATCCACGGTCTGCGCATACGGCGACTCCCGCCCCGGCCGGTGAAACGGCTCCCCAGGCAAGCACAACCGGGGTCGGCCGGGAAGACGCGCTTCAGAACGGATCGTGTCCCTCCCGCCGTGCGGTGCCCCCTTCGAGCCGGTTCGCGGCGATCGGCGACCCGCAGGCACCGACTCCTCGGTGATCGGCACCACGGCCGCGGCGGGCGGGACGGCGGGAACGGCCGGGCGCCCCGGCGGTCCGCCCGGCCGGGACGGGCACCCCGTCCGGCCATGGCATGATCGAGCGCATGCGTGAACGTGTTGTGGCCGCGTGCGACGGGGCTTGCAAGGGAAACCCCGGGCCCGCCGGCTGGGCCTGGGTGGTGGCCGACGCCTCCGAGACCCCGGTCCACTGGGAGGCGGGGGCGCTCGGCAGAGCCACCAACAACGTCGCCGAACTCACGGCGCTGGAGCGGCTGCTGGCGTCGACCGACCCGGCCGTGCCGCTCGAGGTCCGGATGGACTCGCAGTACGCCATGAAGGCCGTCACCACCTGGCTGCCCGGCTGGAAGCGCAACGGCTGGCGCACGGCGGCCGGCAAACCGGTCGCCAACCAGGAACTCGTCGTCCGCATCGACGCCCTCCTGCAGGGCCGCTCGGTGGAGTTCCGCTACGTCCCGGCCCACCAGGTCGACGGCGACCGGCTCAACGACTTCGCCGACCGCGCCGCCAGCCAGGCGGCCACCACCCAGCAGAACGCCGGCAGCGAGCTGGGCTCGCCCGAACCGCCGCCGTCCCCGGACACCCCGCGGACCGGTGCCGCGAAGCGCGGGTCCGGTGCGGCCAAGGCGTCCCGGCCGCGCGGCGGCGGCTCGTCGTCCCGCACCATCAAGGCGAAGTTCCCCGGCCGCTGCCCGTGCGGCCGCTCCTACGCCGCCGGTGAACCCATCGCCAAGAACGACAAGGGCTGGGGCCACCCCGAGTGCCGGACCGCCGTGAGCGCCTGACCGGGCGTCGAGGGCGCGGTGCGGCGCGCGGTCCGGCAGGTCCGCCGGAGCCGTGCCGTGCCGCGGCCGCAGGATTCCGCACAGGTCGACGACGCGGCGGGCGCCGCTGCCGCCCGCCGTGGCGGATGACAGACTGACCCCATGGACGAGCGCACATTCGACAGGTCGGGTCAGCACGCCTCCGTGGTCGGTCTCGGCACGTGGCAACTCGGAGCGGACTGGGGCGACGTCGACGACAAGGAGGCCCTGACGGTCCTGGAGACCGCGGCCGAGTCCGGAGTCACCTTCTTCGACACCGCCGACGTGTACGGCGACGGGCGCAGCGAGCAGACCATCGCGTCGTTCCTGGCCGGCCGGCCCGACCTGCACGTGCTGGTCGCCACCAAGATGGGCCGCCGGGTCGAGCAGATCCCCGAGAACTACGTCCTGGACAACTTCCGCGCCTGGAACGACCGCTCGCGGCGCAACCTCGGCGTCGACCGCATCGACCTGGTGCAGCTGCACTGCCCGCCCACCCCCGTCTACTCCCGCGACGAGGTCTTCGACGCCCTCGACACGCTGGTGGCGGAGGAGCGCGTCGCCGCCTACGGGGTCAGCGTGGAGACCTGCGCCGAGGCGCTGGCCGCGATCGCCCGGCCGAACGTGGCGAGCGTGCAGATCATCCTCAACCCGTTCCGGATGAAACCGCTGCGCGAGGTGCTCCCGGCCGCCCGCGAGGCCGGCGTCGGCATCATCGCCCGGGTCCCGCTCGCCTCCGGGCTGCTGTCGGGCAAGTACACCAAGGACACCGTCTTCCCGGAGAACGACCACCGCACCTTCAACCGGCACGGCGAGTCCTTCGACCAGGGCGAGACCTTCTCCGGCGTCGACTACGCGACGGGTGTCGAGGCCGCCGCGGAGTTCGCCGCGCTCACCCCCGAGGGGTACACGCCGGCCCAGCTGGCGCTGCGCTGGATCATCCAGCAGCCCGGCGTCACCACCGTCATCCCCGGTGCCCGCTCGCCCGAGCAGGCCCGCGCCAACGCGGCCGCCGCCCGGCTGCCGGAGCTGTCCGGCGCGACGCTCGCGGCGATCCGCGACCTCTACGAGCGGCGCATCGAGGACCAGGTCGCGACCCGCTGGTGACCCGGGACCCGCGGGGGATCACGGCTCCAGGAGCAGCTGCCTCTCCTGCTCCTGGTCGCCGGACGCGGTGCCTTCGTCGCGTGCCGAGAAGGCCCGCGTGAGCGTGTCGCTCGCCCGCCGCACCGCCTCCGGGGTGCCCTGCACGGTGACGTTCACCGGCGCCGAGAGGCGGCCGGCGTCCGTGTGAGGGGCCTCCTGCCGTCCCTCCCCGGTGAACGTCGCCACACGGACCGTCGCCTCCTCGCCGGAGGGCGACTGGTCCGGCGTCCCGAACGCCCCCTCCAGGGCCCGGACGACCGTGCGTGCGTCGTCGGGGTCCCCGCCGCTGAGCGTCACGGTGAGCTGGGTATCGGACATACGTGCCACGACCTCCTGGCCTCGGTGTCGGCGCCGCGCCGGCGCCGCGGTCCGTGTAACCGCGCGCCGCACCCCCAAACCGCGGCCCGACCGGGAGGAGGACGGCACCGGAGGGGGAACTCTCGGGAGGAGGACGTCACTCACCCAGGGAGGTGCACCGTGCCGGACGCGGAGCAGGGGCGGAGCAGGCGCCGGGGGCGCAACGAGACCGAGGACGAGAGAGCGGACCGGATGTGGCAGGAGCTCATCCAGGAGGTCCGCGTCGCCCAGATGGGGGTCCAGATCCTCTTCGGTTTCCTGCTGACCGTCGTGTTCACCCCGAAGTACGAGGAGCTGTCCGACACCGACCAGAAGATCTACATCGTCACCGTCGTCCTCGGGGCGTGCGCCACCGGTGCGCTCATCGGCCCGGTGACGCTGCACCGCCTCGTCTCCGGGCGGCGCATCAAACCGGAGGCGGTGCGGTGGGCCTCCCGGCTGACCCTGCTCGGCCTGTTCCTGCTGCTGGCCACCACCAGCGCCTCGCTGCTGCTGATCCTGCGCGTGGCGACGCACGACGGCTTCGTCCCGTACCTGGTCGCCGGAGTGGTGTGCTGGTACCTGCTGTGCTGGTTCGGCCTGCCGATGTGGGCCCGGCACCGGCACACGACACGCTGAGCCGTACGCCCGCGGCTCAGCTCCCCGCGAGCACGTCCGCGAGGAAGTCGTCGACGCGGACCTCCTCGCGCCCCGGCGGGACCAGCCGGTGGGTCTCGTGCAGGAAGTCGCCGATCGTCTCGGCCCAGGCGAACACCACCGCACGGTGCCGGCCGCCGTCGGCACGGGCCTCACCGAGGAACTCCATCCGCAGCTCCCGCCCCACGCCCCGGGACTCCGGGCACAGCCGCACGTCCCCGACCCCCACCGGGTGGGTGAGACCGTCGGTGACCATCTCCCGGTCCAGCTGCCAGCGGGCGAGGACCCGGCCGTCATGGCTGAAGACGACGGTGACGGCGAACGGGTCGGAGGGGTCGTAACTCAGGTGGGCGAGCACGGCGAAGCGGTCCGTGACGCCCGCCTGGAGCTCCACCACCAGGGTCTTGTGCACGAACGAGTTCACGAAAGGGCCTCCGGGAAGTACGGGCGTAGAGCCCTCTAGTACCCCGTGTCCGCGTAAAATGCTCAGCCCTCCGAGTGAATCCCCCGCACCCCCTCCC
>NZ_MSGP01000381.1 GCF_002078235.1 Streptomyces viridosporus
GTCGGTGCGGCGCAGGGCCGCCGCGCCGCCCGCGGTGGCCGACCAGACGGCCTCGTCCGGCGTCATGCCCATGTCCCGCACGGCCAGCGCGACGCAGAACGGCACCGAGGAGGTGAAGGACGAGCCCGGATTGCAGTCCGTGGACAGCGCGACGGTGACCCCTGCGTCGAGCAGCCGGCGCGCGTCGGGCCACTCGGCCCGGGTGGAGAACTCGGCGCCGGGCAGCAGCGTGGCGACGGTGGTGCCGTTCGCCAGCGCGTCCACGTCGGCGTCGGTGAGGTGGGTGCAGTGGTCGGCGCTGGCCGCGTCGAGTTCCACGGCGAGCCGGACGCCGGGGCCGTGGGAGAGCTGGTTGGCGTGGACGCGCGGGTGCAGGCCCTTCGCCCTGCCCGCGGTCAGGATCGCGCGGGCCTGGTCGCCGTCGAAGGCGCCCCGTTCGCAGAAGACGTCGATCCAGCGGGCGTGCGGGGCGCAGGCGTCGAGCATCTCGCCGGTGACGAGGTCGACGTAGCCGGCCGGGTCCTCGGCGTACTCGGGGGCGACGATGTGGGCGCCGAGGTAGGTGACCTCGTCGGTGTGGCGGGCGGCCAGGCGCAGGGCGCGGACCTCGTCCTCGGTGGTCAGGCCGTAGCCGGACTTGGTCTCGAAGGTGGTGGTGCCCTGGCGGAGCGCCTCGGCGAGGAGGCGGGTGAGGTTCTCCTCCAGTTCCGTGTCGGTGGCGGCCCGGGTGGCGGCGACGGTGGTGCGGATGCCGCCCGCGCCGTAGGGGCGGCCGGACATGCGGGCGTTGAACTCCTCGGTGCGGTCGCCGGCGAAGACCAGGTGGGAGTGGGAGTCGACGAAGCCGGGGAGGACCGCCCGGCCGTCGGCGTCGACCCGGTTGTCAGTGGCGGGTGCTTTGCTTGATTCACCGGTCCACGCGACCCGGTCGCCTTCGATGACGACGGCCGCGTCCCGGACCAGACCGAGCGGGGAGTGGTCGCCGAGGGAGGGGTCGTTGGTGACGAGTGCGGCGATGTTGGTGATGACGGTGCTGCTGCTCATGGGATCCCTGGTGTCCTCGTGGGGGCGGGGGCCGGTGGTCAGGCGCGCAGGGCTTCGACGGCCCGCGCGAGGGCCTGCGGCACATCCGGTACGAGGGTGTGCGTCCCGTCGCGCACGACGTGCCGCCCGCCCACGATCGTGTGCCGCACGTCCGCTGCCGTCGCGGCGAATACGGCCGTCTCGGCACCGAGCCTGGGCAGCGTCCCCGCTGTTCTGACCGAGTCCAGCGCGAGGGTCGCCAGGTCGGCGCGGGCTCCGGCCTCGATCCGGCCGGTGTCGTCCCAGCCGAGGGCGGCGTGGCCGTCGGCGGTGGCGGCGCGCAGCAGCGCCGCGGCGGTCCAGTGGCCGCGGGTTCGGGTGCGCAGGCGCTCGTTCAGCTCCATTGCCCGCGCCTCTTCCAGCAAGTCGACGACGGCGTGGCTGTCCGAGCCGAGGCAGAGCGGGGAGCCCGCTCGCTGGAGCGCCGCCGCGGGACCGATGCCGTCGGCCAGGTCCCGTTCCGTGGTGGGACACATGCAGGTGCCGGTGCGGCTGCCGCCGAGCAGGGCGACGTCCTCGTCGGTGAGGTGAGTGTTGTGGATGCCGGTGGTGCGGGGTCCGAGCACCCCGTGGTCGGCGAGGAGCCGGGTGGGCGTGCATCCGTGGGCGCGCAGGCAGGCGTCGTTCTCGGCGGTCTGCTCGGACAGGTGCACGTGCAGCGGGGCCCGCCGCTGTTCGGCCCAGCGCGCCACGGTCGCCAACTGGTCCGCGGGCACGGCCCGTACGGAGTGGATCGCGGCCCCGATCCGTGCGTGATCCCGCTCCCTGAGAGGTGCACAGCGTTCGGCCCAGGCCTCCGCCGTGCCGTCGGAGAAGCGGAGTTGGTGGGTGGTGGGGGGTTCGCCGAAGCCGGAGGACAGGTAGCAGGTGTCGAGGAGGGTGATGCGGACACCGGCTGCGGCGGCGGCCTCGATGAGCGCCTCGCCCATGGCGTTGGGGTCGGCGTAGGGCGTGCCGCCGGGGGCGTGGTGGACGTAGTGGAACTCGCCGACGGTGGTGATGCCGGCCAGCGCCATCTCGGCGTATACCGCGCGGGCGAGGTCGAGGTAGGTCTCGGGGGTCAGCCGGTCGGCGACGGAGTACATGACCTCGCGCCAGGTCCAGAAGGTGCCGGAGCCCACCTGGACGGTGCCGCGCAGGGCGCGGTGGAAGGCGTGCGAGTGGGCGTTCGCCAGTCCCGGGAGGGTCAGTCCGCGCAGGATCTCGGCGCCGGGCGGCGGGGCGGGGGTGTCCAGGCGGACGGCGGTGATGCGACCGTCCCGGACGTCCACGGCGACGCCCGGCTCGACGGGGATCCCCCCCGCTCGAGCGGAGCCGAGAGCCTGGGGGAGGGTGCCGAGCCAGGCGTGCTCCAGCCAGTACGTCCGCGGGGTGGCAGTCACGTGCAGGCCAGTCCTTCCAGTACGTCGGCGAGTGCGAGGACTCCGGCCACGCAGTCGTCCTCGGTGGCGGACTCGGCCGGGGAGTGCGAGACGCCGGTGGGGTTGCGCACGAACAGCATGGCGGTCGGGACGCGTCCGGAGAGGATCCCGGCGTCGTGTCCGGCGCCGGTGTCCAGGACGGGCACCCGGAGGCCGGCGTCCCGGCCCAGGATGCGGGCGAGTTCGCCGCGCAGGGCGTGGTCGAACTCGACGACCGGGGTGAAGGACTCCCGGACCACGTCCAGGTCGACCCCGTGGGCGTCGGCGTACGCGCGGGCCGCCTTCTCCACCCCGGCGACCACGGCGTCCAGGCCCGCCTGGTCGGTGGCGCGGGAGTCGAGCCAGCCGCGCACCAGGGAGGGGATGGCGTTGACGCCGTTCGGCTCGACGGCGATCTTCCCGAAGGTGGCGACGGCACCGGCGCGTTCGGCCTCCCGGCGGGCGGCGAGCACGGTCTCGGCGTACGGGAGCATGGGGTCGCGGCGGTCGGCCGGGCGGGTGGTGCCGGCGTGGTTGGCCTCACCGGCGAAGTCGAAGCGCCAGCGGCCGTGCGGCCAGATGGCGTCGGCGATGCCGACCCGGTCGCCGGACAGGTCGAGGGCACGGCCCTGCTCGATGTGCAGTTCGACGAAGGCGCCGATCCGGGCGAGCCGTTCGGGGTCGGGGCCGAGGGCGTCGGGGTCGTACCCGGCGGCCTCCATCGCCCGGGGCAGGGTGATCCCGTCGCCGTCGGTGAGCCGGTGCGCCTGCTCGCGGGTGAGCAGGCCGGCGGTGAGCCGGGAGCCGACGCAGGCGAGTCCGAACCGGGCGCCCTCCTCGTCGCCGAAGTTGACGATGCCGAGGGGCCGGGTGAACCGCGCTCCCCTCCCGCGCAGTTCGTCGAGGGCGGCGAAGGCGGAGACCACCCCCAGGGGGCCGTCGAAGGCGCCGCCGTCCGGCACGGAGTCCAGGTGCGACCCGGTGACGACGGCGTCCCCGGCGGCCGGGTCCCCCAGCCAGGCCCACTGGTTGCCGTTCCGGTCCGTCTCGAGCCGCAGCCCGCGTCCCTCGGCCTGCGCCGCGAACCAGGCCCGGCAGTCGGCGTCGGCCTCGGTCCAGGCGAAGCGGCGGTAGCCGCCGGAGGCGGAGTCGCGGCCGACGGGCAGCAGCTGCGCCCACATGTCGTGGAAGGTCACGCCTGCTCACCCTCGCGCATCGGCACCCGCACGCCGCGCTCGGCGGCCACCGACTCCGCGGTGTCGTACCCGGCGTCCACGTGCCGGATGACGCCCATGCCGGGGTCGTTGGTCAGCACCCGGCGGATCTTCTCGCCGGCCAGCGCGGTGCCGTCGGCCACCGTCACCTGGCCGGCGTGCAGGGAGCGGCCCATGCCGACCCCGCCGCCGTGGTGGACGGACACCCAGGAGGCGCCGGAGGCCACGTTCACCATGGCGTTCAGCAGCGGCCAGTCGGCGATCGCGTCGGAGCCGTCGAGCATCGCCTCGGTCTCGCGGTAGGGGGAGGCGACGGAGCCGCAGTCGAGGTGGTCGCGGCCGATGACGACCGGCGCGGCCAGCTCCCCGCTCGCGACCATGTCGTTGAAGCGCTCCCCGGCCCGGTCCCGCTCGCCGTAGCCGAGCCAGCAGATGCGCGCGGGCAGGCCCTGGAAGTGGACGCGCTCCCCGGCCAGGCGGATCCAGCGGGCCAGGGACTCGTTCTCCGGGAAGAGGTCGAGGATCGCGCGGTCGGTCTTGGCGATGTCGGCGGGGTCGCCGGACAGGGCGGCCCAGCGGAAGGGGCCCTTGCCCTCGCAGAACAGCGGGCGGATGTAGGCGGGGACGAAGCCGGGGAAGGCGAAGGCGCGCTCGTATCCGGCGAGTCGCGCCTCGCCGCGGATCGAGTTGCCGTAGTCGAAGACCTCGGCACCGGCGTCCAGGAAGCCGACCATCGCCTCGACGTGCCGGGCCATGGACTCACGGGCGCGGGCGGTGAAGCCGGCCGGGTCCTTCGCGGCGGCCTCGGCCATGTCCTCGAAGGCGATCCCGACGGGCAGGTACGCCAGCGGGTCGTGGGCGGAGGTCTGGTCGGTGACGATGTCGACGGGCGCGCCCCTCGCGAGCAGCTGGGGCACCAGTTCGGCCGCGTTGCCGAGGACGCCGACGGACAGCGGGCGGCGGGCGTCGCGGGCCTCGACGGCGAGCCGCAGGGCGTGGTCGAGGGAGTCGGCCCGCACGTCCAGGTAGCGGTGCTCGATGCGGCGGTCGAGGGCGCGCGGGTCGCAGTCGACGCAGAGCGCGACGCCGTCGTTCATGGTGACGGCGAGGGGCTGGGCACCGCCCATGCCGCCGAGTCCGGCGGTCAGGGTGATGGTTCCGGCGAGGGTGCCGCCGAACCGCTTCGCGGCGACGGCGGCGAAGGTCTCGTAGGTGCCCTGGAGGATGCCCTGGGTGCCGATGTAGATCCAGGAGCCGGCGGTCATCTGCCCGTACATGGTCAGGCCGAGGGCCTCCAGACGGCGGAACTCCTCCCAGGTGGCCCAGTCGCCGACGAGGTTGGAGTTGGCGATGAGGACGCGCGGGGCCCACTCGTGGGTCTGCATGACGCCGACCGGGCGGCCGGACTGGACCAGCATCGTCTCGTCCTGCCGGAGGGTCCTCAGCGTGCGGACCATGGCGTCGAAGGAGCGCCAGTCGCGGGCCGCCTTGCCGGTGCCGCCGTAGACGACGAGCCGGTCGGGGTGCTCGGCGACCTCCGGGTCGAGGTTGTTCTGCAGCATCCGCAGGGCGGCCTCCTGCGGCCATCCCAGGGCGCTCGGTTCCGTGCCGCGCGGGGCTCGGACTGCGCGGGGTGCGGACATGGTCTGCCTCCTGGTGCTTGCTCCCGGGTGTTCCCGTGGACCGGACGGCCCCACGGTTACTGCAGATATTCACATCCTCACCCCCTGAATAGAGCTAGTCAATACAGGGGGCGCGTCGGCGCGGGCCCCCGCCGGATGCTTGGCTGGACGCATGGGCTCGAACACCTCGAACATCTCTGACACGGAGAACACCGACGGAACGGGGGGCACGGTGGTGCACGACGACGGCCTGACCGGCGAGAGGGACCCGCGGGGCGCGGAGCTCGCGGCGCGGCGGGACAAGGCGGTGCGGGCCGCCGTGGAGCAGGGACTGCTCGACCCCGACACCCCCCTGGTGGCCCTGCTCGACGTCGCCGGCATACGCGAGTCGGCGGCCGAGCTGCGGGCGGCGTTCGAAGCGGTGACACCGCCCGGCACGCCCGTGCTGCACGCCTTCGCCGTGAAGGCGTCCCCGCTGGTGGCGGTGTTGCGGCTGCTGCGCGAGGAGGGCATCGGCGCGGAGGTGGCGAGTCCGGGCGAGCTGGCGCTGGCGCGGGCGGCGGGCGTGGAACCGGAGCGGACGGTCCTCGACTCGCCCGCCAAGACGCCGGACGAGCTCCGTCAGGCGCTGGCGCTGGGCATCGCCGTCAACGCGGACAACCCCCAGGAGCTGGCGCGCCTCGACGCCCTGATGCGGTCGACCGACACCCGCTCCCCCCTCGGCATCCGGGTGAACCCGCAGATCGGCAGCGGTTCCATCGAAGCGCTGTCCACGGCCACGGCGACCTCCAAGTTCGGGGTGGCGCTGCGCGACGAGGGAGCCCGGGAGTGGGTCGTGCGGGCGTACCTGGACCGGCCGTGGCTGACCCGGCTGCACACGCACACCGGCTCCCAGGGCATCGCGCTGTCCCTGATGGCGCGCGGAGTGGCCGAGACGTACGCGCTGGCGGAGGAGATCAACCGGCGTGCCGGACGGCAGCAGATCGACACCGTCGACATCGGCGGCGGGCTGCCGGTCAACTTCGCCTCCGACACGACCGACCCGACGTACACGCGGTACGCGCGGCTGCTGAGCGAGGAGGTGCCGGGGCTGTTCGACGGGCGGTACGGACTGGTCACCGAGTTCGGCCGGTCGCTGCTGGCCAAGCACGGCACGATGGTCGCGCGCGTGGAGTACGCCAAGAGCGCCGGCGGGCGTCCGGTCGCGGTGACGCACGCGGGCGTGCAGGTGGCGACGCGGACGGTGTACGCGCCCGGGGCGTGGCCGCTGCGGGTCGCCGCCTACGACGCCAAGGGGCGCCCGAAGGAGGGACCGGCGGTCGTGCAGGACGTGGCGGGCCCGGCCTGCTTCGCGGGCGACCTGCTCGCCCGGGGGCAGTCCCTGCCGCTGCTGGAGCAGGGGGACCACGCGGCGGTGCTGGACACGGGCGCGTACTACTTCGCCCACCACTACGCGTACAACTCGCTCCCCCGGCCGGGCGTGTACGGCTTCGTCCCGGACGGGGCGGGCGGGGTCTCCTTCGCGGTCGTCCGCCGCGCCCAGACGGTCGAGGAGATCGTGGCCGAGTCGGGCGGCGACCACCCCGACGCGCTGACGTCGGGGTTCCCCTCCTGAGGAGCCCCTCGGGGACGGAGAGCCCCTGAGGGGCCGCCGAGGACCCGCTCCCGGAACACGGTCCGGAGCACGAACCGGAGCGCGGACCGAAGTAGGAATCGGAGCGCGGGCCGAATTACGGACCGAAGTACGAACCGAAGCGCGACCCCGGAGCGCGACCCCGGAGCGCGGGAAGCCGGCCCCGGGGTCCCTCAGACCAGGGCCGGGGCCCGGCGCCGCGCGCCGCCCGGGGCCGCGTCGCCCGCCGCGATGCCGGTGGTGCGGTAGGCCTTGACCGCCTTGCCGGCCGGACGGCCCGCGCCCCCGCCCAGCCAGTCGACCCGCACCCACAGCAGCGCCTGGCCGGCCTGCTCCAGACGGCCGATCCAGGCGGCCTTCAGCCACAGGCCGGCACCGCACCCGGCGAGCAGCAGACCGGCGGCGGCCGGCGCCGCGAACGCGCTGCCCAGAGCGGCGAGGAAGGCGAGCAGCAGCCACCAGCGGTGTCCGCGCCGCCAGGCGCGCAGGGTCACGGCGCGGTCCTGGAGCACGTCGTGCCGGCCCGCCCGGGCCGCCACGCGGGCCAGGTCGCGGTACCGGCCCCGCCGCCCGCAGGCGACGACGGCCGCCGCCACGAGGAACAGCGCGGCCCCGGCCAGGACGCCGATCCGGCGTCCGGTCAGCCCGGGCACCAGCAGCCCGATGCCCGCCGCGCACACTCCCAGCCACCACAGCGGCGCGGCCCCGGCCCGTACGACGACGGCCACCCGAGCCAGCCCCTGTCCTCCGCGTGTCACGTCCAGCCTCCCGTCTCATGTCGCCCGTGAAGCGTCCGAGCGGGGCTCGCCGCCCGAACGAAGCACCTCGGGGACACACGGTAGTGACGCAAGGTGAGACGAGCCTGAGAAAGTCCGAGGAAGCACGGGCGGCACGGCGCGCCCGCGCCGCCCGTCCGCGCCGCCGCTTCACTCCACGAACAGCCCGCGCGCCGCCGCCCTCGCGTCGAACTCCTCCAGCCGCGCCTGGGCCTCGGGCAGGCCGTCGCACATCGCCTCCAGCAGCACCCGCCCCAGCAGCATCGGCGCGCACGCCGTGTCGAAGGCGAGCCCGGTACCGACGGCGGCGGGCAGCAGCAGGTCGGACACCTTGGCGACCGGCGCGAACGCGGAGTCGGCGACGGTGACGACGGTCAGCCCGCTCTCCTTGGCGTGGGTGAGGGCGTCGACGACCTCGCGGGGGTGCCGGGGCAGCGCGAAGCACAGCAGGGCGCTCGCCCCCGCGCGGACGGCGACGTCGACGCGGTCGTGGAGCATCGTGCCGCCCTCGTTGAGCAGCCGTACGTCGGGATGGACCTTGGCGGCGAAATAGGCGAAGCCGTGCGCCTGGGCCGCCGCCGCCCGCAGTCCGAGCACGGGGAGCGGGCGGCTGTCCGCGAGGACCGCTCCCGCCCGGCGCACGGGCTCGGGGTCGGCCAGTTCCTGGGCGAGGTGCCGCAGGTTCTCGATCTCGGCCTCGACGGCCTGCTGGTACTCGTTGTACGCACCGGTCTCCGCGGCCGGTCCGGGGGGCACGACCTCGCGCAGGTGCCGGCGCAGGGCGGGGTAGCCGTCGAAGCCGAGGGCGACGGCGAACCGGGTCACCGAGGGCTGGCTGACCCCGGCCAGCTCGGCCAGCTCCACGCTGGACAGGAACGGCACGTCGGCGGCCCGCCGCACCATGCTGTGCGCGATGCGCCGCTGGGTCGGCGTCAGCCGGTGCCCCTCGAAGAGCGCCTGCAGGCGCGCCGCAGGGCTGTCGCTGACGCCCATGACGTGACTCCCCCTCGGTCTATTCACCCGTCGTCGTTCCTGCATGCCGTTATACAGGCGGACGCGGACGCGCACGACCTCGACCGGTCACGGCGGACCCGCGGGACCGGGCGGGACGGCGGGGCCGGGCAGGACGGCGGACCCGGGCCCCGGCGAACCCGAGGAACGAGAGGGGGGCTAACCCCAGTGCCGTCGGCGCCCCGCCTGCCTACCGTGGACCGCATGAGCGGAATGGACGCGCGGGGCACCGACCTGAAGAAGGAACTCGACGCCACCCTGCAGGCCCGCAGGGAGCTGGGCGAGGAGTACGAGTCCGCGCTGGTCGACTCGTTCCTGGAGAAGGTCGACCAACGCATCGACGGCTCGGTGGAGCGCCTGGTCCGCCGACAGCTCGCCGAGCAGCAGATGACGGTGGCCCGGAACGCACGGACGCCGAAGGCCACGGACACCTGGAGCGAACGCTTCGGCTTCGGGATCGTCTCGCTGGTCCTCGCGGTGCCGCTGTCCGCGATCGGCGGGGGCGTGGCCAAACTGCCCGGCCTGCTGGTCGTCTGGGCGGGCATCGTCGGCATCAACGTCGTCCAGGCCGCCCGCACCCACCCGGGCCTGTTCGGCCGTCGCGGGTCCGGGCGGGACGGCGGCTGGGACGACTGACCGGAAGAAGCGTGCGCGGGGACCGCCGCACCCCCGTCACCGGGGGGCGGGACGACGGCGGTCCCCGCGGGGGACGCGGGCCGGCCGGGCCGGGCTGCGCGTCCGGGGCGTCCATGGAGGTCCGGGAGCCGCTCCGGAGGTCCTTGACGCCGCTGGGTCGCCGGCCGGAGCGGGGAGCCCTCCCCCAGTGCCGAACGCCTGGGAGGTGCCCCACCGTCCTGCCGACATCCACCAATGTGCCGGACGCGTGTTAAGCGAGTGCTGCGCGGACGTGACACGCTCGTACCGCTTCCGCGAAGTCCGTCTCCGCCGAGTACGTCTCCGTCGAGTACGTCTCCGTCGAGTACGTCTCCGCGAAGCCCCTCTCCGCCGAGTCCGCCTCCGCGAAGCCCGTCTCCGTGAGATCCACGGGGCTCACGGACGGTCCGGCCGCCCCGCGTTCACGGCCGGAGGCCCGTGGTCCCCCGTGGCCCCGCCGCGGTCGCGCGCGAGGCGGCGGTCACTTGCCGCCCTTGGCGAGGAAGGACAGCAGGTCCTGGCGGCTGACCACACCGGTCGGCTTGCCCTCGACGAGGACGATCGCCGCGTCCGCCTCGCCCAGGACGGCCATCAGGTCGGCCACGGGCTCACCGGAGCCGACCTGCGGCAGCGGCGCGGACATGTGCTTCTCCAGCGGGTCGTCGAGCGAGGCGCTCCTGCTGAACAGCGCGTCCAGCAGCTCGCGCTCCACCACCGAGCCGACGACCTCGGCGGCCATCACGTCCGGGTGGCCGGCGCCGGGCTTGACGACCGGCATCTGCGAGACGCCGTACTCGCGCAGCACCTCGATGGCCTGGCCGACCGTCTCGTCGGGGTGCATGTGGACGAGGGAGGGGATGGAGCCGCCCTCCTTGTCCTCGAGGACGTCGCCGACGCGGGCGCTGGGGCCCTCGTTGTCGAGGAAGCCGTAGTCGGCCATCCACTCGTCGTTGAAGATCTTGCTGAGGTAGCCGCGGCCGCTGTCCGGCAGCAGCACCACGACCACGTCGTCCTCGGTGAGCCGCTCCGCCACCCGCAGCGCCGCCACGACCGCCATGCCGCAGGAGCCGCCGACCAGCAGGCCCTCCTCCTTGGCGAGGCGCCGGGTCATCTGGAAGGAGTCCTTGTCGGACACGGCGACGATCTCGTCCGCGACGGTGCGGTCGTAGGCGGTCGGCCAGAAGTCCTCGCCGACGCCCTCCACCAGGTACGGCCGCCCGGAGCCGCCCGAGTACACCGATCCCTCGGGGTCGGCGCCGACGACCTTCACCCGGCCGTCGCTGGCCTCCTTCAGGTAACGCCCGGTCCCGGAGATGGTGCCGCCGGTGCCGACGCCGGCCACGAAGTGGGTGATCCTCCCCTCTGTCTGCTCCCACAGCTCGGGGCCGGTGGAGTGGTAGTGGGAGAGGGGGTTGTGGGGGTTGGAGTACTGGTCCGGCTTCCAGGCGCCCGGCGTCTCACGGACCAGCCGGTCGGAGACGTTGTAGTAGGAGTCGGGGTGCTCGGGCGCCACGGCGGTCGGGCAGACCACGACCTCGGCCCCGTAGGCCCGCAGCACGTTGATCTTGTCCATGGAGACCTTGTCGGGGCACACGAAGATGCACTTGTAGCCCTTCTGCTGGGCCACGATGGCGAGCCCGACGCCGGTGTTGCCGCTGGTCGGCTCGACGATGGTGCCGCCCGGCTTCAGCTCGCCGCTCTGCTCCGCCGCCTCGATCATGCGCAGGGCGATGCGGTCCTTCACGGAACCGCCGGGGTTGAAGTACTCGACCTTGGCCAGGACAGTCGCCCTGATGCCCTTGGTCACGTTGTTGAGCCGCACCAGCGGGGTGTTGCCGACGAGGCTGATCATCGAGTCGTGGAATTGCACCGTTGTCTCCGGATGCCGCAAAAGAGGTGGTCGTAGTGGTGACGCCAGCCTAGGCCCTCCCGACACCGCCCCGGCCGGGTCGTTCACTCCCCGTCGAGATTGGACCACGGTCCGTACGGGGCAAGCACTGGGTGTACGGCTTCGAGGAGGTGGCGGCGAGGCATGACGAGCATGTCGAGGGCGAGGGTGGCCCGGCGGATCGCGGCCGGCGCGGCATACGGCGGCGGGGGCATCGGACTGGCCGGTGCGGCCACCGTGGGACTGCTGGTCGCCCAGGCCCAGCTGGCGCGGCGTCGGGTGGGCAACGGCGCGACTCCTCACGTACCGAACGCGGACGGCCTGTACGGCGCCGCCCACACGGTGCCCGGCGAACCGGCGCTGCGGCTGACGATGCTGGGCGACTCCACGGCCGCGGGCCAGGGCGTGCACCGGGCCGGGCAGACGCCGGGCGCGCTGCTGGCGTCGGGCGTCGCCGCGCTCGCGGAACGCCCCGTGGGACTGAGCACGGTCGCGGCGCCCGGTGCGCGCTCCGACGACCTGGACCGCCAGGTGACCCTGGCCCTCGCGGACCCGTCCCGGGTGCCCGACATCTGCGTGATCATGGTCGGCGCCAACGACGTCACCCACCGCATGCCGCCCACCCGCTCGGTGCGCCACCTGGCCGCGGCGGTACGCCGGCTGCGCACCGCCGGTGCGGAGGTCGTCGTCGGCACCTGTCCCGACCTCGGCACGATCGAGCCCGTCCAGCAGCCGCTGCGCTGGCTGGCCCGCCGCGCCTCCCGCCAGTTGGCGGCGGCCCAGACGATCGGCGTGGTCGAGCAGGGCGGGCGCACGGTGTCGCTGGGCGATCTGCTGGGCCCGGAGTTCGCCGCCAACCCGCGCGAGCTCTTCGGCCCGGACAACTACCACCCCTCCGCGGAGGGGTACGCCACGGCCGCGATGGCGGTGCTGCCGACCGTCTGCGCCGCCCTCGGCCTGTGGCCGGCCGAGGAGGAGCGCCCCGACGCCGCCCGCCGCGAGGGCTTCCTCCCGGTGGCGCGGGCCGCGGCCGAGGCCGCGTCGGAGGCCGGCACGGAGGTCACCGCCGCGATGCCCACCGGGCCGCGCGGTCCGTGGGCCCTGCTCAAGCGCCGCCGGCGCCGCAGGCTGCCGGAGGCGGAGCCGGAGCCCTCGACGCAGCACTCGTAGCCCGGAAGCCGCCGCGCCCGCGGACGGCCTCCGCGCCCGCGGACGGCCTCCATGGGCGCGGGCG
>NZ_MSGP01000382.1 GCF_002078235.1 Streptomyces viridosporus
GGCTGCGCGCGGAGACGGAGCGCCCGACGGTCGCGGACCGGGTGGCGGCGGCGCTGCGGGCCGGGGTGGAGCGGGCGGGCATGCTGCGGCCGGGGACCCGGCCGCCCGCCGTGGTGGTCGGGCCGGCCGGCGGCTGGGCGGCGGCGTCGGCGGGGCTGCGGCACGCGGCGGAGACGGCGACCGCGGCGCAGGGCCTGCCGGACCGCCCCTGGTACGACGCCCGACGGCTGGACATCGACCTGCTGCTGTGGCGGCTGCGCGACCACCCGGACCTGGCGGCGTTCGTGGACCGCGCGATCGGCCCCCTCCTGGACCACGACCGCCGCTCCAGGCCCTTGCTGCTGCCCACCCTGGAGACGTATCTGGCCCATGCGGGACGCAAGGCGGAGACGGCCCGCGAACTGCACCTGAACCGGCAGACGCTCTACAACCGGCTCGCCCGCATCGGCGAGTTGCTGGGCACCGACCTCGACGACCCGCAGACGGTCCTGGCGTTGAGCCTGGCCCTGCGGGCCCGGCGGCACGTGTCCTGACCCGCCGGCCGCCGCCCCGCGCCCGGCCCGGGATCAGATCAGCGGTCGGTGCCGGGTCAGCTCGTCGTACACGCTGAGCACTTGGGCGACCGTCTCGTCCTCGGTCGGCCAGGTCGACGCCTGCCGCGCGCCCCGCTGCCGGAGCAGTTCCCTGCGGCCGGGGTCGTCCAGCAGCCGTACGACGGCGTCGGCGAGCGCTCGCGCGTTGCCGTACGGGACGAGTTCGGCGGCGTCGCCGACGAGTTCGGGGATGCCGCCGACGCCGGTCGCGACGAGCGGCACGCGTGCGTGGAGGGCCTCCTGGGCGAACGGGGAGCGGGCCTCCCACCGGCTGGGCAGCAGTGCGAGGTCGGCGGCGGAGAGCAGGTCGGGGACGTCGTCGCGCCGGCCGATGAGCCGGACCGGCAGGTCCTCGGTCTCGATCCGCCGCTGGAGTTCGCCGCGCAGCGGCCCCTCCCCCGCGATGACGACCAGCGGAACGGGATCGAGGCGGCTCCACGCGTACGTGGCGTCCAGCAGGGTGGTGTAGCCCCGGTGCCGTTCGAGGGAGCCGACGGCGAGGAGCAGCGGGCGTCCCATGGCGCCGAGTTCGGCCCGGACCTTGGACCGCGACCGGTCGGGATCCTCCGGCTGCGGGGGCGTGCGCGTCCCGGGGAGCGAGATCGCGGCCAGCCGCGCGTCCCGCGCTCCCGTGCGGCGCGCCCGGTCCACGAGGGCGGAGGTCGTCCCGAGCACCACGGTGGCCGCCTTGACGACCCGCCGCTCCAGCACCCGCAGGAAGTGGGCGCGCGGACCGTCGGCGCGCGCCCGGTCGTGCCAGGTCACGACGAGCGGGGTGGGCCGTCCGCTGAGGGCGAGCACCGTGCGGAAGGAGGCGTGCAGCCCGTGCGCGTGCACCAGGTCGGCGTCCGTGCAGGCCGCCCGCAGCGCGGCCACCGATCCCGGGTCGCTGCTGCGCGGCACGTGCACGTGGTCGGCGCCGACGCCCGTGAAGCCGTAGGTGTGATCCGCCTCGGCGGGGGCGCACACCGTGACCCGCACGCCCCGCGCGACGAGCCCCGCGGCCAGCGAGCGCACATGGGCGCTGCTGGCGGCGTTGCCACCGCCCAGCACCTGCACGGTGCGCAGCGGTGAGTGGCTGCTCACGGGGGTCACGCGGCCGGGCTCCTGGTTCGGGTCGGACGGTCACGAAGGACGTACAGAAGGGTGGTGCGCAGGGGTGTGCCGCACGGTTTCCTCCGTGTACTCCGTCAAGGATGCCAGGACGTACGGGCGTTCCGGGACGGCGGGAGCGCGGGGCCGGGGTCGCACGGGAGGGCGTATCACCCACACGGGTGACGGAAGCATCGGCTCCGGGACGGGACGCCGAGCGGCTCCCGGTCCCTCGGCCCCCGTCCGGCCACCGGGCCGCCGCGCTCGCCCGGTCCCCGTGCGCCGCGGCCGCGACCGGCGCGACGGCATGGGCGACGTGTCCGGTCCCGGCCTCCGCCGCGAGGGCGGCGGGGCCCGCGTACCACCCGGTGCCACGGCCTGCGTGGTCCCTCCGCTCCCGGCGGTCCCGGCCCCCGGGCGTCTCGGCCCGCAGCACGGCCGTGCCGGCCCGGATGAGGGCGGCGGCGAACCCGAAGGAGGCGGTTCCGCGGGATCGGCCGACCGTCCCGCCGGACCACGCGCGGTCATCCCCTCGGACCGGGCGTGGGCGCGTCCGGCGCCCGGGCGCTCCCCGGCTACACGTCCGCCCGGGCCGTCGCCAGCAGTTCCTCCGCGTGTGCGCGGGCGGTCTGCGAGTCCTCCTGGCCCGCGAGCATCCGGGACAGCTCCCGGATCCGTTCCTCGCCCTCGAGCACCTTCACGCCGGACCGGGTGACCGAACCGTCGTCGGTCTTCTCGACCAGCAGCTGCCGGTCGGCGAACGCGGCCACCTGGGGCAGGTGGGTGACGACCACGACCTGCGCCGTCTTCGCCAGCCGCGCGAGCCGGCGCCCGATCTCCACCGCCGCCTTGCCGCCGACACCGGCGTCGACCTCGTCGAAGAGGTACGTCGGCACGGGGTCCGTGCCCGCGAACACGACCTCCACGGCCAGCATCACGCGCGACAGCTCACCGCCCGACGCCCCTTTGGCGATGGGCCGGGGCGGCGCCCCGGGGTGCGGGGCCAGCAGCAGCTCGACCTCGTCCACGCCCGACGGACCGTAGGCGACCGTGCGCCCGCCGACCTCGACGCCCTCGGGGTCCTCGGTCTGCCGGATGTCGAACGACACGCGCGCGTGCGGCATGGCGAGCGAGGCCAGCTCGGCGGTCACCGCCGCCGCGAACCGCTCCGCCGCCTCCGTCCGCGCGTCCGTCAGCTCCTGGGCCAGCACGCCCAGTTGGGCACGCAGCTCGTCCCGCTCGGCGGTGAGCTCCGTGATCCGCTCGTCGTCGCCCTCCAGTTCGGTCAGCCGCGCGGCGCTCTGCTCGGCCCAGGCCAGCACGGCCGCGATGTCCTCGCCGTACTTCCGGGTCAGCCCGGTGAGCGCGGCCCGCCGTTCCTCCACCGCGGCCAGCCGCAGCGGATCGGCGTCCAGGTCGTCGGCGTACCCCGCGAGTTCCCCGGCGACGTCGCGCAGCAGGATGCCGACCTCCCCGATCCGGTCGGTGAGCGCGGCCAGCGCCGGGTCGTGGGCCCGTACGGCCTCCAGGGCCCGCTGGGCGCCCGCGACGAGCGTCCCGGCGTCGACGCCCTCGGGGTCCTCCGGGGTGCCCGCGAGGGCGGCGTGCGCGACCGCCGCGGCGGACGCCAGCGCCTCGGCGTGCCCGAGCCGCTCGGCCTCCTCCGCCAGTTCCACGTCCTCGCCCGCGCGCGGCTCCACGGCGGCGATCTCCTCGAGCCCGAAGCGCAGCATGTCGGCCTCCTGGGCCCGCTCACGCGCGCGCGTGGTGAGTTCCTCGAGCTCCGCGGTGACGGCCCGCAGCCGCTTGTACGCCCCGCCGTACTTGCCGAGCGGCACGGCGACCGCGTACCCGGCGTACCGGTCGAGCGCCTGCCGCTGCCGGGACAGCTTCAGCAACCCCTGCTGGTCGGTCTGCCCGTGCACGGCCACGAGGTCGTCGGCGATCTCGGCGAGCAGCCCCACGGGCACGCTCCGCCCTCCGACGTGCGCCCGTGAACGTCCCTCGGCGGAGACGGTACGGCTGATCAGCAGCGACCCGTCGTCGAGTTCGGCCCCGGCCTCCTCGGCCCGTACCACGGCCGCGGTGTCCCGGGGGACGGTGATCCGCCCCTCCACGACCGCGTTCCGCGCGCCGATCCGCACCAGGGCCGCATCCGCCCGTCCCCCCAGCAGCAGGCCGAGGCTGGTGACCACCATGGTCTTGCCCGCGCCCGTCTCGCCGGTGACGGCGGTGAAGCCGGGCGACAGCTCGACGACAGCGTCGTCGATGACTCCGAGCGACCGTATCCGCATTTCCTCCAGCACGTTCCAGACCTTACGAGGTTTCACGGTGACCGTGCGACGCCGCCCCACCCATCGGGGGGTCACCGCACGTCGCGGCCGTGCGGCGGGTCACTCACCGAACAGGTGTTCCCTTCCCGTCGGGCCGGCTCCGCCTAGTGCGGCGCCCCGCGCCACCCCGAGACCGGCAGCGCGAACTTCGCCACCAGACGGTCCGTGAACGAGGCGTGGTGCAGCCGGGCCAGCCGCACCGGCACGGCCCCGCGCCGCACCTCCACCCGGGCGCCGGACGGCAGCTCCACCGTGCGCCGCCCGTCGCACCACAGCACGCCCGGCGGCACGTGCGGCAGCACCTCCACCGCCAGCACGGAGTCCGGCGAGGTCACCAGCGGCTTGGCGAACAGCGCGTGCGCCGAGATCGGCACCATCAGCAGCGCCTCGACCTCGGGCCACACCACGGGTCCGCCCGCGGAGAACGCGTAGGCGGTCGAGCCGGTCGGGGTGGCGCACACGATCCCGTCGCAGCCGAACCCGGTGACCGGCCGCCCGTCGATCTCCAGCACGACCTCCAGCATCCGCTCGGCGGACACCTTCTGCACGGCCGCCTCGTTCAGCGCCCAGTCCGTGTGCACGATGTCGCCGTTGCGGTGCACGACGACGTCGACGGTCATGCGCTCCTCGACCTCGTACGCCCGGTTCACCACGCGGTCGACCACCTTGTCGAGGTCGTCCCGCTCGGCCTCGGCGAGGAACCCGACCCGCCCGAGGTTGACGCCGAGCATGGGCACCCCGGAGGCGCGGGCGAACTCGGCGCCGCGCAGCAGCGTCCCGTCGCCGCCGAGCACGATCAGCAGCTCACAGCCGTCCAGGCACTGCGGTGTGGCCTCCTTGACGGTCTCCACGTCGTCCGGCAGCGGCAGGTCGCGCGCCTCGTCCTCCAGCACCCGCACCCCGAGCCCGGAGCGCAGCAGCCCCTTGACCACGAGTTCGGCGCTGCGGATGGCCGCGGGCCGCCCGGTGTGGGCCAGCAGGAAAACAGTACGAGCTCGGTTCTGTGTCAACGCGGCCCCTCCGCCACTGCACGGTCAACGTCGGCCGGGTCCAGTTCCGGAGCCCCGGCCCGCAGCCACAGAAAATATTCGACATTCCCGGAAGGTCCGGGCAAGGGGCTCGCCGTCACGCCCTTCGCCCCGAGTCCCAGCTCCCAGGCCCTGGCCGCCACCCCGCGCACGGCCTCGGCGCGCAGTTGCGGGCTGCGGACCACTCCTCCGCTGCCCAGCCTCTCCTTGCCCACCTCGAACTGCGGCTTGACCATCATCACCAGGTCGGCGTCCGGTCTCACGCACCGCTTCAGGGCGGGCAGGACCAGTCCGAGCGGAATGAAGGACAGATCCCCCACGACAAGATCCACAGGCTCCCCATCGATCGCCTCGAGCGTCAACTCCCGTACGTTCGTACGGTCCTTGACGGTGACGCGTTCATCGTTCCGAAGAGACCAGGCGAGTTGTCCGTATCCCACGTCCACGGCGACCACGTGCGCGGCCCCGGCCCGCAACAGGACGTCGGTGAAGCCGCCGGTGGAGGCGCCGGCGTCCAGCGCCCGCCGCCCCTCGACCACCAGCCCCCGCGGCACGAAGGCGTCGAGCGCCCCGGCCAGTTTGTGGCCGCCGCGCGACACGTAGTCCGGGTCGCCGGCGTCGTCGGCGACGACGATCGCGGCGGCGGTCTCCACCTGCGTGGCGGGCTTGGTCGCGACGGTCTTGCCGACGCTGACCCGGCCCGCGGCGATCAGCTGGCTGGCGTGCTCGCGCGAGCGCGCCAGCTTGCGGCGGACCAGTTCCGCGTCGAGACGGCGGCGTGCGACTCCTGCCACGTTCGGTTCAGCTCCTGTGTGCGTGTGCGTGTGCGTGTGCCGGATCGGATGGGTGGCCCGAAGGGCCTGGTCGAGGGGTGGCGGTCGGGTGACGGGCGGGAGCCGGGGATCCCGGACCGGCGTCGAGCGCGGTGAGCGCGTCGCGCAGCCCCCGGTGCACATCCTCGTACACCTCGACGTGACCGTCCGTGGCGAGGTGGTCGGCGTCGGCCAGCCGCTCGAGACGGGCGTCCACCTCGGCGTTGCCGGTGGGGGTGCGCGGCACGTTCAGGGGTACCGGGCCGGCTGGCCCCGGCTCGGGCTCCGGCTCGGGCGGCGACTGCGGCCCGGCGTGTCGTGGCTGCGGCTGCGCGAGGACCGGCTCCGTGTGCTCCGCCTCCGGCGCTGCGTCGTTCATGCCCCGACGCTACCGCGAACGCCTGGGGTACCGTCGTCCGCGATGGCCACGATCGAGGAGTGCCGTGCCGCACTCGACAAGCTTTCGGACAGCATGCAGCACGCCGAGGGGGACGTCCGCGCGGCCGCGGCGATGGACCGCTCGGTCAGCTGTCACATCACCGACCTGGACGTGACCTTCGCCGGCCGGCTCACCGGCGGCCGGATCGAGGTGCACGACACCTTTCCGGGCCCGCCGCGCGAGAAGGCCCAGATAAGGCTCGCGATGACCGGCGACGACCTGGTGGCCCTGGTCGACGGCGAGCTGCACTTCGCCAGGGCCTGGGGTTCGGGCCGGGTGAAGCTGGAGGCGGGGCTGCGCGACCTGTTCCACCTCAGGAAGCTCCTGTAGCGACCGCCTTCCGGGCCGCGTCCCGGTCCCCGGCCGCCGCCCGCGCCCTGCGCGCCGCCGGCACGATCAGGGGCGTGCCCGTCTCGGGGTCGTCGATGACCTGGCAGCGCAGCCCGAAGACCTCCTCGACCAGCCCGGCGGTGACGATGTCCTTCGGCGCGCCCTGGGCGACGACCTTCCCCCCGCGCAGGGCGATGAGGTGGGTGGCGTACCGGGCGGCGTGGTTGAGGTCGTGCAGCACGGCGACGAGGGTGCGTCCCTGCTCCTCGTGCAGGTCCGCGCACAGGTCCAGGACGTCGATCTGGTGCTGGATGTCCAGGTAGGTGGTCGGCTCGTCGAGCAGCAGCAGCGGGGTCTGCTGGGCCAGCGCCATCGCGATCCACACGCGCTGCCGCTGACCGCCGGAGAGCTCGTCGACGTAACGCTCCGCCAGCTCGGCGACCCCGGTCTGGGTCATCGACTCCCGGACGACCCGCTCGTCCTCGGCCGACCACTGGCGCAGGATGCCCTGGTGCGGGTAACGGCCGCGGCCCACCAGGTCGGCGACCGTGATGCCGTCGGGCGCGATCGACGACTGGGGCAGCAGCCCCAGGGTCCGGGCGACCTTCTTCGCGGGCATCGACTGGATGACCTGTCCGTCGAGCAGGACCCGGCCCTCGCTGGGCTTGAGCATCCGCGACAGCGCCCGCAGCAGCGTCGACTTGCCGCAGGCGTTGGGGCCGACGATCACGGTGAAGGAGTTGTCCGGTATCTCCACCGACAGCTGCTCGGCGATGACCCGCTGGTCGTAGGCGAGGGTGACGTTCTCGGCGGACAGTCGGTTCACGGTGCTCCTTCGGTCGTCCAGCCCGCTGCTGGCACTGTTCTTGCCGCTCCTGTCCTTCTCGGTCCCGGCGCTCATATGCGCCCCGCCCTGCGCTCGGTGACCAGCAGCCACAGCAGATAGACACCGCCGACCACGCCGGTGACCACGCCCACGGGCAACTGGTCGGTGCCGAACGCCCGCTGCGAGACCCAGTCGGCGGTGACCAGCAGGGCGGCGCCCATGCACAGCGACGCCACCAGGTTCGGCCCGGGCGAACGGGTCAGGCGCCGGGCGAGCTGCGGCGAGGTGAGCGCGACGAAGGCGACCGGTCCGGCGGCGGCGGTCGCGGAGGCGGTGAGCAGCACGGCCGACACCAGCAGCACCAGCCGTACGCGCTCCACCCGCACCCCGAGGGCGGACGAGACGTCGTCGCCCATCTCCATCATCCTCAGCCCGCGGGAGTTGGCGAGGACCAGGGGGACGAGGACGACGCACAGGGCGAGCAGCGGCCAGACCTGGGCCCAGTCACGGCCGTCGAGGGAGCCGGTCATCCACACGACCGCGCGGGCCGCGTCGACGATGTCGGACTTGGTGAGCAGGTATCCGTTGACCGCCGTGACGATCGCCGAGACACCGATGCCGACCAGGACCAGCCGGTACCCGTGCACGCCCCGCTTCCAGGCGAGCACGTAGATGGCGAACCCGGTCACCAGCCCGCCGACGAGCGCGCCGACGGCGACCTGGTCGGCGGTGCCGGAGAACAGCACGATCACCGTGAGCGCGCCGGCGGTCGCCCCCTGCCCGAGACCGAGGACGTCCGGGCTGCCCAGCGGATTGCGGGAAATGGCCTGGAACAGGGCGCCGCCGAGTCCGAGCGAGGCACCGACCAGCAGGCCGACCAGGACCCGGGGCAGCCGCAGTTCGGTGACGATGAACTCCTGCCCGGCGTCGCCCTCCCCGACGAGCGTCCTGAGCACGTCGGCGGCGGATATCGGGAAGTCGCCGGTGCCGATCAGCACCACGCTCGCGGTGAGCGCCGCGAGCAGGAGCAGCACGACGACGGTGAGGGCACGCACGTCCAGCCGGACCGAGAGGCCGCCGGGAGTCCGTACCGCGCGGTGGGTCTTCACAGCTGAGCCGTCCTCCGCCGTCGTACCAGAAGGATGAAGACCGGGCCGCCGAGGATCGCCGTGACGATGCCGACCTGGAGTTCCGCGGGCCGGGTCACGATCCGGCCGATCACATCGGCTCCGATCAGCAGCACGGGCGACAGGATCGCCGCGTACGGCAGGATCCAGCGCAGGTCGGGCCCGGTGAAGGAGCGCACGACGTGCGGCACCATCAGACCGACGAACACGATCGGCCCGCACGCGGCGGTCGCGGCCCCGCACAGCATGGTCGCGGCGAGCATGGACAGCGCCCGGGTGCGGTTGAGGTCGGCGCCGAGGGCCTTGGCGGTGTCGTCGCCCATGGCCATGGCATTGAGCGGCCGGGCGAGCAGCAGCGCCAGCGCGCAGCCGACCAGCAGGAACGGCAGGACCTGCTCGATGGTCGAGGCGCTCCCCGAGGACAGCGACCCCACCGTCCAGAAACGCATCCTGCCGAGCGCCGCGTCGTCCAGGATCATGACGGCCTGGATGTAGCCGTAGAGCGCGGCGGAGATCGCGGTACCGGCGAGCACGAGCCGCACCGGCGTCGCGCCCCGGCTGCCGCCCAGGAACCACACCAGCGCCCCGACGGCCGCCGCGCCGAAGAACGCGAACCACACGTACCCGGACAGCGAGGTGACGCCGAAGAAGGTGATGGCGGTGACCACGGCCGCGGACGCGCCCGCGTTGATGCCGAGCAGCCCGGGGTCGGCCAGCGGATTGCGGGTGAGCGCCTGCAGCACCGCCCCCGACAGACCGAGCGCCGCACCGGCGAGCAGCCCGAGCACGGTGCGTGACAACCGGTCGGCGACGACGACGTCGCTGTAGCTGCCGGTGTCCTGGAACAGGCCGTGCCAGACCTGGTCGAGGGACAGGTCCTTCGCCCCGATCGCGAGGCTCGCCAGCATGACGAACACCAGGATCGCGACGGAGACGAGCAGCCCGAGGGAGCGCGCGACCCGGCGCCTTGGGGGCGCGGGGGCATCGTCCGCGCGCTGTTCGGGGGGACTCTCGACCAACACGCGGTTAGGTTAGCCTACCCTGCCATTCGATCACGATCCCCGAACTCGTCCTCCGAAGGACGGACAGGGCGGACAGAGACGGTCAGGGGCGGTCAGGGACGGTCGGGGAGGAGAGACGGCGGAGAAGCCCGGGCACCGGTGACGCCGGAGCCGGGGGGCGCCGGAGCCGGGGGGGCGCCGGAGCCGGGGTTCACAGCCCCAGCCGCGCCAGTGCCTTGCCGCCGTCCAGCTCGCACACACCGTCGCCGGCCGCCGTCCACGCCGCCGCGCACAGCGCACGCAGCCCGTCCGACGCGGCACCGTCCCCGTCGAGCTCCAGCCGTCCCCGCGCTCCCGACCTCGCTCGACCAGGGGAGACCTCCGCACCCCCGGCCGTCGCCGTCCAGCCTCCGCACCGGAACCCGCCGTCCGCCTCGACGACCTCCGGCTGCCCGGTGAGCAGTCCGCGCAGATCGGCGTCGACATAGGTCGGCCGGTGCTGCGGCGGCGCGGCCAGCAGCTGCGCGCCGTCCGTCACCCCGGTCAGCACCAGCAGGGAGTCGACCCCGCCGTTGAACGCGCCCTCGATGTCGGTGTCCAGCCGGTCCCCCACCACCAGCGGCCGTTCGGCACCCGTACGGAGGATCGTCTCCCGGTGCATCGGCGGCAGCGGCTTGCCCGCGACCTGCGGCTCGGCGCCGGTGGCGATCCGTACGACCTCCACCGCCGCGCCGTTGCCCGGTGCGATGCCCCGCCCGCTGGGAATCGTCAGGTCGGTGTTGGACGCGAACCACGGCACCCCGCGCGCGACGGCGTAGGACGCCTCCGCGAACCGTCCCCATGGCAGTTCGGGCCCGCCGTACCCCTGCACGACCGCCACCGGATCGTCGTCCGCCGACTCCACCGGCACGAGCCCGCGCTCGCGCAGCGCCACCCGCAGCCCCTCGCCGCCGACCACCAGCACCCGGGAGCCCTGCGGCACCTGGTCGGCGATCAGTCGCGCCACGGCCTGCGCGGAGGTGATGACGTCACCGGCGTCCGCCGGTATCCCCAGCTCGGTCAGGTGCGCGGCCACGGTGTCCGGAGTGCGCAGGGCGTTGTTCGTCACGTAGGCGAGGTGCATGCCGCCCTCGCGGGCCGCCGCGAGCGACTCGACCGCGTGGACGATCGCGCTCCCGCCCGCGTACACCACACCGTCGAGGTCGAGCAGAGCCGTGTCGTACGCCTCGCTCAGGGCCCGCCCACTCGCCCCGGGCCTCGTCCTGACGCTCCGGCTCATTCCGCATCGCTCCTCGTTCGACGGCTTTCCCCCGATCATCCCCCATGCCGCCGACACCCGTACGATGCCTGGATGAACACAGCAGGTCACTCGGAAGCGAAGGCGCCCCGAGGCCTGGAACTCACTCCGTTCCGAGGCCTTCGTTACGACCCCGACCGGGTCGGCAGCCTGGCCGCCGTGACATCCCCGCCGTACGACGTCGTCGTCCGTCCGGACGGCCTGCACCACCTCCAGTCCGCCGACCCGTACAACATCGTCCGGCTGATCCTGCCCCAGGCGGACACGCCCGAGGCCCGCAACGCCCAGGCCGCCGACACCCTGCGCCGCTGGCGCGCCGAGGGCGTCCTGACCGCCGACGCCGAACCCGGGCTGTACGTCTACGAGCAGCGCGACGACGCCGGCATGCTGCAGCGCGGTCTCATCGGTGCGCTGCGCGTCTCGGACCCCGGCGAACGGCTCGTCCTGCCGCACGAGGACGTCATGCCGCACATCGTCGCCGACCGCGCCGACCTGATGCGGGCCACCTCCGCCAACCTCGAGCCGCTGCTGCTGACCTACCGCGGCGACGACACGGCGACCGTCACGGCCGCCCTGATCGAGCACACCGCCGAGCAGCCGCCGCTCCTCGCGACCACCACGGAGGACGGCATCCACCACCGTCTGTGGTCCGTCACCGACCCCGCGGACCTGGCCGCGGTCGGGAAGGAGCTCGCCGGCCACCAGGCCCTCATCGCCGACGGCCACCACCGCTGGGCGACCTACCGCCGGCTCCGCGCGGAGCGCCCCTCCCCCGGCCCCTGGGACCACGGCCTGGTCCTCCTCGTCGACACGGCCCGCTATCCCCTGCGGGTCCGCGCCATCCACCGCCTCCTGCACGACCTGCCGGTCGCGGACGCGCTGGGCGCCCTCGACGGCCTCTTCCGGGTCCGCCGCCTCGACGGCACCGTGCTGCCCGAGGCCATGGAAGCCCTGGCCGAGGCGGCCTCCGCGGGCAACGCCTTCCTCCTCGCCGGAGACGGCGCCTTCCACCTCGTCGACCGCCCGGACCCGGAGCTGCTGGCCCGCACGGTCCCGGCCGACCGGCCCGCGGCCTGGCGCACCCTGGACGCGACGGTCCTGCACGCCACGCTCCTCGACCACGTCTGGCACGTCCCCGAGGACTCCCCCGCCCGCATCTCCTACATCCACGACACGGCCGCGACGGTCGAGAAGGCGGAACGCGACGGCGGGACGGCCGTGCTGATGCACCCGGTCCGCGAGGAGGTCGTCCGCGACCTCGCCCGCCAGGGCGTCACGATGCCCCGCAAGTCGACGTCGTTCGGCCCGAAACCGGCCTCCGGCCTGGTCCTGCGCGCACTCGACCTCTGACGGCGAGGGGCGGGCCCCGACGGGACCCGCCCCTCCACACCGTTCCCCTCCGCGCGGGGAGGTCAGGACGCCGATCAGTCCTTGTCGGTGTCCTTGTCCTTGTCCTCGTCCGCGTCCGCGTCCGTGCGGACGTCGTCGTTCCCCTCCTCGTCGAGGGCGTCCACGAACTCCACGCCGTCCAGCTCGGCCAGTCGGTCGGAGGCGTCCGTGCTGCCGTCCCGGTCGGCCTCCACGGCCTTGGCGAACCAGTCCCGTGCCTCGCCGGTCCGTCCGGCGGCGAGCAGCGCGTCGGCGTAGGCGTAACGCAGCCGCGCGGTCCACGGCTGCACGGAGTTCGACGCCAGTTCGGAGCTCTGCAGCGTCACGATCGCCGCGTCCAGCTGCCCCATGTCACGCCGGGCGCCGGCCGCGACGAGCCTCATCTCGACCTGTCCGGCCTTGTCGAGCTTCTGCACCTCGGGCGCCCCGGCCATGTCCAGCGTCTTCTCCGGCCGTCCGAGCCCACGCTCGCAGTCGGCCATGAGCGGCCACAGGTCGACGGTCCCGGTCATCCGCCGCGCGGCCCGGAACTCGGCGAGCGCCTCGGCGTACTTCTGGTTGGCGTACGCGGCGAACCCGGCGGCCTCCCGTACGGCGGCGACGCGCGACGCCAGCCGCAGGGCCACCTTGGAGTAGCCGTACGCCTTCTCGGGGTCCTCGTCGAGCAGCCGGGCGACCATCACCAGGTTCTTGGCGACATCGTCCGCGAGGGTCTTGGGCAGACTCTGCAGCTCCTGCCGTACGTCCTTGTCGATCTCCTCGCCGGTGACGTCCTCGGGGATCGGCAACCGCTTGATCGGCTCCCGGTCCCGGTCCCGCTCCTCGCGGAACCGCTGGCCACCGTGCCGGTCGTCCCGCCCACGGTATCCACCGGGCCGTCCACCCCGGTCGTCCCTCCGAGGCCCGCGCCCACGGTCATCACGCCCCCGGAAGCCACCCCGGTCGTCACCGCGGCTGTCATCCCTGCGGAAACCACCCCGGTCGCCGCCACGGCTGTCATCCCTGCGGAAACCA
>NZ_MSGP01000383.1 GCF_002078235.1 Streptomyces viridosporus
CCCGCCCCGCGCTCCCCCGGCTCCCCGGCGGAGCGCTACGCGTCCTTGAGCTCCTGCCGCTGCCGCCCGAGCCCCTCGATCTCCAGCTCCACCACGTCCCCGGCGCGCAGGAACGGCTTCGGCTCCGGCCGCCCCAGCGCCACCCCCGCCGGCGTACCGGTGTTGATGACGTCCCCCGGGTACAGCGTCATGAACCGGCTGACGTAGCGCACGACCTCGCCCACCGGGAAGATCTGCTCGGCGGTGGTGCCGTCCTGCTTCAACTCCCCGTTGACCCAGAGCCGCAGGNNACGACGGCCAGCTCGACCTCCCAGTCGGTCTTGGCCGACCCGCGCGGCACCAGCACCGTGTCGTCCGGGCCGACGACCGTGTCCGGCGCCTTGAGAAAGACCACCGGCTCGGCGGGCGGCTCGGCGCCCGTCTCGCGTGCGTGGTCGTGGTAGTTGAGGCCGATGCAGACGATCTTGCCGATCCGTGCCAGCGGCGGTCCGATCCGCAGCCCCGCCTCGTCCAGCGCGAGCAGCTCACCGGTGTCGGCGGCGGCCCGGATCCGGTCGAGCGCCGCCTCGTCGGCGAGCAGCTCACCGTCGATGTCCGCGACGAGCCCCGAGAGGTCCCGCAGGATCCCGTCGGCGTCGAGCAGCGCGGGCCGTTCCCGGCCCGCCGTGCCGACCCGCAGCAGCTTCATGATCACGTCTCCCTCGGTCGCGGGTCCGCCGAGGCGCGCGGCCCGGGTGCGGCGGGCGCCCGCGGTCATCGGAGGACCGGACGATCCTCCAAGGCGAACGCCCGGACCGCAATACCCCGTTCACGTACTGGACCCGCGCCGCGGGCACGGGCCCGGGCCGCCCTCGGGCGCCCCGGCCGCCAGGGGTCTTCACCGGCCGTCACCGGCCGCCATCGGCCGTCATCGGTACAGGACGGCCCGCTCCACCACGCTCCACGTCGTGCTGGTGACCACGTACAGCGCGGCGGCCAGCGGCACCACGGCCACGGTGACCAGGGTCAGGAAGGACATGAAGGGCAGCGCCCTGGTCATCGCGGCCATCCCCGGCACCTGCTGCTCCCCGCCGCCCCCGGCCGCCGCCGCGTTCGCGGCCATCGACCGCTTCGTCAGCCGGTAGCCGAAGGCGGCGACGACGGCGACCAGCGCGAACAGTCCGGCGTAGACGAGCCCCGGACCGCCGAACGGGCCGCCCGCGCCCAGCGCGTCGGCCCACCGCCCGCCGAGCGGCGCGGCGAACAGCTCGTGCCCGAGCAGTTCGTTGTCCCGTCCGCCGATCGTCCCGCTGGAGAAGAGGTGGTACAGCAGGAAGAACGCCGGGAGTTGGAACAGGCTCGGCAGGCACCCGGACAGCGGCGACACCTTCTCCCGGGCGTGCAGGTCCAGCACGGCCCGCTGGAGCTTCTCGGGGTTCCCGCCGTGCCTGCGGCGCAGCTCGGCGATCTTCGGCTGGAGCGCGGCCCGGGCCTTCTGCCCGCGTGCGGCGGCCCGGGACAGGGGGTGGACGAGGAGGCGTACGAGCGCGGTGAACAGGACGATCGCGGCGGCCGCCGCCGAGGCGCCGAACAGGGGATGGAGCAGGTCGGCCAGGCGCTCGACCAGGCTGGCGAAGACGGACATGGGTGAGCCCTCCGGGGGTCTCGTCGTGCCGGAGGTCCCGGGCGCACCGGGACCGGAAGACGGGATGACGGCATGACGACCCGCGCGGGGCGTGGTGGACGGACGGAACAGGTGCCCTGTGTGCCCTACGTGCCCTGCGCGGCGGTCGCCGGCAGGGCGTGTCCGGGTGCCCGGGGCCGGGTGCGCCCCCTGGCGTCGGGGTCGCGTTGCGGCAGGAAGGCGGTGCGCCGGTCGCGGTCGCGCAGGGCCGTGCGCACCCGGGTGGGCGGCACGGCGGGCACGCAGCGCGCGGCGACGAGGGCGCAGACGACGAGCGCGGCACCGGCCGCGGTGGTCGCGGCGAGCGTGACGCCTGCGGCCAGGCCGCCGGCGTCCGGCAGGACGAGCAGGACGACCGGCAGCAGCGGGAGGAGCACGGTGAGAATAGCGAGGGCCGCGGGGACGGCGGAACGCGGCTTCGTCCGGCTGCGGTTCACTCGCCCTCCCTCTCCTCCACGACGGCCCGGCATCCTCTGAAACGCCCGGGAGCGCACGGCGGTTCCCGGGCCGGCACGTCCACCCGCGGGGGCCGGGTCCGGCACCGGGACGGCGGGGCGGAGGCGGACGGCCGCCGCACGCCGGTTCAGCAGGCGGCCACCGGCACGGCGGTGACCGACTCCCCGGTGCCGCCCCCGGGATCGTCGGCGGCGTACGGATCGCCGGGAACGAGGACCCGGGTGAGGCGGTAGCACTGCTCGGCCTCCGCCTCCGCCTCGTCCGGGGTCCAGTACCGCTCCCGGAAGAGGACGAGGGCGACGACCGTGCGCCCCGTCCGCACGACGTCGCGCACCTCGGAGCGGCTCTCCTCGCTCGGGAGGCGGTCGGCGTCGAGAGCCTCCTGCAGGCCGTCCCGCGTCAACCGCCCCGCGGCCAGGCCCTCCAGTTCCCTCCGCGCGGACCGCACCCGGCCGCCGACCCGCTCGCTCCCCTCGCACACCGAGCGGTCCCGCTCGGCGACCTCCCCGGTCCACCCCGGGCCGGGACGGCGCGCGTAGGTGTGGGCGAAGCAGCGCTCGAACTCCCCCGTGACGCCGAACGGCATGGGCTCCGGGTCGTACCCGCCCGCCCGGGAGATGACGGCGGTGAACACGCGCCGGTCCTCGTCATGGGCGATGACGGGGCTCTCGGTGTGCTTCCAGATCACCTCCAGCAGCGCGTCGGTGCCGGTGTCCCGACTCGCGGTCAGCGCGTCGGCGGTCCGGTCCGCCGTGTCCCGGGCCCGTTCCAGGAGCGAGTCGGCCGCGGCCTCCCGGCGCCGCTCGTTCTCCCGCTCGGCCCGCTCGAAGGAGATCCAGAGGTAGGCCGCCACCACGAAGGGGACGAGCAGCACCACGTTCAGCAGCACCAGGCATCCGATGGTCGCCCGTTCACGCATGCTCGCCCCCTCGCCGCCCTCGCGGTCCCTACGGATCCTCCCGCGATCCGTCCCCGAAACGTAGGGTCCGGGACGGCCGTCCGTTCCCCGCACGACACCGGAACGTCCCCTCCCGGGGCCGGTGCGCCCTCCGGCCCGCGGCCGTCTCACCTTTGTCGGCCGTCGGCAGTACGGTGTCCCCCATGCGCCCCGACACGCCTGCCGAAAACGTCGACCACGCCTCCGAAGCGGCACGCCTGGAGCGGACCGCCGAGCTGTATCCCGAGGACGCCGAGGCCCTGCTGCTGCGCGCCGCCGCCCACCGGGAGCTCGCCGGGGACCGCCCCGCCGCGACCGCCCTCTACGACCGTCTGCTGGTCTCCGGCACCGGGCTGGACCACCCCGCCCTGGTCCGCGCCCTGAAGGCCTCGAACCTCTGGGAGTACGGCCACGAGGCGGAGGCCCGCGCGATCATCGACGGCATCCGCACGGCGTCCCCGCGCGACCCGGCCCCCTGGGTGATCGTGGCGGAGTCCCTGGAGTCCCACGACGAACTGGAGCAGGCGCACGAGACGTTCACGCAGGCGGTCCGCCTGCTCCTGACCGGTGTGACGGAGCCTCCGCGCGCCACCCACCCCCTCCTCTTCGGCCGCCACCGCGTCCGCAGGATGCTGGGCGCGGTCCACGACGAGTGGGACGCGCTGGCCGACTCCGTCCACACCCTCCCGATCACCCTGGACGAGCTCCACGACCCCAAGCGCGTGTGGTCCCTGGGCTCGGAGAACCCGGCGGAGCTGGAGGCGGAGATCACGCGGCTGCGGGCGGAGCTGGGCGCGTACCGCCAGGCCCTGTCCCGCCCCTTCCCGGTGGCGATCCTCCACTGGCCGGCGGACGAGCTGGCGGAACTGACCGAGGCCTACCCGACGCTGGCGCGGGAGTACTCGTCCTACGAGGAGCACCTCGCGACCACGGAGGCGGCCCTGCGGGAGCTGGCGTCGTCGGGCACGCCGAACCTGGGCGTCGTCACGGGCACGGTTCCCTCGTACGAGGCCTTCGCGGCGTCGGAGGGCACCGCGCCCGGGGACGCGACGCTGCTGCCGCAGTACGCGACGACGCTGGCGGCCCGGGGCCGGGCGGTCGCCTGGCCGCCGGAGCGGGGCGCGGCGTGCTGGTGCGGCTCGGGACGGGCGTACGGGGAGTGCCACGGCGCCTGAGCGGTGAACGGCCGGGGCGGCGACCACCTCGCCCCGGCCGGACGGGAAACAAGGGAGCAAGGGAGCAAGGGAGCAACAGCCCCGCCCCGGCCGGGCGGGGAGCAACGGCCCTGCCCCGGTGAGGAACCCGGCGGCCCTCATGGAGGGCCGGTCGGGCTGCCCGGCGGCCCTCGTGAGGGGTCGGTCGGGCTAGTGCTGCAGTTTCGAGGTGAGTTTCGCCTGCATCTTCTGCGTCGCCTGGCGCAGGGCTTGGGTGAGTGCCGTCTCCGACGGGGTGCGGGGGTCCTCGCGGGTGAAGCAGAGACGTGCCTGCGGCCCCGAGATGGTGATGGCGATGGGCGGGTACCCCTGCGGGGTGGGGAGGGTCTGCGCGAGGGCCGCGATGCCGGGCTGGGTCTCCTCGATGTTGCGCGCGTAGCCGCGCTGCCTGACGTTCTCCAGTTCGGCTTCGAGGGCCGTGCGGGTCGGGGTGGTGGTCCTCGTCGCGTGCGGGAGGGGTTCGTTCGGGTAGATCCGGCGGAGCTGGTCGGTCGTGAGGGTGGCGAGGAGGGCCCGTCCGCAGGCCGCGACGTGCGCGGGAAGGATCGTTCCCGCCCTGGCCTCGATGCGCATCTGGTGCTGTGAGGCGATGCCGTAGATGTAGCGGACCGCCTGCCCCTCCAGGACCGCGAACTCCACGGTCTCGCCGGTGGCCGCCTGCAGTTCGAGCAGGTCGTCCTGGATGAGGTGGGTGAAGTCCGTGTCGGCGTGGGCGGGACGGGCGGCGGTCATGGCCGGGCCGAGGCGGTAGCCGGGGCCGTCGAGCGAGCGGCGCATGAAGCCGTTCGCCTCGAGGGTGGCCAGGAGCCGATGGGCGACGGAGGTCCCCACACCCAGTTCGCCGGCGGCACGGGCGAGGGTGACGACCGGCTCCCGCTGGGCCAGTACGAGCAGACGGAGAGCCCTGTCCACGGTTTGGAGAGTGTTCACGGCTACACAATCCCACATACAGGGAATGATTGACTAGCCAATCCCTGATAGTGGATGCTCTCGCCATCCGCAGGCGAACGCACACTCGAACGGGTGTCTTGCGTGGCGCGGACCTACTGGGCGCGAGATCACCCCTGTGCGTGCCCATGGCGTAAGTGGCCGTTGAGGCGTGAACCGCCGGTGAGTTCGTGTGACGTGCCGCGCAGTGAGGACACCGAGGAGGGTGAAGCGATGAGAGTCAGTGGACTCGACGGACAGGTCGGAGCAAGCCGGTCGGATGCGGCACCGGGCGGCGGCGCGGAGGCCGGGAGCGGGACACCCGCCGCCCGGCGGGCGGTCGTCAGCGGCGCGCTGGGCTCCGCGCTGGAGTGGTTCGACTTCTCCGTGTACGGCGCGTTGTCGGCCACGGTCTTCCCGCAGCTGTTCTTCCCCGACCTGACGCCGGGTGTCGCGCTGCTGGCGTCGTTCGCGACCTTCGGGGTCGGGCTGGTGGCGCGGCCCCTGGGCGGCCTCGTGTTCGGCGTGCTGGGCGACCGGCTCGGCCGCCGGAACGTCCTCATGGCCACGCTGCTGCTCATGGGCGTGGCGTCGGTGCTGATCGGCCTGCTGCCGACCTACGCCAGTGTGGGCATCGTCGCCCCGACCGCGCTGGTGGTCCTGCGGTTCCTGCAGGGCTTCGCCCTGGGAGGCGAACTGACCGGGTCGCAGCTGATGGTGATGGAGCACTCGCCGGACCGGCGTCGCGGTATCGCGGGTGCCCTGATGTCGGTGGGATCGCCGATCAGCCAGGTGCTCGCCACCCTCTCGCTGACCGGCCTCGCCGCGTGGCTCACCGAGGAGCAGTTCACCGGCTGGGGCTGGCGGGTGCCCTTCCTGATGAGCGTGGCGCTCATCGTCGTCGGCTACTACATCCGGCACCGCGTCGAGGAGACCCCGGCCTTCCTCGCCAGCGAGGCCAAGAACGAGCGCGAACAGCCGGCCCGCGGACTGCTGCGGCAGCACTGGAGGACGGTGACGCTGCTGGTGCTCGCGTGGGCCGCGCCGGGAGCGCTGTACTACATCACGGTCACCTTCGCCACCAGCTACCTCACGGGCCGGGTCGGATTCGACAACAGCGCCACGTTCGGGTTGATGGTCGTCGCGAACACGGTCTCCATCGGGGCGAGCCTGCTGGGCGGTTGGTCCAGCGACCGGATCGGCCGCAAGCGCGTCCTGTTCATCGGCCTCACCGTCCTGCTGGCCTTCCTCCTCCCCTTCTTCCTGATCCTGGACACGGGCAACTGGTGGCTGGCCGCGTTCGCCATCACGGGCGCGCTGATCGGTGTGCAGTTCATGACGGGCTGCCAGGGCGCCTTCTACGCCGAGGCCCTGCCGACCCCGATCCGCTACACCGGCTCGGCCCTCGGCCTCACCTGCGGAAACATGGTGTTCGCCGCGCCGGCCCCCTTCCTCGCGACCTGGCTGATGCAGATCTCGGACAACGGGACGGCCCTGGTCACCGGCTACGGGCTCCTCACCATCCTGGTCTCCGCCGTCGCCATCCGCCTGCTCCCGGACCGCACCGGCCGGCGGCTCGAGGCCTGACGGGGACCGCGCCCCGCCGTACCCGTCCCGCTCACCTGCCCCGGCGCGCCCTTCCCGCCGCGCCCTTCCCGCCGTACCTGCCCCTCCGTCCCCCTAC
>NZ_MSGP01000384.1 GCF_002078235.1 Streptomyces viridosporus
CCCCCGCGCCCGCCCGCCAGTGGCCGATCCTCGCCGTGCTGCTCACGGTCGGACTGGGGCTGCTGCTGACCGCGTTCGACCTGTTCCGGCTCGGCACGCTGCTGATCGGCGTGGCGCTGCTGGCCGGGGCCGCGCTGCGGTGGCTGGTGCCGGACGTCGGCATGCTCGCGGTGCGCTCCCGCTTCACGGACATCGTCACGTACGGCGTGCTGGGCCTGGTGATCGCGCTGCTGGCGCTGATGGTGCAGCCGAAGCCGTGGCTGGAGATCCCGTTCCTGAAGGACACGCTGCACTTCACGGTCAGCGGGTAGCGTCCGGCGGAGCGGAGTGCCGCGTACGGCGGCCCGTCCTCACCCCCGTGAGAGGACGGGCCGCCGGGAACAACCTTCCTGCACGGTGAAGCGCCTGTTCAACGGCTGTCCGGCCGCTGTGGCACGGAAGTGACCGTTCCGCTACGTGTTCCGGAATCCTCCGACCGCCCCGGAACCTCCCTCCGGCGGGCGAAGGGCCCGACGAAGGGGACCGGCGGGTTCCGTGGGTCTCCTCGTGGGTGCAGTGTGTCGATGTATTGACAAGTTCGTGCAACTGCGTACAAGTGGGAGGCGGCGGGGCCGGCATGGGCGATCGTGGTGACCCGGGACGTTCCCCGGGCCGGGACGGGGGTGCGAGGGGCTCGGCCGGGCTTGTGCGGGGTTCCGTTCGGTCGAGGGGGTGACCGGTGGGACACTGGAGCGCAAGCGAGTACGAGCGGGCGCGCGACGGCGTGCGCCCGGAGCCCGATGCTCCCGTGCGCCCCCACCCCGGGAACTGAGACCCTGGCTGGCGGCATCCCTGTGGGTAGCCAGAACGGGACTCGGCAGAGGGCACCATGCGCGAGGGAAACACCAGCACGAACGCGGGGGAAGAGGGGGGAAGCAATGCCTCGTTGGAAGGCCTTGCCGGATGAGCTCGATCCGCAGATCAGGGAATTCACGAGCCAGCTCAGGCGGGTGGTGGACCGCAGCGGTCTGAGCGTCGCGTCGGTCGCCGACCGCACGGGCTACAGCAAGACGTCCTGGGAGCGGTACCTGAACGGCCGGCTGCTCGCGCCCAAGCGCGCGATCGTGGCCCTGGCCGAGGTCACCGGGACCAACCCGGTGCACCTGACCACCATGTGGGAGCTCGCCGAGCGTGCCTGGAGCCGCTCGGAGATGCGTCACGACATGACGATGGAGGCGATCCGGATCTCGCAGGCGCGCGCCGCGCTCAGCGAGCTCGCCGGTCCGCCGGCGGGTGCGGGCGGCAGGAGCCGCAAGGGCGGCGCCGCGGTCCGTCCGGGGGTCGCGGGACCGGCCGGGGTCTCCCCGAGCGTGCCGCCGCAGCCGACCGCCACCGACGTCCGCGACGCCTCCGGGACGGACGCGTGGGGCGTCGACGGACGTGCCGGGGCGCCGCAGCCGGACCGCCGCGGTGCCGGGGCCGTGGCCGCGCCGCCCGCCGGGTACGGACGGACGCCGGGAGCGCACGGCGCACCGCCCCGGGGCACGGCCGACCGCGGCCGCTCCGGCGGCCCCGGGGGCAAGCGGCGCACGTCGACGTTCGTGGTCGGTGCCGTGGGAGCGCTGGTGGTGATCGCCGCCGGGCTCTACGTCACCGGGATGGAGAACGACAAGAAGGAGAACGCGGCCGCCACGTCCCCCTCGCCCACCGCCACCGCCGCCGCGAACCTGCCCGCCGGGGTGAAGTGCAGCGGTGACGGCTGCACGGGCAAGGACGCGGAGAGCATGGGGTGCAGCGGCGACCTGGTGATCACCGCCGGGACCGCGACGGTCGGCACCACCACCGTGGAGGTCCGCTACAGCGAGACCTGCGGCGCCGCGTGGGGACGCATCACCCAGGCCGCGCAGGGCGACAAGGTGGAGATCGCCGCGGGCGGGTCGAAGCAGAGCGACACCATCACCGAGACCGGTGACACGGTCGCGTACACCGCGATGGTGGCGGTCGAGAGCGCGGCCCGGGCCAAGGCCTGCGCGGTGCTCGCCTCCGGCGAGGAAGGCTGCACGGAGTAAGAGGCCGCAGAAAGTAAACCGGGCAAGCTGGGTATTCACCCGGTCGGGGGAGGCTTCCCGCCTCCTTGCGGGGCCCTTCGGGGGAATGTGTGCGGAATATGTGACGAACCGGCATGACCCGGCGAAAGCCGGGCAGGCGGAACCTACCCCCACGGGAGTCCGGCACGGTCGGTCCCCGACGGCGGCCGCCTCAGTCCTCCACCTCTCCCGGACGGGCGGCCGCCCCTTTTCTCGTCCGCCCGGGTGCCGGAGGGGGCGCTCTGTGGGACGGGCCACAGGGAGCCCTGCCCTCCGCGATCGGGGATGCCGCGATAGCCTGACCGCTGGATCTCTCTTGACGCCAAGAGATCGATCATTCGTATCCATGATCGATCATCGCGGCGGACGGCGCCGGGCCACCCGTTCCGGCGACCGGTCACCGCGAACCGGCCGCGGGGATCCCGCACCCCGGGGCAGGGACCGCCCCACCGCCAGCTGTCATACGGAGAACGCCATGACCCGCACTCCCGTGAACGTCACCGTCACCGGCGCGGCCGGCCAGATCGGTTACGCCCTGCTCTTCCGCATCGCCTCCGGCCAGCTGCTCGGCGCGGACGTGCCGGTCAAGCTGCGCCTGCTGGAGATCACCCCGGCGCTCAAGGCCGCCGAGGGCACGGCCATGGAGCTGGACGACTGCGCGTTCCCGCTCCTGCAGGGCATCGACATCACGGACGACCCGAACGTGGCCTTCGACGGCGCCAACGTCGCCCTCCTCGTCGGCGCCCGCCCGCGCACCAAGGGCATGGAGCGCGGTGACCTGCTGGAGGCCAACGGCGGCATCTTCAAGCCGCAGGGTCAGGCCATCAACGCCCACGCCGCGGACGACATCCGCGTCCTGGTCGTCGGCAACCCGGCCAACACCAACGCGCTGATCGCCCAGGCCGCCGCGCCGGACGTCCCGGCCGAGCGCTTCACCGCCATGACCCGCCTGGACCACAACCGCGCGCTGACCCAGCTCTCGAAGAAGACCGGCGTCCCGGTCTCCGAGATCAAGAAGCTGACGATCTGGGGCAACCACTCCGCCACCCAGTACCCGGACATCTTCCACGCCACCGTCGCCGGCAAGAACGCCGCCGAGGTCGTGGGCGACGAGAAGTGGCTGGCCGAGGACTTCATCCCGACCGTCGCCAAGCGCGGCGCCGCCATCATCGAGGCCCGCGGCGCCTCGTCGGCCGCCTCCGCCGCCAACGCCGCCGTCGACCACGTCCACTCCTGGGTCAACGGCACCCCGGAGGGCGACTGGGTCTCCATGGGCATCCCGTCGGACGGCTCCTACGGCGTCCCCGAGGGCCTGATCTCCTCCTTCCCGGTCACCGTCAAGGACGGCGCGTACGAGATCGTCCAGGGCCTGGAGATCAACGACTTCTCCCGCGCCCGCATCGACGCCTCCGTCAAGGAGCTCGAGGAGGAGCGCGAGGCGGTCCGCGGCCTCGGCCTCATCTGACGCACCCCGCTCCACCGGTGATCCCCGGGCCGCCCGCGCGGCCCGGGGATCACCGCGTTCCGGCGTCGGCGGCGGCCTCGGCGGGACCCGTGCACGCGTGCGGCCGGACGCCCTCCGGTGCGGTCGGCTGAAGCCGAGGGAGCGGGAGCGCCCACGCCCGCCCGGCCCCCTTCCGCCTCGGATTTCCACCCCGAAGCCAAGGCCAAAGCTTGGCGCACATCACGCGGCCGAGCCCTTGACAATCCGGTTTCCCCCGCTCCGGCGCATCCCTTATGCTGACGGCCCTTCAACTCGACGGTCACCACTGACCCATCCGCACGGGGGATCGGCATGAGCACCGCACACGTGCCGCGGCAACAGCACCACGCGAACGCCCCGGCGCCCCCGGAACCACCGCCCGTCCCGCCGTACGCCAGCGAGGCCACCCGGCTGCTGTGCGCGGGGACCTACCAGAACGCGGAGTACCGGGACCGCGTGATCGAGCAGCTGTACCTCAACGAGCAGCGGATCGCCGCCCCGTCGTCCGGCTTCGACGCGGCCCGCGTCCTCGCGCACGCGCTGCGGGCCCGGCGGCAGGAACTGCTGTGGTCCACGGCCGTCCTCGGGCTCTGGGCGGTGGGCCTGGCGGTCGGCGGCCTGCTGCTGGGCCTGCAGCTCCTGGCCGGTCTGCTGCTCGCCCTCGCCCCCCGGCTCCGGGGCAGTGCCGAACAGCCGCCCGCGTACCGCCTGTTCGCCGCCTTCGTCGTGCGCTGGTACGGGCGCCTCCTCTTCGCGGTCGGCCTGGCCCTCATGGTCGCCGCCGCGTTCGGCGCCGACTCCGACGGCGGCTCCGGACCCGGCTCGTCGTACGACTCCCACGACTCCTACGACCCGTGGTACGGCTCGGCCTCCGGGAGTTCGGGGGGCTCGGGCTCCTTCGACGGGACGCCGCTGGAGTCGGCCGAACCGTGGCAGGCCTGGTTCGGGATCGCCGTGCTCGTGCTCATCGCGCTGTGCGCCGCCGCCCGGCGCGACCGGTTCGCCCGGGTGTTCGCCGCGGAGCTGTCCGCGAAGCGCTTCCCGGACCTCGCGAACGACCCCGCCGAGCAGGCCGAGGGGGAGCGCTTCTCCCGCCTGGTGCGGCGCATCCGGCGGGAACAGCACGCCCCGCTGGTCATGTACGACGAGGCCCGCCCGTTCTGCGGCGCCGGCACGGCGTACGACACCTGGGTGCTCGCCGTCGAACTCCGGCCGGACGAGGACGCCGCGCCGCAGCCGCTCAGCAACCGGGCGATCCTCGAGAGGGTCCGCCCCCTGCTCGAACAGCTGCGGATGCCCGCCGAGTACGCGGGGACCGCGGTGCGCGACCGGCTGCGCCGGCTCGAGATCGACGAGTGCGTGTTCCTTCCCGTCGAGGGACTGACCGACCGCGACCAGGCCCCCTACTCGGCGGAGGAGTTCGAGCGGCACCGGGTGCGGGCCGTCGAGGAGGGCGGCGAGAAGCGGCGGCACTTCCTGCGCATCCGCGTCGGCGGCTGGGACGAGGAACTGGTCGTCACGGTCTTCGTGCGCGTCCACACCCAGGGCCGCATGCTCATGCTGGAGGTCGCCCCGCACGTCCTGAACCCGGTGCGGGCCGAGTTCAAGGAGGGCGACCGCGTCTCCCACCGGCTGCTCCACGGCAACGTGGTCGGCAGGGCCGCCGGGGCCCTCGCCCTGGTGCCCGGCTCGGCGGGCCGTTCCCTGGCCGCCCTCGCCCACGGCGCCGCCTTCGCGTGGCGGCTGCTGACCGGCGGTCACGCGGTCGCGCTGCCCGACGGGCCCGCCCTCTCCGTGCGGGAACTGGCCGCGGTGGACGTCGGATCCACGTTCCAGCGGATGGATGTGGACCGCTATCTGCGGAGCATCCAGGACCGCATCGGGCGCGGGGTCCGGCAGGCCCTGGCCGACGCCGGTTACGAGACCGGCGAGTTCGTGCAGAAGATCGTGAACATCAGCAACGGCGCCGTGCACATCGACCGGGTCGAGGGCTCCACCTTCGCCATCGGTGAGCACGCGAGCGCCTCCGGCGGTGCCGCACCGCAGAAGGGATGAACCCCGCCATGACGCACGAGGAACCGAACGTCCGGATCGGTGACGTCTCGCACAGCACCTTCGCGATCGGCCGCCACGCGCGGGCCGAGGCCCACCACGGGGGCCCGGCGCAGCGCGACGCGACCACCGAGGAACTGCTGGAGGCGGTCCGCGCGCTGCGGGCGGACCTGTCCCGGGTGCGGCAGAGCGAACAGACGGCCCGGCTGGACGAGGCGCTCGCGGACACCGAGGACGAGATCGGCCGGACCGGCGCGGCCGGTGAGAGCCGCCTCGGGCGGGTGCGGGAACTGCTCGCGGACGCCCAGGCCCTCACCTCGGTGCTCGCCTCGGCCGGGACGGTGGCGGGACTGCTCGGCATGTGAGGCCGGCGACGGCCGGGACGGCCGGGACGACCCGGGAACAAGCCGGGAACAAGCCGGGAAGCTGGGAAGCCGGGAAGACAGGGGGATGCGATGACCGGAGGACCGCGCTACTGGAACGAGGAGTTCCAGCGCTGGGAGGAGGGCGAGGAGGGCACGGCCGACGCGGTCGCCGCGCCTCCGGCCCCCGCCGCCTGGGGGCCGCCGGGCGGCGCCGTTCCGGCTCCGGCGGACGCCGTTCCGGGCCCGGCGGTCGCCGCTCCGGCTCCGGCCGGGACCGCTTCGGACGCTTCGGCCGGAACCGCTCCGGCCGCTCCGCCGACCGCGGAAGGGGCTGGTCCGGCAGCCTCGCCGACGGCGGCCGGACCGGGCGGCCCTCCGGCCGCGGGCGGGGACCCGTCGGCCGGAGGACCCGGCCCGG